>PBYL01000148.1 GCA_002729595.1 Thalassovita sp. | reverse complement strand
TGTTGCCGCGCACGAGGTGGCGAGGGAAATAGCTGAGAAGATTTACGGCAACGTGTTCAAAGAGATTTCGGCAAAAGTCTCCTTGGCACCTGCCGGCTTGGCCTTGGCAACAGCGCCAACGAAAGCCTTGATATTTTCGACCAGCTTGCCTTCGTCGAACGAGGCCTTGCCGACGCCAGCGTGCACGACACCGGCTTTTTCGGCCTTGAACTGCACCTCACCGCCTTTGGCGGCTTCAACGGCTGCTTTCACGTCCATGGTCACGGTGCCGACCTTGGGGTTCGGCATCAGGTTGCGCGGGCCCAGGATCTTACCCAGACGGCCAACGACGGGCATCATGTCCGGGGTCGCGATGCAGCGATCGAATTCAATGGTGCCGCCCTGGATGGTTTCCATCAGGTCTTCGGCGCCCACGATGTCCGCGCCTGCGGCCTGCGCTTCTTCGGCTTTGGGGCCACGTGCGAACACAGCGACGCGGACGGTTTTGCCGGTGCCGTTGGGCAGCGACACCACACCGCGGACCATCTGGTCAGCGTGGCGGGGATCAACACCCAGGTTCATTGCGATTTCAACGGTTTCGTCGAACTTGGCGGTGGCGTTTGCCTTGACCAGTGCGACGGCATCCTCGACCGAGACATCGCCCTTACCAGCGAATGCTTCACGAGCAGCAGCGGTGCGTTTTCCGACTTTTGCCATCTTACTTCACCTCGATGCCCATGGACCGGGCCGAGCCCAGGATGATCTGCATTGCGCCTTCGACGTCGTTGGCGTTCAGGTCTTTCATTTTCGCCTCGGCGATTTCCTTGACCTGAGCGGCGGTCACGGTGGCGACCACTTCACGACCGGGGTTTTCAGCGCCCTTGGGACGGTTCCGCTTACCGACGGGCTTCAGACCGGCAGCTTTCTTCAGGTAGTAAGACGCGGGGGGCGTCTTGATGTCCATGGTGAAGGACTTGTCCTGATAGTAGTTGATGATGGTCGGGCACGGAGCGCCGTTTTCCATTTCCTGCGTCTTGGCGTTGAACGCCTTGCAGAATTCCATGATGTTGATGCCGCGCTGACCCAGGGCGGGGCCCACGGGCGGCGAGGGGTTTGCTTGGCCTGCAGGGATCTGCAGCTTCAGCGTACCAACCAGTTTCTTGGCCATTTGGCCTCTCCTTTTTCCAACGCCCTTGGAACGCGTTCCGCAGGCTCTCAGTTGTGTGGTCCGGCCCTGACGCGCGCGCCCGGAGCCTCCCACGGTTCAGGCTCAGGCTTGCTTGGTAACCTGAGTGAATTCCAGCTCGACCGGGGTTTCCCGGCCAAAGATCGAGACCGACACCTTCAGGCGCTGGTTCTCGTCGTCTACTTCTTCGATCATGCCGTCGAAATCTTCGAACGGGCCGTCGTTGACCTTGACCTTCTCACCCACTTCGAAGTGGATCAGGGTGCGCGGCGCTTCGACACCTTCCTCGACACGGTTCAGGATCGCGTTCACCTCGGCATCGCGCATCGGCATCGGACGGCCCTGCGGCCCCAGAAACCCGGTGACGCGGTTGATCGAGCTGATCAGGTGATAGCCCTGATCCGACATTTCCATGCGCACCAGCACATAGCCGGGCATGAAGCGGCGCTCGGTCGTGATTTTCTTACCGCGGCGCACTTCGATCACTTCTTCGGTGGGCACCAGAACTTCTTCGATCTGATCTTCCAGACCATTCTCGACCACAGCCGTCTTGATCTGCTCGGCGATCTTTTTCTCGAAATTCGAGAGCACGCTCACCGAATACCAACGCTTCGCCATACTGACCTCAGTCCTTGCATCCCGCGGCCCGAAGGCCAAAATATTCTTTAATTGCAGCCATTAGGCCGCCCTCTCCGAAACAAAAAATCGGCGTGCAACACGAATCGCCGCACGCCATGGATCGGATCAGGCCTGTCACCTACCCCCAAAAGCCGAAATAATCAACCCTTACAGGGTAAAATTCGCCCCTTAGCCAAAGAACGAAAGCAACCCGCGCAGACCGCCGCGGATCAGCAGATCAACCAGCGCAAAGAAAATCGCGGTCAGCGTCGCCATCAGGAAGACCATGACCGTGGTCAGCAGGACTTCGCGGCGGGTCGGCCAGGTCACCTTGCCCACCTCGGTGCGGACCTGCTGAACGAATTGAAGCGGATTTGTACGTGCCATGGGGATCACATTCTTCTCTGTACGGATTGCGGGTCACATACGCGGCCCGGCATAGGATTTCAAGAGCAGCCTGCCGCGCCCCGCTCAGATTACCGCCAGCCTGCTGCCTGGGGCGCGCGAAACACAAGCCCCGCAGCGGTACGGATTTAATCTATTCCAGAGAAATGGCAGGGGCACCAGGGTTCGAACCCGGGACCTACGGTTTTGGAGACCGTCGCTCTACCAGCTGAGCTATACCCCTTCAGGCCGGGTGTCGGATTAGTGGACCCAGCCCAAATGTGCAAGACAGATTCGCACAAAAAATCACGAAACAGCTACCCGCCCCGTCCGATCCAGCGCATGTGCCACAGGGCAAGCACCTGAAGGAACACCAGCCCGCCCATGGCGCCGCACAGCCACAGGAAGGCATCGCTGCGCTCGAGCCCCGGCAAACCGCCCACATTGACGCCAAACAGCCCGGTCAGGAACCCCAGCGGCAGGAAAATCGCCGACAGAATCGACAGCATGAACATGTTGCGGTTCAGGCGGTCCGACAATTGCCCCGACAGTTCCTCGCGCAGAACCGAGGCCTGTTCGCGCAACTCGTCCATGTCCTCGACCACTCGGGTCATTTTCAGGTGCTCTTCTTCGATCTCGCGCCGGGTGGTCTGATCCAGAAGCTCCAGCTTCGCCCTGCCGATCTCAGCCAAAGCATCCCTTTGCGGCCCCATGTAGCGCCGCGCCGCGATGATCTGCAAACGCATGTCCACCACCTGACGGCGCAACCGTTCGGTCCCTTCTGATATGACCTTATGCTCCAGTTCCTCGGCTTTCTGGTCCAGGCCCGATTGGAATTTTGCGATATTGGTGGTGATGTCTTCGATCAGATTTACCAGAAAACTGCCCGCATCGCTGGGGCCCCGCCCCGCAGCCAGAGCCTCGTGCATCCGTTCAATCGCCCAGACCCGTTTGCGCGAAATCGTGACAATCCGATGCGGATCAATCCACATCCGAACCGAGACCATGTCCTCGGGGTCTTCGCCCGCGTTAAAGTTCATGCCGCGCAGAATCAGGATCATACCGCTGCCCAGCACCGTCAGGCGCGGGCGCGTGTCCACATCCAAGAGCGCCTCAATCGCCTGTGGATCCAGATAATCCAGCTGCGCCGAGATCCAGCCGTTCGCCGCCGGATCCTTGCCATCCAGATGCGCCCAGGCCGGCGCATCGGCACGCAGGGCCTGCAACAAAGCCGCGCCGGCCAGAGGCTGGCCCGCCTCGGTGCCATCCAGGGCATAGGCATAGGTGACGAAAGGCTCTGTCATGAAATGGCTCCGGGGTTTCTGAGGTCCACCCAGACAAGCACGGACGCGGCCGACCATCAACCACTCACAGCAAAAGGGCCGCTTTGTTGAGCGGCCCTTTGTTGGTTTTTATCGGTCGGCTTTCGGCGGGGTTTCCGTTGGGAAATCGCCTGTCGCTAACGGGCGTTTTGCTTGCGCAAAGCCACCCTTACTCGATGATTTTGGACACAACGCCCGAACCGACGGTGCGGCCGCCTTCGCGGATGGCGAAGCGCAGGCCTTCTTCCATCGCGATCGGGGCGATCAGCTCGGCCGACAGTTTCAGGTTATCGCCGGGCATCACCATCTCGGTGCCCTCGGGCAGGATGCAGGTGCCGGTCACGTCCGTGGTACGGAAGTAGAACTGCGGACGGTAGTTCGCGAAGAACGGGGTGTGGCGGCCGCCCTCTTCCTTGGTCAGGATGTAGACCTCGGCTTCGAACTTGGTGTGCGGGTTCACCGAACCGGGGGCACACAGAACCTGGCCACGCTCGACCGACTCGCGGTCGATGCCGCGCAGCAGCGCGCCGATGTTGTCGCCCGCTTCGCCGCGGTCCAGCAGCTTGCGGAACATTTCAACGCCGGTACAGGTGGTTTTGGTGGTGTCCTTGATGCCGACGATTTCGATCTCGTCGCCAACGTTGATCACGCCACGCTCGACACGGCCGGTCACAACGGTACCACGACCCGAGATCGAGAACACGTCTTCGATCGGCATCAGGAAGGGCTGGTCGATCGCGCGCTCGGGCTCGGGGATGTAGGCATCCACGGCGGCCATCAGCTCTTTGATCTTCTCTTCACCGATTTCCGGGTTCTTGCCTTCCATTGCGGCCAGGGCCGAACCTGCGATGATCGGAATATCGTCGCCGGGGAAGTCGTATTCGGACAGCAGCTCGCGGACTTCCATTTCCACCAGCTCCAGCAGCTCTTCGTCGTCAACCTGGTCAACCTTGTTCAGGAACACGACCAGCGCAGGCACACCAACCTGACGCGCCAGCAGGATGTGCTCGCGGGTTTGGGGCATCGGGCCGTCGGCTGCGTTCACAACCAGGATACCGCCGTCCATCTGCGCCGCGCCGGTGATCATGTTCTTCACATAGTCAGCGTGGCCGGGGCAGTCGACGTGCGCGTAGTGGCGGGTCTCGGTCTCGTATTCCACGTGCGCCGTCGAGATCGTGATCCCGCGCGCTTTCTCTTCCGGCGCGCCATCAATCTGGTCATACGCTTTGAAGTCACCGAAATACTTGGTGATCGCCGCCGTCAGCGTCGTCTTACCGTGGTCAACGTGACCAATCGTGCCGATGTTAACGTGCGGTTTGCTACGTTCAAACTTTTCCTTTGCCATTCTATGGCGCCTCGCATTTGGGGGCCCCAATGGCCCGGTTTGATCTTCGGAGGCCGATTTATTGGTTTGGGAACCGGAAATCAAGCCTTGGATGCACCCAACGCGATGCAGTTATGCACCTATGTGGATCCCTGTTCAGCAGCAGCGGGGGCTCAGTCGGCCCTGGGTGCGGGATCGGCGTCTTGGCTGGCCGAATCTGTCGCGGTTTCCTGCCGCAGGAACCACCCTTCCTCCGAGTGTTTCTTGACCAGGAAATCCTGGATCTGCTTGGCCGCATTGCGCGACAGGCCCAGCATCTGCTCTTCCTTGCTTTGGGTCAGCCCCGACCCCAGGACCGATTTGGTTGAGAAGCTTTCCAGCACTGTGATCTGCTGGGGCTTTTCATTCAGCTTCTTGCCCTTGGCATCGTCCCAGACCGTCAGGTTGATGATCAGCACCGATTTAGGAGAGGCCACCACCGGAATTCCCGGCTGCGCCAGAACATAGCCCTCGACCGACACGCCGAAATGATACAGCTGCTGGCCGTCATAGCGGTCAAAGCGTTCGGCGATGGCTCCGGTCAGGCTGGCAATCCATTCGTCCGGCGTTGCCTCACGCGAGACCGGCCCTTTGACCATCTTCGGCGCCACGACGATGTTATGCTCCAGCTTGAACGCGCCCAGATCGGCGGGTGCCTGATCCAGATCGTTGGGGTTCGTGCAGGCGGCCAGCCCGATCAGCAAAGTCATAACGGCAAGGATACGGGTCATTTGCGGCTCCTGATCTGATCCATACCCCCGAGATAAAGCACCCCGCCGCGCCGCGCAATCGGCAGGGCAGATTGCCAGGCCGGTTTCGCCGCCTATACTTTCAACAACGGAGGCCGAAATGTCTGACACTGTTCCCCTGCCCGCCCGCGTTCCGCTGGTCACTCAGCCGCTTGGCCTGCTGGCCAGCCTGGCCGCCGCGCGCCGCAACATTCTGTCGATCATTCCCGACATCGCCACCAAACAACCGATGGTTTCAGGCAAAACCGGCGCGCGCTGGCATATGGTGATGGACCCGCAGGCCCTGCGCCGGATTTTGCTGGAAAGACTGGACGATTACCCCAAATCCAACGTCACAAAGAACCTGCTGCGCCCGGCGATCGGCGACTCGCTGTTCGTCGCCGAAGGCGCGCACTGGCGCTGGCAAAGACGCGCTGCGGCCCCGGTTTTTTCGCATCGCAACATCACGAATCTCAGCTCGATCATGACCGCCGCCGCCCTGCGTGCCTCGGATCGGATTGCCCAGGCGGGCAACAGGGCGGTCGATATGTATGACACCATGGTGCGCGCCACGTTCGAAGTGATCAGCGATGTCACCTTCTCGGGCGATGAAGGTTTCGATCGCAGCGCCGTGCACACCGCCATCGACAGCTATATCGCCGAGGCCGGCCGCGTCAGCCTGCTGGACATGTTCAGCGCCCCCGACTGGATCCCCCGCCCCAACCGCCTGTTCGCGGGCCGCGCCGTGAAACAGATGAAAAAAATGGCCGACCACGCCATCGAAAGCCGGAAAAACGCGCCCCCTTCGGGCATTCCCGATCTGCTCGATCTGCTGCTGGCTGGCGAAGACCCCGAAACCAAACGCCGCATGAACACAGCCGAGCTGCGCGACAACCTGCTGGCCTTTATCGTCGCCGGGCATGAAACAACCGCCCTGACCCTGGCCTGGGCGCTGTATCTGTGCGCCCATGATCCCGCCATCCAAAGCCGCGCCCGGCAAGAGGCCCAATCCGTGCTCTCTCCCGGCGCGCCGGCCACCGCCCAGGACGTGCCCGACCTGCCCTTTATTCGCATGATCATCGACGAGGCGCTCAGGCTCTATCCACCCGCCGCGCTTGTCTCGCGCACCGCGCAGAAACCGGACATCCTGGGCGGACGCACAATTCAACCCGGCGACACCGTCATCCTGCCCTTCTATGCGCTGCACAGAAACCACCTGCTCTGGGATGCCCCCGACGCCTTTCACCCGGACCGCTTCGCCGATCGCAAATCCATCGCACGGTTCACCTACCTCCCCTTCGGAGACGGCCCCCGCATCTGCATCGGCGCCAGCTTCGCCCTGCAAGAGGCCGTGATCATCCTGGCCACACTTCTGGCACAGTATCGCTTCACAGCCATTCCCGGCCGCGCCCCCAAGCCCGTCATGATCCTGACCCTGCGCCCCGAAGGCGGCGTCTGGCTTCAGGCCGAAAGGCTACCCTAGCCCGCGCACCGCCACGCCCCTCCGGCCCGCCCCGAGGAAGAGGCCAAAGGCCGATGACGAGACATCCAGCGCGCGCGACAGCGCGCCCCTTTTAGCTGAACTTGAAATCGCGCGGGAACCCATAGGGCGGCTTCTTGCCCACCCCGGCGCGCTTGCCCAGCCACTCGGTCAGGTCAGGCTCGTGGCGGGTCTTGCCCCCGCCCATCTCCCAGCTCAGCCCCTCGGCCCAGTTGAAAGTGGTAATATCGCTCAGGCCACCATCCAGCTCCAGCGTCCCCTGCCGGCCACGCGCCATATTGTACTTTTGCAGACGCACGCCCTTGCCTCGCGCCATCTCGGGCAGTTCCGAGGCCGCGAAGACCAGGAATTTCCCGTTCTGACTGACAATCGCCACGTGATCCCCGACAATCGGCCGCACCAGCTGTGCCCGCGCCTCCTTGCCGACATTCAGCACCTGTTTGCCGGTCCGGGTCTGCGCCAGGATCTCATCTTCGCTGACAGCAAACCCATTGCCCTCGGACGAGGCCACCAGCAGCTTCTGCCCAGGTTTGTGGATGAACAGATCGACGATCTCGGCCTCGTTCGGCAGATCCACCATCAGGCGCAGCGGTTCTCCCATGCCGCGCCCGCCCGGCAGATTGCTGGCCTGCACCGTATAGAACCGCCCGGTCGACGCAAAAATCAGCAGCTTATCCGTGGTCTCTGCATGGAAAATGAACCGAGGCCCATCCCCATCCTTGAATTTCAGCTCGCGGGTCAGGTCAATATGGCCCGTCATCGCGCGGATCCAGCCCATTTGCGAACAGACCACCGTGATCGGTTCACGCTCGATCATCGCCTCCAGCGGAACCTCTTCGGCCTCGGTGGCTTCGGCGAACTGGCTCAGGCGGCTGCCGCGTTCGTAATCCTTGCCGAATTTCTTGCGGGTCTCGCGCAGTTCTTCGGCGATGCGGCCCCATTGCAGCCCCTCGTCGGCCAGCAGATCCTCAAGGTTCGCGCGTTCGGCCATCAGGGCATCGCGTTCCTTGACCAGCTCGATCTCTTCCAGCCGGCGCAGGCTGCGCAGGCGCATGTTCAGGATCGCTTCGGCCTGGACCTCGGACAGCTCCCCCTCGCCGCCACTGGGCAAGGGCGAGTGATAATCGGTCTCGGACGTGGCGCGGGCATGTTTCAGCCCCCAGTTTTCCGCCATCAGCGCGGCCTTGGGGTCGTCATCGTACCGGATGATGTCGATCACCCGGTCCAGATTCAGAAAGGCAATGATGAAACCTTCCAGCACTTCCAGACGGTGATCAATCTTATCCAGCCGGTGACGCGAGCGCCGTTGCAGCACGTCACGGCGGTGATCCAGAAACGCGCGCAGCACTTCCTTGAGCGAGCAGACCTTGGGCGTCACCCCATCAATCAGCACGTTCATGTTCAGGCTGAACCGGACCTCAAGATCGGTATTGCGGAACAGCGCGCCCATCAGCAGCTGAGGGTCCACGTTTTTGGATTTGGGTTCCAGAATCAAGCGGATGTCATCGGCGGATTCGTCACGTACATCGGCCAGAATCGGCACTTTCTTGGTCTGGATGACCTCGGCCAGTTTCTCGATCAGCTTGGATTTCTGCACCTGATAGGGGATTTCCGTGACGACGATCTGCCATTGGCCACGGCCCAGATCCTCGACCTCCCATTTGCAGCGCAGGCGGAAGCTGCCGCGCCCGGTACGGTACGCCTTGGCGATGTTTTCCTGCGGCTCGACGATCACACCGCCGGTGGGAAAATCGGGGCCCGGCACATATTGCAGCAACGTGTCATCGCGCGCATCGGGGGACTTGATCAGATGCAGGCAGGCGTTGCACAGCTCTTCGATATTATGAGGCGGGATGTTCGTTGCCATCCCCACCGCAATCCCCGCGGCCCCATTGGCCAGCAGGTTGGGAAAGGCGGCGGGCAGCACCACGGGCTCGGTCAGGGTGCCATCGTAGTTTTCGCGAAAATCGACGGCGTTTTCGTTCAGCCCCTCCAGCAGAGCCTCGGCGGCGGCGGTCATCCGGGCCTCGGTGTATCGGCTGGCGGCCGGGTTATCCCCGTCGATATTGCCGAAATTCCCCTGCCCGTCCACCAGCGGATAGCGCACGGCGAAATCCTGCGCCAGACGCGCCATCGCATCATAGATCGCGGCATCGCCATGCGGGTGATAGTTGCCCATCACGTCGCCGCTGATTTTCGCGGATTTACGGAATCCCCCGCCCGAGGTGAGTCGCAGCTCGCGCATGGCAAAAAGGATTCGCCGGTGCACAGGTTTTAATCCGTCCCGCGCATCGGGCAGCGCCCGGTGCATAATCGTGCTTAGCGCGTAGGTCAGGTAACGGTCACCAATGGCCCGACGCAAAGGCTCGGCCAGCTCAGTGGGGTTCATGTTGGGGTCATCCAGCAGATCGCTCATAAATGCTGTGTACCGCCCAAAATCTAACGCGGCAAGTCACAGGCCCAAATCGCCTGAAACAATTCTCATAGGTTGCACCCGCGTCGCTAAATCGCCCTGTGCGTTGAAGAATTCCGTACAGTGTTTTGATGTCCGGGGAACAGTTTTACGGGTTTCCCCATAAGCTTTGCGGGGCTTGCATGTTATACTGGCCTCAATTCGTTAATGCGTTTGTGTAAAGGGGGACGCGCAATGCTGCGCTATATACTGCTGACTTTCGTGTTTCTGGGCTGGGCTTTTTACGAAGCCAGCGGCGGCACTGAATTCACTGCCGACCTGCAAGCAAAGAAAGAACTGGCCGCTGCCAAGGCCGCTCAGGACGCCGCTGAAAAAGCCGAGGCCGCAGCCCTGGCGCAGCGCGAAATCGAGGTGCCCGCCGCGATGGTCACCCGCGCGGCTTTTGATCCGGCCGAGGTTACGCCCCCCGCGCAATCCGACGCACAGCCCGCCGCAACACCGGATCCAGAAGCGAAAGACGACCCTGAAATCGCCACGATCGACGAAACTCCGGCCCCGGACATCCGCAAGGTGGCCGGGTCGCGGGTGAACATGCGCATGGGGCCGGCGACCAGCTATAATATCGTGCTGCGCCTGACCCGCGGCACACGTGTTCAGGTACTGCAAGAGCCGGGCAACGGCTGGGTCAAGCTGCGCGTCGAAGAGAATGGCCGCGTCGGCTGGATGGCCTCGCGTCTGCTGACCAAGGTGCCCAGCTAAGCCCCTGCGGCCCCGCATTGCAACCCGCCCCAATTTCCCCTAGCCCTGTGACAACGGGCAAAGGGCGACACGCAAATGACGAAATCCATCCTGATCACCGGCTGTTCCTCGGGTATCGGCTATGACGCGGCACACGGGCTGAAACGGGCCGGCTGGCGCGTCTTTGCCACCTGCCGGCAGCAACAGGATGTCGAACGCCTGCGCGCCGAAGGGCTAGAAAGCATCCGCCTGGACTATGCCGACGAAACCAGCCTCCAAGAGACCCTGGACTGGGTGTTGCAGCAAACCGGCGGCACGCTGGA
>PBYL01000147.1 GCA_002729595.1 Thalassovita sp. | reverse complement strand
TGTTTTTTCTCTTTTTGTTCCTGATCTTGCTCTAGCTGCTTTTGTAGATGGCATTTTGCCATACACATAGTCATTGGTTTTTCCTTATTAATACAAAAAAGCTCTGTGAGTACTTCTTTGTTCAGCTCGTAATTTAATACGATAAAACTCTGGCTAAACAAGCCAAATACAAATAGCTGAAGGGTTAATATGGAAAGTAGTTTTTTCAACGCTACAAATGTAAAGGCTTAAAATTTAAAACCAATATCTCATCCCAATTTATAATGAAGCTTTCAGAATATACATCAGTAAAAAATTCTATATTGTGGCTTTAAAACCGGCTTAATTAATCCTAAATGAAGTTTTATCAGCTATTATCTTTTTTACTACTTTTTTTAATTTCTTGCAATTCAAATAATTCCGAAGACAAAGAAGCAGCGAAAACGGAAGAAAAAGTTTCTGCCCAAGAAGTTGTTGAGAAAGAAATTGAAATATCGTCTAACTCATTAATTTTTTGAAATCTGATGTCAATAAAAAATCCGATTACTGAGCTGATAATTAAGCCTAAGTGAGACTGATGGCAGATTAAAAGAGTTAAAGCTCGCATCGGTGTTATTTTCCAGAATCGGATTAATGATGTTGTTGATCAAAATTTGCCCTGCAAGCGAAGTTGAAGTTAAGGTGGTGTAAGTAGCAATATTAAAATGATAGGCGATTTCGGTGTTTAGAGCCAATTTTCGGTTTCTGGTGAGTGGAAATCTTTTGCCAATGGTAATGCCTAACTGAATCGGTTTTACTTGAGGTTCAATAATGGTGTTTTCGTAAAATGCATTGATGGTGCTGTTATTATCAATTAAATCTTGTAGCGTTTCTCCAAGGTTTTGTGAGTCTGCAAAGTCGTACTCTTCCACTAATTCTTGCGGAGTGGCAGAGAGTTTAAATTGCTGAAACTGAATGTTGAGTCCTACATACACATCTTTTTTCTTTACAAAATGGTAATAGCTGCCCAGTTCTAATACAGAGCCGTTTTCCATTTTGTCTTTTATAAATTTTTGTCGCATTTCTTCCTCCGTATTTTCAGCGGGTAAGAAATTAGTAGCAGTAACCGCATAAGCTCTGGAAAACATGCCCATACCTACATAAAAAGAAATGAACTTTTGCGTGGCAAACTCTATACTAATAGCATGCTGTAAGGGAAATTCAGACTTAAGATTGAGCGTTACAGCCGGTATAAATTTCTTAGTGCTATATGCTTCACTTTGGCTTTGCACTCTGCTTTTGTTACTTAATTGAGCTAAGATAGTTTGAGTAGATGCACATGTGATTAGCATGCACAAAATCGATGTTAATTTTGAGAATCGCATTAGATGAATAAAGTTTGTTCATAATAATTTCGAGCTGATAATTGTCTGGTTGAAAGTGTGTTGATAGTTGAGGTAAAAGTTTTTAGAAATTGACTTAGACCAATTCACCGTCTGAGAGTTCGATTACTCTGTCGCAATTGGCGGCAAATTCATCGTCGTGAGTTACAGAAATAATGGTTTGCCCTCTTTCAGCAGCGAGTTCTTTAAAAATGTCGAATACAATTTTGGTGTTTTTAGAATCGAGATTACCAGTAGGTTCGTCTCCCATAATAATTGCCGGCTCATTTATTAAAGCTCTGGCAATGGCCACTCGCTGTTGCTGTCCACCCGAAAGTTTGTTAGCCTGTTTTTCTGCTTGAGGTTTTAAACCCAACAAGTCGAGGTTTGCCAAAGCTTTTTCGCGTATTTCTTCTTTGGGTTTATTGCCCAGTTTTAATGCTGGCAACATCACATTGTCTATCGCGGTAAACTCTGGCAAGAGGTAATGAAACTGAAATACAAAACCGATGTGCGCATTTCTGAAAGCAGCTAATTCGTTTTGGGTTTTTCCAGTTACGGGTGAGCCGTTAATTTCCAGTTTGCCAGAATAGTCTGTATCCATGGTAGATAGCACATACAACAATGTGGATTTACCAGAACCCGATTTACCGACGAGTGCCAGAAATTCGCCTTTTTTTACCTCAAAGTTTATATTCTTTAAAACCTGAAAAGTTTGTGGCTGGTGAAAATATTTTTCTATGCTTTTGGCTGATAATGCTAAATCTTTCATAATTAACCTCTTATAATTTCTACAGGGTCTACTTGAGATGCTTTTCTTGCTGGCAGGTAACCAGCTACAAATGTGGTGATTACCCCAAAGACGAATGCCATTACATAATCCACCGTTTGGAATTCCATGGGCAATGAGTCTAAGGTGGCTATTTTAAAAGGGATATTATCTACGATTGATGAGATGATGTAGCCGAAAACCATTCCGACTAGGCCGCCTAAAATACCGATAATGATGGATTGTTCCAGAAATATTTCAACTATGTCTTTGCCATCAAAACCCATGGCTTTGAGTATGGCAATTTCTCTGATTTTTTCATTTACAGACATGTTCATGATGTTGTAAATCCCGAAGCCAGCTACTAGCAAAATCGTTAAAGAAACAGCTACCGCAATGATGTTTCTCAAAGCATTTGCTGCATCTAATTGCCCATTGGCTTCTTGCCAAGGTTCCACTTTGTAATTGGTGATTGGGTTAATCTCTTCTGCTATTTTGGTAGCCGTATTAAAATCTTTAATGTTGATCTGAATATCGGTAACATAGCCCATGTTTTTAGAAAGAATCTGTCTGGCTGTGCCGATTTTTATATAAGCTTTTGAGTTGTCTACACTGGCTAGGGTAGTGGCTAAAATTCCTATAATTTTATAGTTTCTGGTAGCACCATCAGCCGTGGAAACAATAATATTATCATTCACTTTTAGGCTGAGCTTTTTGGCGAGTCCTTGCCCTAGAATTATTCCATCGTTTCTATGGTTCAACTCATGCCAGTCACCATCTACCATATAATCTGATGTTTGGAAGAGTAAATCTTCATTTTCCACATCAATTCCCGACAGCATGCCATTTACCTTAATAGAACCATTTCTAAAAAACACATTGATGTTTACTTGCGGCGTTACCGCATCAATTTCAGAATAGTTTTTAAGCTGGTTGATAATTTTTTCGGAGTTCTTGATGCCCTCAGTGTATTGTATCACTTTCGGGTTTCTAATGTTTACTGCTACATCATTATTTACATAGCGGCTTAATAAATTAGAGTTGTCTTCTGGCAAATCGTTATAGATTCTCACATGAGACAGTGTGCTAAATGCAAGACCAGTTTGTGTGTCGTTTACGCCCTTCATAAATCCATTCATAAACACATACATTGAGATGCCAAAAGTTACACTCAGCATGGCAACAATCACCTGTTTTACATTAGATGTGAGGTGTGTAATGGCAATCTTATGGTTGGTTTTCTGGAACGGTATATACCTGTGTATTTTGAATTTCATTTTACAGCAATTTTGTCAGAAGGATTTACTCCGGCGATAATTTCTACCCAATCATCATTTTTGATTCCTGTTTTTACCGCTACTTTTTTGTTTTTGTCTTCCAGCATAACACTGTCTCCCTTTTGCAGATATTCACTGGGAATGATAACCACACCTTGTTTTTTACCAATAATGATGTTGGCTTGTAACTGTGTGCCATCGTAAACTTTTGGTGTGCTGCCACTAAAAGTGGCTTCTACAATAAAAGATTGTTCCTGCTTATCGAAAGAGGGATATACTTTGCTAATCACAGCATCGTATAGCTTTTCTTTTTCGGTATTAAGCGAGATTACAGCCTTTTGTCCTTCTATGATGTAGTTGATGTCTTCTTCCGCTACAAACAGTTTTATTACAATATCTCCACCTCCAATTCTGGCAATGGCTTCACCTCTTTTTGCTAATTCGCCTTGGCTTTTGTTAATGTCGAGCACCTTTCCATTAATGCTTGATGAAAGGATGTAATCGCTATTATTTTCTTGTTGGATTTTGAGCTGAGTAGCTGCATTATCCAAGTTTAAGTTTAAGTTGCTCTTTAAGTCTGCCAGTGATTTTTCTTGTACTTCTAGGTTGTTTTGAGAAGCTTCGAATTGCAATTTTATCTTGTCGAATTCCACTTGAGAAACAGCATTGCTTTTTATCAAACTGGCATATCTTTCATAATTCTTCTTATCAAGTTCAAGTTGATTTTTGGCCTGTTCGATTTGAATTTGCAATTGCCTTATTTGTGGTGAATCTTCATTTGCTTTGCTTAATGCTTCATTGTAATTGGCAATGGCATTTTCGAGCTGAGCAGATTGCACATCATTAGAAAGAGTAAAAAGCGGTTTATCTATCTTTACGCTATCACCTTCTTTTACATAAGCTTTGGTAATGTAGCCCTCCGTGTTAGCAGTTACAATATATTCGTCTGACGTAGTGATGTGGCCACTGGCAAAAACAGCATCAATCACATCTTTTTCGACTGGCATGGTAGTTTGCTTGTTAGAGCAACTTACCAGTAAAAGGCAGTAAGTTACAATCAGTAGTATTGTATAGAGTTTTCTTGCTTTCATCTTATTAATTTCTTGATAATAGAGTCGCATAATAGCTGTATGTGTTTGAGAGTGCATTTAAGTAGGCACTTTCGGCTTTTAGGTAGTCTTCAAATGTTTTGAAATATTGGTCAAGGCTAATAATTCCTTGTTCGTACTGTTCGAATGATAAATCTTTATTCTGGCTGGTGAGCATAAAATTCTCGTACACAGCCTGCATATTATCCACACTAAATCTATATTCGTTTAAGAGTAGCTCGTCTTTGGCTTCTGTTTTTATCTGTTCATTTAATAAGTTGGTACGGGCAATTTCAGACTCTATTTGTGCAGTTTTAATTTTATTCTTATTTCTAAATCCTGTAAAAACAGGCACATTAATGCTTAGAAACAGATAACTATAATCTGTCCACGAACCGCTGTCGAACTCTAGGGCGAAATCATCTCTAAACTGTTGTTGACCCCAGTAAAAAGTGGTGTTGAACTTAGGTAGTTTGGCTGTTTTTTGAAGCTTCAAATTCAATTCAGAACTCTTAAACTGATATTCGTAAACACTCAGGTTTTTATCGTAGCCAAGTTCTGATTGATATTTCCAGTCTTTTAATTTGGTTTCCACTTCTTCTTCAAACACCAATTGCTCGGCAGATTTAAGCCCCATTATTATTTGAAGCTGGTTTACACTTTGTGCTAGCAATATTTTATTAGCATTAATATTCTGCTCTATGTTGTTGGCATTAATCTCTGCTTGGTTTACTGCAAACTGATCTACCAAACCCTTCTCAAATTTTTGACTGGTTAAAAGCAAAATGCTATCTGCTACATGTAAATCGCTTTTATTGATGTTTAATGCCTTTTTGGTAATGATGGCAGTGTAGTAATAAAGTGCGACTTGCTCCTTTAATTTTTGCTCAAATGCACCTGTCTGCAAAGTGGCTAACTCTTTATTTACCTCTGCAATCTTCTTCTGTGTTTTGGCTTGCCAGTCTAAAATGCTTTTAGTGGCTGTTACACCTGCATTAAAAGTGTATTTCTGTCCGAATTGTGCTGCTACTGTTTCTCCCGGTTGCCCAAATATTTCGCCTGGTAAAATGGTAGTGGGTAGATTTATATTGATTTGTCTGCTTGCACTAGCCGAAACTTCTGGCAACATATAGTTTTTAGAAGTTTTAAATTCTGAATTCGCCTTATCTTGTTGCAGCAAGTAGATATTTAAATCAGGGTTGTTTTTTAGTGCATAATCAATGGCAGTTGATACTGATTGCAATTTTACAGTGGAGAGACTGTCTTGCGCATAAAGCGAAGACAGCACTCCCTGTAAAATGAACAAACCATAGTAAATTGCGCTGAACTTCATGTGTTTGTATTTTATGCTATTGTTTATTAGCCGTATCAAAGTAAATGGGGTAGAGAATTATATTCTTGTCCAGATTTTGGTTCTGGAAAAGCCAAATTTGGAAGCCGTAATTTCTAGCGAATTACCATCTGGTTTTATCGTAATCTCACAGTTTGCGGTTCTGCCTTGTCTGGCACTGTAAACTGTTCCATCAATCCACTCTCCATCGTCGTACTCTAGGTCGTAAATAATGGTAAGGCCTACTATAGGTCTTTCTCTTAAATCGCGGTCTGGATTGTTAACATCGGTTTTGGTTTTACCTTCTGGCGTTTTGGGTTCTTTGAGCCATACTATTTTGCCAAAGTATTTATTGTCTTCTTTGTAGATTTCTATGTTGGCAGATTTCTCATCGTTTAACCAGGTACCGATAATAGTATCGGCACTTGGTTGTAAGGAAACTATATCCAAATTTGCGATTAATATTAAAATATATAAAGGTATACTTAACATGGTTGTATCGTTTTGTTATTCACGATACAAAGGTGCAGGGAAGTAAATGGATGGAAAACCTATAAAAAGATGAGTTGAACAAATGTATTAGTGAAATGTACATTTGTTGTGGTGAGGTGTCAAAGGCTTATTCGGGTTTTTCTATCCAAGAGATAAAAGGAGTAACTTTTAAGCGGCTTACTATGACTTTTTTAGGAATGTTAATCTTTAATTGTACAATTACTTTTCTATTAAAATAAGGAACAATCTCTTTAATCGCATTGCGGTTAACAATCATCTGCCGGTTAATTCTAAAAAATTGTTTGTTGTCTACAGAGCTTTCTATCTCGTCTAGCTTTTTAAAAATGGCAAACTTTTCTCCTTTAAAGTTAAAGATGTTTACAATCTCGTTTTCTAGTAAAATAAAGGCAATGTCATCCACAGAAATAGGAAACATTACTTCGCGATACCTTACAATAAAAGATTTTTGATATTCTTTTTTCTCACTTCCAAAAGAGTTGTATTGGTCTTGTGGCAATACGCCTTTGGTTAAAGAGTTTCTCAGCTTTTCTATCTTGCCTAAGGCTTGTAATATGTCAGACTCTTTAAAAGGTTTTAAGATATAATCTACGCCATTGTTTTTAAAAGCCTGCATTACATACTCGTCGAAAGCCGTGCAGAAAATTACTGGGGTACTTACTTCTACAACATCAAATATTTCGAAGCTTTCGCTGTCTGCCAGTTGTATGTCTAGAAAGATTAAATCGAGTTTTTGCTGGTGTTTTTTAAGGTAGGCAACCGTACTCTCTACACTATCGCAAATATTTACTACCAAATAGTCTGGCTGCTCTTCAATCATTTCTTTTAGCAGTTCGGCAGTTTTTTTCTCATCTTCTACAATGAGTACATTCATAATTAGAATAATTTAAGCGTGACAGTGTAATTACCATTTTCTTGTATTATTTCTATACCCTTGCTAATACCAATAAGTTCATATCTTTTTTGCAGATTGCTTAAACCCACTCCCAGAGACTCTGATTTTCGCTTTTTGGGTTGGAAATTATTGCTCACAGAAATAGAGGTTTCGTCTTGTTGATATATTTTAATATGCAAAGGTTTAGATTCTGATACAATATTATGTTTAATGCAATTTTCAACCAGTAGTTGTAGTGCAAAAACAGGTATATCGTAAGCAAGTGCTTCTTCTTTAATATCCATCTCGGTGATTAAAGCATCTTCGTGTCTTACTTTTATCAGATACAAATAAGCATTTAAAAACATTATTTCTTCTTTTAAGCTAACAGTGTTAGACTTTCGGGTTTGTAGAATTTGTCGATAAACATCGGAGAGGTTCAATACAAAATCTTCTGAGTTTGGGCTGTTTGCCCTTATCATGGTGCGCAACGTGCTAAGGGAGTTAAATAAAAAGTGCGGGTTTACCTGTTTCTTTAATTGCTCTAATTGCGCTTTGTAGTTTTCTGATTTTAGCAGGTAGTTTTCACTCTTTAATCTTTCTACTGAGCTGCTAGACTTAATGGTATATTGTATGGTTAAAAAAAGTGCCGAAGCAACTCCAAGCTTTGTGGCTATATTCCAATAAGAAACATAATAGGAGAGACTCAAAAAATCTGGGAATATATAGTACTCACAAGCAATTAGCAGGGCAATGCTGATGGCATTAGCTATGACTATGACAAAATAGTTAAACTTTTCTGATAATTTTTCATTTAAAAACCAAAGAAACAGTAAGAAACAGGATACGAATAACCATCTGGGAGTTATTTTTAGGGTGTTAAAGTCGAAGCTATCAGTTCTATTATTTAAAATATTGAGTGCTGGCAATAAAAAGCAAATAATAAAAGGTAGTGCTTTAACTGCCAAGCTTTGTTGCTTTAAAGTAGATGGTGATAATTCTGGGTTTATCATGTTTAAAAGCCATTTTAGCGATAGTCTTGACGAATAAAATAAACAAAATTGTAAGTATTAGCATTACCATTTAGAAACATTCTAAAATTTGGCCGTATCACGAAAAAATTTAAATAAATGTGAATATTGTTATATTTTTCAGGAAATTATGGATGTTTGATATATTTAGAATAATTCACTTATTTTTAGTTAAAAACAAAATTATATTATGATTTAGGGCTCGTTTTTAGAAATATCAATTACTGTTAATAGGGTATTTTTTCAAAAGAGAAGATTATTATGCTTTATGTCACATGAGGTATAAAAAATATCACAATTAGTACAAATATTTTAAATTTCAATATTTATTAAGAGATTTAGGGAAAATTAATTCTATGAAAAGCGCAACAGTTGATTTAATTAAAAGGGACGAACAGAAGATCTTAGATGAGTGGTTAAATGTTCTTAAACAAAGCAATATTTACAACTTTCAGATATCAGATGAACCTGAGTTATATAATGAAATAAAAAATTTTTTAACAGAGCTATCTGATGTTTTAACTCCAAATACTTTTGATGTAAATTCTCCTGAGTTTATTCCGCTTAAAAAGATGGTGGTGGAGATTGCTCAAAAAAATACGGCTTTGGGTTTTTCTGCAAAAGAGAGTGCGTTATACATATTTAGTCTTAAAAACATATTATTTAACCTTTTACTAGAAGAGTACGAAAACGATGCACTAGTTCTAGTAAAAGAGATAAAAATACTTAGCAAAATAATTGATGAGTTAGGTACTATCATATTCGATACTTTTGTGGCTGACCGCGAAGAAATTATTAAAAGGCAGAGACAAGAGTTATTGGAAGCTTCTACACCTATAATTAATATATGGGATGGTATTTTGGGTGTGCCGATAATAGGTACAATAGATAGTGTTCGTGCACAGCAAATTATGGATACTTTGCTAAATGCCATTAACGATACTGGTTTTGATGTAGCCATTATCGACATCTCAGGAGTTTCTACGCTAGATACCGTTACAGCTCAACATATTTTGAAAACAGCAGCGGCAGCAAAACTAATGGGCGCAACTTGTATTATAAGTGGTATAAGTCCAAATATTGCACAAACGATTATTAACCTTGATATTGATTTAGGACAAACAATAACTAAAGGCTCTATGTCTGAGGCAATAAAAACTGCTCTGGAAATTATTGGAAGAAAAACAAAGAAAAATATTTTAGAGTATGGAAAAAATACCAGTGCTGAAGATAGGAAATCTATTGTTAATCTCAATACAGACTGATATTTATGACAGCCAAGGTTTGCAACTGCAAGATGATATTGCAAACCTTTTACAAAGACATAGTTTTAGAGGAGTAATCTTAGATATTTCATCATTAAGTATCGTAGACTCCTTTATGGGAAAAATAATTAACAATATTGCATCTATATCTTTGGTAATGGGTGCAGAAACCGTGGTATCTGGAATGCAACCAGCTGTAGCAATTACTCTTGTTGAGCTGGGTTTGGAGATGCCAAACGTTAAAACAACATTGTCACTAGAAAAGGCTATTCAATTTTTTAATGAAAAGTTCAATCGAGAGACAGATCAGGATGGAAGTTCTCAAGAGTAAAACATTAAAAATAAGCGAGGAGAAAGATTTATTAAATATTAGAGGTTTAATCAGAGAATATGCCGGAGAGATTGGTCTTCCCGAAATATACAAGGTTAAACTTCTTACTGCTACTAGCGAAATTGCACGAAATGTTTTAAAATATGCAGTTAGTGGCAGAATGACAATACGAATTCTTTCAGACATTTATAAAGGAATAGAGGTAATTTGCGAAGACAACGGAAAAGGAATTGCTGATGTGGATTCTGCGATGAAAAAGGGGTTTTCAACAAGTGGGTCTTTGGGGTTAGGACTCCCCGGAGCGAAATCACTCGTACATGTTTTTCATATCGATTCTAAACTTTCTGTTGGCACAAGGGTTAGATTGATAGTATGGAGAAAGTAGATATATTGAATAAGCATCTATCTTTTAGTGTCAAAGATGCTTCATTTTTACATTTTATTAGAAAAAGTTTCGAGTTAAATACAGAGGGGTACCCGTTTGAAGAGAAATTTATTTCAGATTGTTTTATTATAATTTCTGAGCTTGGCACCAACTTAATTAAGTATGCCAAAGGAAGAAAAGAGATATTAATTAGGTTACTCAAACACGAAGACAACTGGGGTGTTGAGATTATTAGTGTAGATAATGGCCCGCACATAAATTTTGCAGTAGCCGCTGTAGATGGCTTCTCAACAGGTAATTCACTTGGTACAGGTATAGGCACAATTCAGCGCCTGTCAGACAACGTCATGTTTTTTTCTGATCCGGTATTTGGTAATGCCATTGTAGCTCATAAATTTTGTAAAAGCGAGCAGCCAGCTTTGCGTAATCCAGATTGGGTGGTTACTCCCAAAAGTGGAGAAACTTTTTGCGGTGATGCCGTGTCTTCTTTTTATAATGAAGAGAAAGGTTTTACCCGCATATTAGTTTCAGATGGATTAGGGCATGGTCTGGAAGCAAGTAAACCTTCTTCACTTGCAATAGAAACATTACATAACAATTCTGAGTTAGGTTTGCAGGACCTTTTTGTGAAAATACATGAGGAGCTCTCAAAAACGAGAGGAGCTGCTCTATTTATTATGGATATTTATCAGGATAAACTAGACTACATGGGAATAGGTAATATCAGCTCAAGAATATTATCTTTTCAAGAAAAATCTAAGGGGTTAATTTCAAAGCCAGGTATTGTAGGGCATAAAATAAGCCGATTACAAGCCTTCTCGGAGCCTATTAACAAGGGCGATGTAATAATTAGTTACAGCGATGGCTTAAAATCTATTAATCTGGAACATCTTTTAAAAACTCCAGTACCAATTGTTATTGCATCGGCACTTTATTCTAAATATGCTCTGAGAAATGACGACAGATCAATTGCCGTCTACAAACATTAACTTATGCTGTATATAACCTCCATAGAACTAAAATATCCGGAAGATTTATTTTTTATAATAAATACTATAAAGCAGTTTTCCATTAAGGCGGGGCAAGACAACCAGTCTGCAACAAAATATACAACTGTTATTTCTGAAATTAGTAGGAGGGCGCTTTCATTAAAGTTGAATGGTTCTGTAAACGTGTATATAAAAGACGAAAATAATAGTCAGAGTTTCGTTTCAGAATTTAACCTAGATTATAAAAAAAATACCAAGTCAGACGAGGAAGTTTTAAGTGCTTTAGATCTAGACAAGTTTCGTTCTTTAACAGATAAAATTGTTTTTGATCATAACAAGAGCAAGCACACTATAAATGTTTTAGTGTATAAAGCGCTTCCAAAAGATATGGTAAAAATAGATAGAGATATTATCTCTATCTGGCAGCTAGAGATTAAAAAGTCTATACAGCAATCTCCTTTACAAGAGATTAAAAGAGACAATTACCAACTCATTAAAGCCTATAATACCATTAAGGAAAAAGAAAGATCCTTACAGAAGGCTAAAGATGAGTTGGAGATGGCTTTTAAGAGAATTAAGGAAAAAAACGACGAGCTTAAGAACTTTGCTCATGTAGTTTCTCACGACTTAAAATCGCCTCTAAATGCGATTATGATGTCTGCTGAAATGATTACCACTTTATATAGAGATGCCCTGCCACCAGATGTAGCAGAAATATTTGATGTTACTGTTACATCAGCAGAAAAAATGAAGAATATTATTAATGAATATCTTCATTATGCTACTGCTTCTGGTCACAAAGACCATTCTGAAGAAGTAGACTTAAAGAGTCTGGTAAACGAAATTTTAGAGTATGTATCTAAGCCTAAGCCAGTTCAAATTGATGTAATCAATTTACCGGTTATTACTTATGATAGAGTGGCAATTAAACAAGTTTACCAAAACTTGATAACCAACGCCATTAAATACAATGATAAAGAAGTGATAAAAATCTGCTTCGATGCCAACCTGAATGACGAAGGCGATAAGTTGATCATGTGTGTAAAAGATAATGGTCCGGGCATTCCTTCTAAATATTTCGACGTCATTTTCACTCCTTATAAAACTTTAGGTATAAAATCTAACAGTGAAAGTGGAACTGGTTTAGGTTTACCACTGGTAAGAAAAATTATCGAGCGGAACCGTGGTAAAATTTGGCTCGACTCCGAAGTAGGGGAGTGGACCTCTTTTTATTTTTCA
>PBYL01000146.1 GCA_002729595.1 Thalassovita sp. | reverse complement strand
TTATGCCATATCTTCTGGTATCGATATATGTAGTTTGAAAAAGGTTATCTGATATATCTTGATTACCAGTTTCACCTATGCTTGCTTTAAGTTTAAATAAATTAATGAATGAGTCATTAAAAAATACTTCTTCAGACAAAATCCAAGCAGCTGAAACAGAAGCAAAGCTTGTCCATCTATTTTCAGGTAAAAATGCTGAAGAACCATCTACTCTATAACTTAAACTTGCATAATACTTATCGTCATAAGAATAGTTGACTCTACTTAGATAAGACATTAAATATCTCTCACCAGTAATCCCCGCTCTTGCATAAGTTGGAGTACTTGTTCCACTAATTTGTTGACTAGTACCAGTTAGGTTTTCTGCTAATAATAGTCTTGTCCGTTGAACATTTCTTTGCGCTTCAACTCCTATTGTAAACGCTATATTATGCTTATCAAAACCTCTATTGTATTTCGAAAGAATATTATAGTTAAGGATATTCGAATTTACTGTTTGATCTGTAGCAAATGTTCCTGACCTACTAATTACCTTACTTATCCAAAACTCACTATCATTTTGTAAAATATCTGATGATACCAAACCATTAAATGATAACCCTTCAATTACAGGCAAGTCATATTTAAAAGATAAACTACCAATATATCTATACTGAATTACTTCGTCTTTATAATAAGCAGGATTTGTACTTGCTGCTAGATTAATTCCCGAAAGTGGGTTCCAATAATTACCATCAGTATTATAAACTGGATACCATGGTAAACTTTCAATATAAGCTTGAGAAAATCCACCTTTCAAATTATCATCAAAAATACCAGAGGCTATATCTATGCCTTTGTTTTTCCTAGAGCTTACAAAAACATTTTTTAAGCTAAAGGTAAGGTTTTCATGAGGATAAACATTGATGTTTGTTCTTAAAGAATATCTTCTAAATACATCTGGTTTAGATACACCTTTTTCCTTCCTATAATTTCCAGAAATATAAAGATTACTCTTTTCAGATGCCTGCTTATATGATAGCTGAAACTCATCTGTTTTGCCTGTTCCAACTACATAATCAAACCAATCTGTATTAGTTGAAAGAGCTTGTTCTCTACTTAAATTATCTAATGGATCATCAGGAAATGCACTAATATTTATTGAAGGGTTAAAAGAAGATAGATTTGTATTTTCTCTCGCCTCATCAATTATTTTAAACCATTGGTCTGTATCTGCTAAACCAAGCTTATTTACCGACCTAACTGGTGTAGAAACTCCTGTACTGTATGAAAACTCAAAGCCAGGTTTACCTGAAAGACCTGATTTAGTAGTTACTAAGATAATTCCATTTGATGCTCTTGAACCATATATTGACGTTGCAGCAGCGTCTTTTAGAACTTCAATTGATTCAATATCATAACTATTAATTAATGATAAAGGATTTTGAAATTCTGAATACAAAGATCTTTCTAGACCTAATGGACTATTATAAATAGGAGCACCATCCATTATAATCAATGGATTAGTACTTGCAGAAATAGAGCTTAATCCTCTAATCAAAAGCCTTACTGGCGCAGCAGCAGTTCCACTACTGCTCATTGCTTGTAATCCAGTAGTTAAACCTTGAAGCTTCTGATCAAAACTAGATGCATTATAAGTTTCAAAATCAACTGAAGTCAATTTTTCAATACTACCCGTTAATTCTCTTTTTGTTTGCCTACCATATGCTACAATAAGTACTTCTTCAAGATTTTCAAACTGATTTTCTAAATAAATAACAAATCTACTTTGAACCTCTTCAAGAGTTAACTCTTGAGTTTTAAAGCCAATATGACTGATTTCTAAAATATCTTTTTCTTTTATTGATATTTTGAAGTTGCCTTTTGCATCTGTTGAAATGCCTTTCTTAGTGTCTTTAATGATGATATTAACACCAACTAAAGGAGTATGGGTATCAGAAGAAAAAATTCTACCTTTTACAAGAAATAATTCAGGCGCTTTATCTACAAGAATTTTATCTCCCTTAATAATAAAAATAAGATTATATTCAGCTTCTAGCTGATTTAAAACGCTATTTATATCTGCATTAGCTACGTTTAAAGAAAAACGCATAGCATCTCCAATCACATTTTGAGTATAAAAAAAACTATACTCACACTGCGACTCAATCTCCGTCTTCAGTTCCTCGAAACTAACTTTTTTCAATTGTAGCGTTATAAAATTACTTTTATCTTGAGCATTAGACATGCTAATACTCGCGACTGATAATATTTGTATCAAACTCACATACACTAAAAACCTCTCCCTTCCCATAGATTATTTTGATTAAATCTCTCTTATTGTTTATTTTGGGAAAAAGAGGTCTACTACCTTTTTTTATTTTAAAAACACGGTTTAATATTTACTCCCGACCAAAGGCTAATTATTAACCGTGTTTCTTTAATTGATAATTATTGTATTCTTATCTTTTATTCTAAAGTTAAAATCGTAATAATACTTTAGTACTTCCAAAACATCTTCTACTTTGTCGCCCTTCTTAAATGAGCCTACAAATGCTTTATCATAATCAATATCCTTATTATTGATTTTAAACTTCACATTAAAATGGCGCTCTATCTTTTGAACAATTCTATCGAATTTGTCTCCATCAAATACGAGTACTCCATCAATCCATTGAATCTGTTTTGGATTACTATTATTTCTAGCCAATTCTTCTGAAGTAACTTTCAGTGTTACACTTTCTCCTTTTGTTAGCAATACTTCTTTATTTCCTTCTTTTGTAGTGAACTTTACCTTTCCAGAAAAAACAGAAACATCTTGCAAACTACTTTCTTTGTATGCATGAATGTTAAATGAAGTACCTAATACCTTTACTGAGAAATTTTCAGTTTGGACTATAAAAGGCTTTTCAGCATTATGCGATACTTCAAAAAATGCTTCTCCAGATAGCTTCACATTTCTAGTATTGCCGACAAATTCATTTGGGAACTCAATACTGCTATTGTTATTCAATTTAACAATAGTATTGTCAGGTAACTTTACTTCTTTTAGTTGACTGTTAACAGTAGATACTTTTTGATAAGTAAGTTGTGTTTGGACTTGATTTACCTGAGATTCAGATACTTGAAAATAAACTAAATATCCTGAAAATAAAACAAAAACCACAATTGCAGCCCAAGAAAGCACTTTTTTTGTTCTCAAGTATACTGTCTTAGTCTGATTGCTATTAAGTTTTATGGATAATTCATTCCAAGCTTTTGCCTTTTGATTATTTAACTTGGCTGAATCTTTAGTCCAATTTATTTTAAATTGTTGGTAGTAAAGCTGATTGGATTCGCTTTTTAGAAGCCATCTCTCAAGCAATAAATTCTCTTCTGTCGAAGATTCATTATTTAAGCTTTTTACAATGATATTTAAGATTTCGTCTGTCATATATAAAATTGAGGTAACCTCTTATAATTAAGACGAAAGCTGAGCTAAAATACCCTACCCTACTTTGAAAAGAAATATGAAAAAATTTGATAAAAGGCTAGTACTACACTGATAATCAGGCTTTTATTTTTATTAGAATTTTTCTGTGGAGGCTTATTAAAAAAATTAAAATCGTTATCCATCAAAAATTTAAACCCTTCCCGCATGTGTTTTTCAACTGTTTTCTCAGAGATATCTAACATTTCTGCCACCTCTTTATATTTTTTCCCAGAAAACTTAACCAAGTAAAAAACTGCCCTCCTTTTTTCAGGCATTTTTTCAATTAATGCATTTAATGAATTATGCATTTCCTTGTATAAAAATACATCTTCTGGGTTTTCCGCTAGAGGATTATCCTTTTCTGAAACTGTGGATAGATTAATACTTATAGTATGTTTCTTATTCTTTCTTTGGATATCTATTGCCTGATTCTTTACTGATCTTCTGAGGTAAGCTCTAATATCGTTTATGTTTAAGATATCTTTATTGCTTTCCCAAATCTTAAGCATTACCTCATTTACCGCTTCTCTAGCAAACTGATCTGATTCTACAATATGAAGCGCTATAGCATGTAATTCAACATAGAACAAATTAAAAAAAGACTCAAAACTTTTCTTATCTTGCTTTAGAGCAATTTTCTCAATTAATGAATCGATATGTTGTTTGTCATTACTCATTCCATTAATACAGTATTTTATCTACTGTATGTGATTGAATGTTTTATTGTTGAATGTTAGATTAATTAGACACTTAAGTTATTAAATCGCTAAATCCACTCTTGGTTATTATTAGTTTTATCAACTATAACTTCTCCTGTGTGTAATGTAGCTTTTGGTTCAAATAATAAAACCTGTACTTCTTCACCTTTTGTTTCAGGTTTATGTTCTACTCCTTTAGGTACAATTAATATCTCTCCCGCTTTTACAACAGTTGTTTTTTCCTTAAAATGCATGTACAAAGTCCCTTTAACCACCATAAACAACTCGTCTTCATCTTTATGACTGTGCCATACAAATTCATCCTTTAACTTAGCTAACTTCACATATTGGCCATTTAGTTCACCAATGATTCCCGGACTCCAAAAGTTCTTTATCTTAGAAAATTTATCATTAATATTAATTGCATCCATAATTATTATCTTTACAAAACTAATATATACTCACCTGTTTTTTTAATTATTTACTCAAATGAAGATAAACAGAAATACTCTGATTATTTTTTTTCTAGCTTCTTTTTTCGCCTGTAGTCAGGAAGAAAGCGTAATTAGCTCAGAAGAAAAGACACTTACTTATTTTGATGCTCCATCTGACAGTGCTGCTGTAGTCAACTCTGAAAAACTGGATTACATAGCAGATACTGTGGCTACCGAACTTGAAAATCCATGGGGAATGGCATTTTTACCTGATGGTTCTATGCTAATTACCGAAAGACCTGGTAGATTAAGAATGATCAAAGATGGTAAATTACTGCCAAAAGAAATTACCGGTGTACCTGAAGTTTTTGCTGAAGGTCAAGGTGGATTATTGGATGTTGCATTACACCCAGACTTTGCAAGTAATAGCTTGATTTACCTTTCTTATTCTGCTAAAGGTGAAGGCGGAAGTAATACCGCTGTAATGCGTGCGAAACTTGAAGGAAATGCTTTAACAAACCAAGAAGTTATTTTTCAAGCAACTCCATTCACTGAGAAAAACTATCACTTCGGTAGCCGAATTGAATTCGATAATGATGGTTATATGTATGTAACTGTTGGTGATAGAGGTGAAAGAGATACAAACCCTCAATCTCTCGAAAGCTTTTGTGGTAAAGTGCATAGATTATACGATGATGGAAAGATTCCAGAAGACAATCCATTTGTAAATAAAGAAGGAGCAGTTGCTTCAATTTATTCTTATGGACACAGAAACCTACAAGGACTAGCCAAACACCCAGTTACTGGCGAAATTTGGGAGCACGAACATGGTCCTCAAGGTGGAGATGAAGTAAATATTATTAAAGCAGGTGCCAATTATGGCTGGCCAGTGATCTCTTACGGTATCAACTACGATAATACCATTCTTACTGAAGATACAGCAAAAGCTGGTATGGAACAACCTATGCATTACTGGGATCCATCAATTGCTCCTTGTGGCATGGCATTCGTTACTAGTGATAAATACCCTGATTGGAAAAACAACCTACTTGTTGGTTCACTAAAATTCCGCTATTTGGCAAGATGCGAAGTACAAGATGGAAAAGTGGTTCATGAAGAAAAAATCTTAGATACTATGGGTAGAGTAAGAGCTGTTGAACAAGCTCCTGACGGATATATCTATGTAGCAATGGAAAGCCCTGGATTATTAGTAAGAGTTTTCCCAGCTAAAAAAGCTGATCAATAAATAAAATATTCTCTTATTTTAAATGCTTACAAGAGACCTCTTGTAAGTATTTTTTATTTTTTTATGGACGAATGTTTTAATCAGTCTATCTTTGGCAGTCCAAACTAGTTTTGATTAATTAAAATTATGTTCTTAGTAAAAATATTATCACGACTACCAATGCCAATACTTTATGCTTTTGCAGACTTCTTGTTTGTTTTAGCATACCACATAGTAGGCTACAGAAAAAAGGTAGTGATGAATAACTTAAAAAACTCTTTCCCGGAAAAAGATGAAAAAGAGTTAAAGCAAATCTCCAAAGGATTTTATCTACACTTATCCAATTTTGCAGTTGAGGTATTAAAGTCTTTTACCATTTCGGCAGAAGAGATTAATAAAAGAATAAAGTTTGTAAACATAGAAGTAGTTGAAGAGCATTATAAAACAGAAAAGTCGCTACTTGTACTTGCTACCCACCAATTTAACTGGGAATGGGCGCTATTGGCTGGCTGTTTACAATTACCCTATCCGGTAGATGTGATTTACCAAAAACTTTCTAATGATAATTTCGATGATTTGATGTTTAAAACCCGATCCAAATTTGGTGGTACACCTATTAAAAAAGGAGATGCTTTGAGAGAAATTATTAGAAGAAGCAGACAAAAAAGACTCATTGTAATTAATGGAGATCAAACACCTCCGGGCAGAGTTAAATCTGATATCTACTGGGCTGAATTTTTATATCAAGATACGCCATTTTACAAAGGGCCAGGAATTATCCCAGTGAAAACAAATATCCCAGTACTTTTCTTAAAAATTACTTCACCAAAAAGAGGATATTACGAAGTGGAATTTAAAACTCTTGGCGAACCTCCTTACGAAAAAGACACTACAGAAATTCTGGATAGATATATCACTGAAACCGAAAATCAGATTAAAGAAAATCCTTCTTACTGGTTATGGTCTCATAAAAGATGGAAAAGAAAGAGGGAATAAAAAATGCCAGATTTTACTGGCATTATCTTTTTTATCAACTAACTAGCTAACTCGTCTTGCAAAGCTTTTTTATGTGTTTCTAATTCAGTTTTAAGTGTAGCACACTTTTCTTTGATTGATAAACATTCAGCTTCAAAAGAAACAATCTTCTCTGCGTAGCTAGTAATTTTTGATTCGTATTTTTCTAACTTTTTCAAAGCTTTAGCAATTTCATCTTTAATTGCTTTTTCTTTTTTAAGTGCTTTATCAAGTTGTTTAATTTTCTTTTTTAATGGCTTTTTATCATCTGTAGTCATGGCGCTGATTAGAGCCTTTGCCATTGCTTCCATCGAAACTTCAGAAGTTGTTTCTACTTTTTTCTCAATCACTTTTTCTTCTACAACTTCTTCAACTTTTGGTGTTTCTGTTGGAGTCTCTTTCACTTTACTAACTGATACTTTCTTAGCATCATTAGTTGCTGTAGTCTTAGATTTAGTGGTTCTTCTTTTTCTAATTGTTGGGGCTTTTTTACTTTCTTCCTTCACCTCAGGCTTTTGGGTTTCATCCATTTTATTTGAATTTAATGTTAACAAAAAGTGAATCTACTTAATACTAAATTAACATTGAAGGAATTTAGTATGTTTCTAGAAAAACTTAACATTGGAACATTTATCATTCAAAAAAAGAAAGGCTGCCTCATAAGAAACAGCCTTTTCAATATCATTAAAGAGGTTTTTACTTAAAACTCTCTGATTTTTACACTTCTATAACTTACAGTATTTCCGTGGTCTTGTAGTAAGATTGGTCCTTCTGGATACTCACCAAAGCTTTCCCAGTCTTTATATTTGCTATAAGCAACCAATGCTTTAAAAATCTGGCTTCCTCGTTCAAACTCAACTACTTTTTCATTATTTAACCAGTGCTCTACATGGTTACCTTTTACTACGATTCTAGCTTTGTTCCAGCTACCTACACCTTTAAAGGTTTTTCCTTTACCTGGAACAGAAAGGTTATCAGCACGAATTAAATCATATAAAGAACCTAATGTTCTATTACCTTCCACACCTTTTTTAGCATCAGGGTGCTTTTTATCATCTAAAATCTGGAACTCTAAACCAATTGCAGAACCTGTTCCTTTATTTAAAGTAGGGTCTACAAAATACTTAACACCACTATTTGCTCCTTCTGTAATTTTAAATTCAAGTTCTAATTCAAAAGAGCTAAACTGATCTGTAGTAATAATATCTCCTGGGCCAGTTGATTCACCACCATCAGTAGCTAAGATAGTCAACTCACCATCTTTCATTTCCCAACCAGATGCTGGAAAATCATCTAGTTTAGCACCTCTCCAACCTTTACTGTCTTTACCATTCCAAAGAAGTCTCCAACCTTCTCTAGTTTCTTTTTCAGTTAACTCATTTTTCAAATAGCTCACTTCGTCTACATCTGGATCTGGTTTCCATCTGTTTGCTTCTAAGTCTTCTGTTAAAACTCTAATGTTTTTCCAACGAACTTCAGTACCTTCTTGCTCTGGTTGTCCAATAGCATGCACTTGTAAAGCAATAAAACCTTCGCTGGTAACATCATCAACCAAATTGGTACACATTACGCCATTAACCCAAGTTCTTATTTTGTTACCAATGCACTCGATGTGATAGGTATTCCATTCACCTGTTCTAAAAGCTTCACGGCCTTTATCATTTCTAGATAATGGATACAACCAACCTCTTCTTGCTTCGTCGTACAAACCGCCGCTATAAGCTCTTGTGCTTGGGTCAATTTCTACTTGGTAACCATGTACTCTCCCATTATTGTAAGATTCTAGTGAGTTACTTCTTACTTGTATTCCTGAGTTTAGGCGATTATCTACCATCACATCGACCTCAAAAATAAAATCGGAATACATTTTCTCTGTAGCCAAAAACGTATTTGGAGTATTCAATTTAGAAATACCGACTATAACATCTCCTTCAATTTTATAATCTGCATCTCCATTTAGTTTTTTCCAGCCTTTTAGGTCTTTTCCATTAAACAGTTTCTGCCAATTGGGTGCTGGATTATCAGCTAAGGTGTTGTTTACTACAAACAGGTAAACTAAAAAGCTTAACACAGCCTGTAGAAGTGTAGTTTTTTTCATTTGTTTTCAATTTAGATTTACAGTTATTTATCTGATTTTCATTAATTGGTTGAAACAAATATATCCATAAAAAAGGCTATAAATGGAGAAGAATGTCTTAAAAGAAAGGGAATGTGCAGATTTTTAAACTGAAAAGGCATTTTTTCTATCTAGATAGAAAAAATGCCTTTGAAAAATATTTTATGACAGATTTAAGGAGATGTATCTAAAACAAAGAATTTTGCTTTCCTACAATTTTATAAGTGTCACCGTCTGTTTTCTTTAAATGATAACCATTTTGCTCCTTCATCCAGTTAATAAAGCTTTCATCAAAATCGGGAGCTAAGTGGCTCCCTAACCAAGTATCAAAATCAGGATGGTTTAAATCTAGTTTGCCTTCGTTAAAAAATTTACTCTTTAAAAAAGGAATTCTTCTGGCATAAGATTCAAAACGCTTTATATCTTCAGGAGTAGCATTTTGTACAAGTTTCTCATAAGTAGCCCTTCTCAATTCTTCAAACTCACTTTTATACTTATCAATAATTTCTAGTTCTTGAACAAACTGTACATCATTAGTTGGCTTTTTGTGGGTTTTGCCATTTTTATCATTCCCATTATTCTCGCTTAATGGATGCATCTGAATCGTTACTTCCTTCTTAAGCAAAGCCATGAGATATGCCGCCGGATTTTCTACCTGACCTGCACTAAAACGTTCTCTTGTATACTCAACAATCTCCCAAAGCTTTTCGCTAGTATATTTAGTCAAGCACTCCTCAATTTGCCTGTTAGTCAATCCCATTTCCATCAGTATTTTTTCCAACGTTTCGGTATCTGAGATTGTGGTTTCTAATTCATCTAGCAATTCCTCATCACGCTTTTTCAATTGAGATTTAATGTGGAATAAGATCGCAGATACCTTTCTCCCTCTTTTTTTCTCTCTAAATGTAAAAGTGATGTCGCAATTTGCTTTGAGTTCTTTTTGAGAGCTAATTAAAACACGTTTCTTAAAATCTGCATACAACTTGTACTTGTTATCAACACCAAGAATTTTCTTAAGCTCCTTTAGTTCAAACTCGCGTGTGCCAATTCGGTGATATTGCTTTAAAAGCTGATAAAGTTGCACAGCATATACACTATTTAAATGCAGTGTATTTCTAATATCGTAAGCTGTAAACTTCTCCTTTAATTGCAAAAGATAAGGTCTTAAATGAGGATGAAACACAACTTCTACGTAAGATTTACCTTTTGGAAAATCGACCGAGTGAAATATGTTTCTCTGTTTTAAACCTTCATCGTCATCAAAAATCTCGATAACGTGTTTCATCATCGATTTTGTAACTTCTCTAGCTCTTTGGTACTCATTCTTGTTATTCGTACCAATGTCTTTTACAAAATCATTCAGATATACTTTTTGCTTGCTAAATTCACTTTGTCCTCTATCCAACTGTGCGACCAGAATCTCCAGGAACCTTAATTGCGTAAGAGTCAACCCATTTAAGTGTGCGTTGATTAACTTATTACTCTTTACAATAAGGTGCGGGTTAGAAGTTGACATAGTTTCATTCTTATTTTTTCGAATATAGGAGTTAATATGACACTATAGTAGGGTTAGTCATAAATTTGACCTTACTTTTGTCATATTAGCTGTAAATTCCCCTTATCTTTGTCATATTAGGTTACTCAAAATACACCTGCAATTGTTTAAAAAGAAAAATTCACGGACTTAAATCATTGATTATCAATAATATAAATGCATAAGACAAGATTCTTACATGTCAAAAGCACTTAAGCTTACAAATAGGACATTTTATAAAAGTTTTAATTGGCAGGAAGTTTAAAATGACATTATTAAGTCTTCAGGTTCTTAAAATCTGCGATCGTCTTAAAAAACAGACCTTTTACGCCTTATATATGTCATATTAAAGCTATAATTCAGATTTTCTTCTTCATTTAATCTAGAATCCTTATAAAAGTCATAGTTGCACAACCTTAAATATGTCATATATAGCTTTCAAAATGTTGAATGTTGCAACTCACAACCCTTCCTTATATATGTCATATTAGTTTTTGTGGCATCCTTAAATAGGTCATACAACTCCTTATTACCGTCATATAAAGCCTTATTTTTGCCATATTTTCCCTTATCACTGTCATAAAAACCCTTATGAGTGTCATAGATATAGCATTTAATTGATTGATTATCAGGTTATTAATGGCGGGTAAAACAATTAAAACTAATTAAAAGAATAAACACGTCTGTATATAATCTATTCAGAATTAGTTTAAATACTCCAAACAGCGAAAATTAATAGCTGTAGCGGAAGTACGCTAAATTTTATTTTTATAATTTTATGTACGATGATATAAATTATAATTCACAAACAATTCACAGTTAAATATGGAAAAAGGAATAACAAGAAGATCTTTTATTAACAAAACAAGTGCTGTTACCGCTGCTACTTTATTAGCAGGCTCTGGTGCAGCATTTTCATTTCCGCAAAGAGCAAAAAAGAGAGTTGCACTAGTTGGTACAGGAATTAGAGGAGTTTCATTTTGGGGCAAAAGATTAGTGGATAATTACTCAGATATACTCGAATTTGTGGGCTTATGCGATATAAACCCTGGAAGATTAGAATTTGGCAAAAAACACATCGGAGCAAATTGTCCTACCTTTACAAACTTCGATGAAATGCTAGACAAAACGAAACCCGAACTTGTCATAGTTACTACAAAAGATGCTACCCACCACGAATTTGTCATAAAAACATTAGAAGCTGGAATTGATGTACTCACAGAAAAGCCCATGACAACAGATGAGTACAAATGCGAGGAAATTTTGGAAGCCGAGCGTAAATCTGGTAAAAAGGTTTATGTGGGTTTTAACTATCGTTGGAGCCCTTATATGACTAAAATAAAAGAATTATTAGTTGCTGGGGCAATTGGTAAGGTTACGTCCGTAGACTTCCACTGGTATTTAAATAACTATCATGGGGCATCTTATTTTAGAAGATGGCATGGTTTGGAGCAAGCTAGTGGTAGTTTGTTTGTTCATAAATCAACTCACCATTTCGATTTGGTAAACTGGTGGTTAGATTCTGACCCTGTAGAGGTTTATGCAATGGGCGATTTGGAACATTATGGCAGCAATGGCAAAATAAGAGGAGCTAATTGCAGAAATTGTTTACATCAAAAAGATTGTAAATACTACTGGGATATAACAAAGGATAAAATGGCGATGAATCTCTACGCTAACAATGAGAAATACGATGGATACATACGTGATAATTGCTTGTTTAGAGATGCGATCAACATTTATGATAAAATGTCTGCCCAAGTTAAATATGCCAACAATGTAGTGCTAAACTACTCTCTTACTACTTATTCACCATTTGAAGGTTGGAGAATTGCCTTTAACGGAATCGATGGTAGAATTGAAGCTTGGTTGGATATTCCTTACAACGATAAAAACAGCCTATCTCAAGACGAGTTACACAAACAAGAAATGTCTCAGGGTAATTCTGATACTGATTACGAACCAATTATAGTTCATAAAAACTGGGAAGATTACAAAACTGAGCAAGTTGCCTTTAGTCGTGGTGGACACGGTGGTGGAGATAAGAGACTACAAGACAAAATATTTAGAACACCAAATGATCCAGATCCATTGAAATTGGCAGCTGGTTCTAGAGATGGAGCTATGTCTTGTTTAATTGGAGTTGCTGCTAGAAATAGTATAAAAACTGGTTTACCTGTTAAAATCGCAGATTTAACTAGTTTGAAACCAAGTGAAAACAGGGTTTAAACTGAAACTAATGAAATTGTAAGGAGACTTTCGGGTCTCCTTTTTTTATTATGACAAATTTAATCTTCAGGTAAATGAAAAGTAAGAATAGGTTTGTTGATATGATTAACCAAGTCTTCGGCAATACTACTTTTTTTCCAGTGGTTAAAGTCTAGATGTCGGTTAGTGCCAATGCTTAGCATATCGAAATTGTATTTTTCCAAAAAGGTTTCTATCCCCTCTTCTATTCCTTGGTCATTGTTGAAAAAATGCATCTTCACATTTTCAAGTTTATTTTTTCTTGCAAAATCACACATATTTTTCTCCATAAGTAGTTCACTCTCATTGTCATCAGTTATTTTGAGAAAGTGCAGTTTGGAGTCAAATATTGCGATGATGGTTTTAAGAATATGCAGCTCTTCAATTTCTATCTGATTTTTAAAATCATTAATGAATAGGATATTCTTAAAATCACTTTTTTTGCAACAACTCATTAGAGACAGAACTGGTACACTCGATCTTCTTACAATAATCTCAGTTTCAGAACCTCCTAACTCTCTATTAATCGTGCCTTTGGTACCCATGAGTACTAAATCAAATTGGCCGTCTTCTAAAAAGTTGATGATTACTTCATTGAGCTTACCTTCGAGAATTACTGTCTCAATATTTGTGGGAATTTCTGCCTTAATTTTTTCCAGCTTTTGTAAATAAGATGGCTTATTTAAGGTGAAGGAGTTTTGAGATGTGAAACTTTCTTCCTGCTTAGTTACAACATGTAGCAGGGTAATTTGTGCTTCAATTCTATCTTGAATCTTTAAAGCCATATCAATGGCATAAGAAGCAACATTGCTAAAGTCGGTAGGGATTAGTATCTTTTTCATATCTACTAGGTTAACTCCGGTGAAACTCCCTAAATTCATTTCACCGGAATTTTTTTATTTTTAAACTTTACTTGTACCGAAGCTGGCATTCCAAGCGCCAATTCCACCACTTAGGTTATATAATTTTTTGAAGCCTTTAGTAGCCATAAAACTACATGCAGAACTACTTCTGTTTCCACCTCTACAATATACAAAATATGTTTTATCCTTATCCAGTTTATCAATTTTGCTTGCAAAGTCTGGTGAGTAAAGATTGATCATCTGATGTCCTGGTACACTTCCTTCTGCAAGCTCAGCTTCTGAGCGTACATCGATAATTACTGCATCTTCAGTCTCTTCAATTAACTGTTTGAAATCTCTGGCATTTACGTTTTTATAATACATATTTTGTGCGTTTTTTAGTCCTTTAAAAAGTCGTTCTAAAAGCTTAATCATTGTTTTATTATTTATAATGTTGATGGACAGACATATGCTGTTTTATCAATTGAGGTATCAGAAATTGCTTTAAAACCTCCAATTACATCAATCAGATTTTCGTATCCTCTGGCTTTTAATATCGATGCCATAATCATAGAGCGATATCCACCAGCACAGTGCAGATAGTAAGTTTTGTCTTTATCAATTTCTTGCATATGCTCATTTACATAGTCAAGCGGTTGGTTTTCTGCTCCTACAACATGTTCAGATTGATACTCAGTAGGCTTTCTAACATCCATGATATTGATATCTGTATCATCAGCTTTTCTTTTAGCCAATTCTTCTGCTGAAATCGAAGTAATTGAATCGACTTCTTTGCCTGCACTTTTCCAAGCTTCAATACCTCCCTCTAAAAAACCTAGAGAATTATCATAACCTACTCTTGAAAGTCTCATCACCACTTCTTCTTCTCTTCCTTTATCAGCAACTATTAAGATTGGTTGTTTTATATCTGTGATCAGTGTTCCAACCCAAGAAGCGAATGAACCGTCAATACCGATAAAGATTGAGTTCGGAATAAAACCTTTATTAAAAACTTGAGCAGGTCTAGTATCAAGAATTAAAGCACCTTCACTATTAGCGATTTCTTCAAAAGCTTCAGGATTCAATGGCACAGCACCTTTTTTCATCACATCGTCAAAGCTGTCGTAACCCTCTTTGTTCATTTTTGCATTTTTAGCAAAATATTGTGGAGGCTTGGTTAAACCATCTAACACTTTAGCAATGAACTGATCTTTAGGCATTTCTTGAAGCGCATAATTCACTTCTTTTTGGTGACCTAAAGTATCATAAGTTTCTTTACTCATATTCTTACCACAAGCCGAACCAGCACCATGCGCAGGGTAAACAATTACCTCATTCTCTAAAGGCATAATTTTATTCCAAAGGCTGTCGTATAGAAAGCCTGCTAAATCTTCTTGCGTTACATCAGATTTAATGGCAAGGTCTGGTCTACCTACATCACCGATAAATAAAGTATCACCTGAGAAAATTGCATGGTTTCTACCGGCTTCGTCTATAAGTAAGTAAGTAGTACTTTCAGGAGTGTGACCCGGAGTATGTAAAATTTTTATTTTTACTTTTCCAATTTCGAAGGTTTCTCCATCTGTACCCTCATGTATGTCATAGTTCGTTTTAGCACCTGGTCCATAAACAATGGTAGCGCCAGTTTTTTTAGCTAAATCCACGTGTCCAGACACAAAATCTGCATGGAAGTGGGTTTCAAAAATATATTTAATTTTAGCGTTATTTCTTTCTGCTTTTTCAATATAAGGGGCTGTTTCTCTCAAAGGATCGATAATAGCTGCTTCTCCTTCACTTTCGATATAGTATGCACCTTGAGCGAGACATCCAGTATAAATTTGTTCTATTTTCATTGTTTTATCGATTTTGAATTATAATACTAAATTACAAGTGTAAATAATGTAAATATGTAACCATTGTTACACTGACAGAAATTATAAGAGTTCTTTTAGAATAATTGATATTCCCATTACTAAGACAAACACTCCAAATGCTGGTTTAAGTTTTTTTCCGGAGATAAAGTTAGATAACCAAGTACCTATAAAAATACCTCCAATTGCCATAGTAGAAAAGATACCGAGGATACTCCAGTCTATTTCGTAGTTAGATACATCACCTAAAAAACCTATGAGTGAATTAGTTGCTATAATTAGTAATGATGTACCTACAGCCATTTTCATTGGTAGTTTTGATAGAATTACTAGTGCTGGAATAATTAAAAAGCCTCCTCCTGCACCCACTAAACCTGTAAGCGTACCCACCACTATACCTTCTAGCAAAATTGCCGGATAGTTAAACTTTTGCGGCTCAGCTTCATCTTCTAAATCATTTTTGTTTTTCTTGATCATGTTATATGATGCGGCGATCATTAGCATGGCAAACAAGATCATTACTGCATGATCTTTTGTTAGTGTGAAATCTCCAATAGTTAGAATAGTATGAGGAATGGAAGGCACCAAGTATTTTCTGGTACTGTAAATAGCAATAATGGATGGAAGCCCGAAAATTGCTGCTGTTTTTATACTTACTCTATTTTTTTTGATGTAGTTGATCGAGCCTACAAGGCTTGAAAACCCAACAATAAAAAGTGAATAAGCAGTAGCTACAACCGGAGAAGTACCCATAAGGTAAACTAGTATCGGCACAGTAAGGATAGACCCTCCCCCACCGATTAAACCTAGAGAAACACCTATTAAGATTCCTCCTAGATAGCCTATAACTGTTAGTATGTCCATGCTGTTGATTTTATGTTTTGCTTTAATATCAAATTTAATGGCAATTACAGGCTATGTTAGTAACAATTGTTACAATGAAGAGTGTTTGGAGCAATACTTTAAAAAATATTTATAGAAGTGGAGTGTAAAATATTAACTAATAAAACAGAGAACAGTTTTAATCTTTGTTCTCTGTTTTATAAAAAATCATCCTTTTTTAGGTCTTTTCCATTTTACTGGTGCTGCTGGTTCGGGTTTCAGCTCTACCCCTTCTTTTTTTAGTTTTTCTAAGGCAACTTCTACTGCTTTTTCTAATTGAGGATCTTTACCAGCAATAATATCAGCAGGTTTTTGCATAACCTCAACATCTGGACTAATACCAACTCCTTCTACTGCCCATTCGCCATTTAGATCGTAAAAACCACCTCTTGGGGCTACCATTCTACCACCATCTACAAAAGGAGGTGTATCCCAAGTACCTACTAAACCACCCCAAGTTCTGGTGCCTACCAAAGTTCCAATTTCCATTTTATGAAATAGGTATGGAAGTAAATCTCCACCAGAGCCAGCTCTTTCATTGATAATCATCACTTTAGGGCCCCAGATGCCAGCCATTGGTGTTGTGAAAGGCTTATGGTCGCCAACTTTACTATTAAAGTATCCATGTAGGTCTCTTGCCATTACATCTACCATATAATCTGCTGCTGAACCACCCCCATTGTTTCTCTCGTCTATTACTGCACCTTTTTTATCTTGCTGTGCAAAATAATATCTATTAAAGTATTCATAACCTTGTTGGCCAGTATTTGGCACATATACATAGGCCAATTTTCCACCGGAAAGCTGATCTACCTTTTTTCTGTTTTCTTCAATCCACTCAAACCTTCTTATTTCAGACTCATTACTAATAGGAATTACTGTAAAAGTTTTCGCTCCTTCTAAATCAGGTTTGTTGTTTACAGTTATTTCTACTTGCTTGCCTACTGTTGCTTCAAAATAGCTGTAGATATTCTTATTAGCTTCAACCACTTCACCATTTACTTTAAGTAGATAATCACCTTCCTTCACATTTATGCCAGGGCCAACTAATGGCGCTTTTAAGTTGGCGTTCCAATTTCCACCACTATAGATTTTAGAAATCTTGTATCCTTGTTTATCTAAAGTAAAATCTGCACCTAACAAACCAATTGAGATATGTTTAACATCGGGCATATCTCCACCACGTGTATAAGAATGACCTACTGAAACCTCACCACCTATAATATCTACTATATAATTGAGGTCGGTGCGGTGTTTAACATGTTTTACCCAAGGTTGATACCAATCGTAAATTTGTCGCCATGGTGCACCGTGTACATTGTCCACATAAAGGAAGTCTCTTTGGTACCTCCATCCCTCTCTAAAAATTTGTTGCCATTCATCTTGTGGGTTTACTTTCACTTGCATACCCGAAGTATTTAACTTATTACCACCTTTACCATTTCCGGCAGTACCTACTATCTCCCAAGTACTTCCACTTTTATACAATAAAGATTTACGATCTTGAGAAACACTGGCTTCTACAACATTTGTCAAAAACTCCTCTGCCTTTTTTTCTTGCAGATGATATCTGTGTAAATTTTGAATTGGTTGACCCGGAATGTTTTCTGAGTAAAAAACATAACCTTCTTGGCCTGCAAGTAGATATGTATAATCTTTTTCAGGAATGTCTAGCGCAATCATTCTATGTTCAATTCCATCGAAATCAATTTTTACTA
>PBYL01000145.1 GCA_002729595.1 Thalassovita sp. | reverse complement strand
TCGTAGATGTCTTTAATGAGGCGGTAATTTTCTTGAATCGTGGTACCGAAAATAGTAGCAAATAGATTCAGGTTTTCTTCTACACTCAAATCTTGATAAAGTGAGAATCTGCCCGGCATATAACCAAGAATATTTCTCAGCTTTTTAAAATCTTTTACCACATCGTAACCAGCTACTTTTGCATTACCAGAATCGGCGAGGAGTAGGGTAACCAATATTCTAATCAAACTGGTTTTTCCGGCTCCATCAGGCCCGATAAGCCCAAACAATTCTCCTTTTTTTACATCCAGAGAAATGTTTTTAAGTGCCTGATTTTCTTCGTAAGATATGCAGATATTATCAATGATAATTGCTGAATTATCCATCACTTATTTTTGTGCAATGTTAGAAGAGTCGTTGTTGAAAATTGCTTCGCCAGGCATACCTATTTTAAAAGTGCCATCATCTTTCACTCTTATTTTTGCCGCATAAACCATGTTTACCCGATCTTCTTTGGTCTGGATGTTTTTTGGCGTAAACTCAGCTTTGTTAGAAATCCAAGTAAGCGTACCTGTAGTTTCCAGATAGCTTTCTTCATCGGTGTCGATTCTTACAGTTATAGGTTGCTGTAATTTGAGTTTTGCCAATTGCTTTGCACTAAGATAAACTCGCAAAAACATATCGTTTTTAACTGCAATTTTGTAAAGCGGCTTGCCAAAAGAAGCTACTTCGCCTTCTTCTGCATATTTCTCTAATACAATCCCAGAAACTGGATGCCTCACCACAGACTTTTGAAGTTGATCTTCTATCTGAGCAATCTGTTTTTCTAAAGGAAGAATTTCGCCTAAAATGCCACTGTTTTGTGTACTTAACTGGCTTTTTACAGCATCTAATTGCTTTTCAACCACTTCAATTTCACCATTAATATCGTCGAGCTGTTTGTCTGTCGCAGCATCTTCTTTAAATAAAGATTCTAGTCTATTTTTCTCTCTTACCAAATTTTCTTTGCGCTCGTAGTAAACTGCGAGTTGATCTGAAATATTCTGAGTTTTACTTGTAACTGCTGAGATAGTAGCCTGTAACTGCTGCTTTTTTAGAAACAGTTGAACCGTATCAATACAACCAACCACTTCACCAACTTTAATTTCTGAACCTTCTTCCACATCAAGTGATATAATTTTTCCACTGCCTTCTGCCGAAACAATTACTTCGGTAGCTTCAAATTGGCCGTAAGCATCTGCTGCATTATCATCATTTCCGCAAGATGCTAAAAACAGGATTATTGGAAGATAGCAAATTGCCTTTATAGAAATAACTTTTGTGTTTTTCATGAGATTAGAATGAATTTATTTAAGTATTCCTGCTTCAAACATCCAGTCAACTTTGGCTTTTGCCAACGACATTTTATGAATTTGCAGATTTAATTGAAATTGAGTGAGTTTGTTAACTTCTGTAAGGTATTCGGTTGAGGTAATTACACCGTTCTGTTGCAATGAGCCATATTCTTTCACATTATCCTCTTGCAAAACAATCATTTCTTGGTCTGTTTCAATGAGCTTTTGTAAGCGCTCAGCATCTTGCTGGTATTGAAGCAGATTTACATCAGATTGCTTATTAATACTCTCTTTTCTTGCTTCAAGGGCCGATTGCTGTAATTTACTTACCTCCACAGAACGGTGTGTATTTCCATACTTAAATGGCTGCCAGTTTAAGCGCAAGCCAAGTAGATAGAAAGGTTCAAAGCTGGTTTCGAACATATTGTAAGGGTTAGGACTACCAAAGCCTGCATTGGCAAATGCTGAAAGCATCGGCATATTTCCCGCCTGTATCATATCTTTAGAAACTTCTAATTGCTGTTGCTGAAGTGATAAAATCTGTATTTGTGGTTTACTGTCAAAGTCAGTATTGCTATTATCAGTAATATCGTATGATGGATACAGTAGATCATATTCTTGCAGATTATCTAAACCTGTCCAAGATTTGAGCATTTTAAATACTGCTTTCTGTTGTTCATTTACATTTAGCAGATCTTGTTTTATTTTAAGAATCTCAATCTGTATACTGTTGGCAGCTCCTTTAAGCAAAACACCATTTTTAATTCTCGCTTCAGTAAGTTTTAGTTGATTTTGAAGCTCTCCTAAAACAGATTCGTTCAATAACCTTTCTTGTTCTTGCAGATTAAGTGCAGTAAAAAACAGGCTATTGATCTGTGATTTTACCTGTCTCTGATTCAGGTTAATTTCTGTTTTAGTAGATTTTTCGTTGAGCTCTTCTTGTGTCTTTTTTATTTTGTTAACTCCGCCATCATAAATGAGTTGGCTTACTTCCAACTGGATTTTATACTGATCTTTCGGAATATCTGGAATGCTAAAAGCTGGGCTTTCTATTGGAATAGACATTACATCAGACTGATAAGTCGCTTGGCCATTTACAGCAAATTGAGGTAAAAAAGCCGTGTTCAAATTCTCTTGTTTTAATTGCCTGATGTTTTCGGCATAAATTCTCGATTGTTCTTCTGGGTGTAACTCTTCCATTAACTGGTAACACCTTTGCAAACTAAGCGTATCCTGTGCATTGGCAGACTGCATTAGCGTAAAAAGCTGTACTGCCATGAGGATTCCGGGTATGTAAAAACAGGATTTTTTCATTTTTATCAAATGCTTTAATCGTTTGTTTAAATTCGGGATAAATTTTTTTAGATTCTAATTTGATTCATCAAAATTTCTGGGATCATCTGTTTTCTTTCATCTATTAAATTATTGAAAATATCTGTATTTAGATTTTCGAGAGTTAATAGTGCTGGTTGAATAATAAAAGGAAAAACCGTGAGCGAAATCATGTTGATTAGAAAGTGAATAGGGGATATTTTTTTGATATTACCCTTTGCCGATTCTTCTCTTAATTGATTCACTAAAACACCATCTGTTAGTATTTCATGCATTCCAATTTTCTCCACAAACTTTTGTGGATTGTTTCTTAATTCACTCAATACAAATATGGGTACAAGTGGATTACTCTTAAGCATTTCTGAATGCGTGGTTACAAACTTTGTTACCTTTTCTTCTATTGAAATTTCTTCTTCGAGAATACTGATTAATTTTCCTGGAAAATACTGGAAAGCCTCTTCTAAAATTGCATCAAACAGCTTTTCTTTACTTTTAAAGTAGTAGTTCATTAAAGCAATGTTTATGTCTGCTTCTTCTGCAATGTCTCTGGTTTTGGTAGCTGCAAATCCTTTTTCTATAAAAAGTTTTCTTGCTGCTGCTTTAATTTTTTCCTCAGTACTTTGCTTTTCCATGATACAAATATATTTAAGTGAATATTTAAATCAAATTATTTAATCAAATGATTGAAAAAAAAATTAAGACTAATAACAAACTCTTTGTTTACGGTACACTTATGACAGGTTTCGATAATCCTTATGCGCTGCAATTGCACCGATCTGTTGGTAAAGTGGTAAAGGCATCTATTAAGGGTGAGTTGTATATAGTAAGCAATTGGCACTTTGAGTATCCGCTAGCAGTGTTTGATGAGCACAGCCAATCTGAGATTAAGGGCGAAGTATTAGAAATTGAAAATAATTTGGAAGAATTGCTAGAAGTACTAGATAAATACGAAGGAATAGAAAGTGTAAATCCAGATGCAGGGGAGTATGTAAGAGCCGAAATACCAGTTTCAACAGAAAATGGAACTGAGATATGCTGGGCTTATATAAATAACAAACCATTCGAAGGGCTTGCTAGATTAGAAAGTGGAGACTTTAGAGCATATCTCAAAAACAAGATCTGATTATAGGCTTATAATCAGAATCTCTTTTTTCTTTTGTATTTCTTTGTTTTGCTTTTTGCTGAGATAGGTCTATAGTTGATGTTTTTGTTTTTCAACTTGTCTTTTTTCTCGTGGAATGCCCCTTTATAATCAGGGTTTTCTTTCATTTTTTGCTTGTCTATTTCTCTTAGGTAGTCTTGCTTCTCTGCAAATGGAGTTTCTGTAACTTCCACTTCAGCAGGTATTTGCTCGGCACTAATTTGCATTCTTATAATCTTCTGAATTTTCTCCAAGTGGTATTTTTCAGCAGGGTTACAGAAAGAAATAGCACTACCGTTTTGTTCAGCACGACCAGTTCTACCAATTCTGTGCACGTAATCTTCATACAGCACTGGAATATCAAAATTGATTACATGGCTAACCATAGAAACATCAATACCTCTGGCAGCAACATCTGTAGAAACCAATATTCTAATACTGCCTTCTTTAAACTCTTCCATCGCATTAATTCGGGTATTTTGCCCTTTATTAGCGTGGATTACTCTCGTATTGCTGTCTACTTTTCTACTTAAGAATTTATAAACGTTTTCGGCATTTTTCTTAGAGCGCGCAAAAATGATGATTCTGTTAAAACTCTCTTCGTTTTTAAGCAGATGTGCTAGCAGGTTGATTTTAGTTATAAAATTAGGTACATGATAAACCGTTTGGCTTACCTTGGCAGCAGGAGTTGCTTGTGGCGTAACTTCTATTGTTTCAGGAAATTCCAAAAACTCTTCTGAAAGTGTAAGTACTTTTTGAGGCATGGTCGCTGAAAAAAGCAAGTTTTGTCTTTTAACAGGCAGAATTTCTAGAAACTGTCGTATCTGAGGCATAAAACCCATATCCATCATTCGGTCGGCTTCATCCAGCACCATCACTTGTAAACCTCTGAGGTAAAGCGCTTCTTTAAAATAGATATCCAATACTCTTCCCGGAGTTCCTACGAGTATATCAATCCCCTTACTAATTTCTTCGATTTGTTTAGAGGGACCAATTCCACCATAAACAGCCACATGCCTGATGTCGGTGTATTTTGCCAGTTTTTCTAGCTCTTTGTTGATCTGTATAACCAATTCGCGAGTAGGAGCGAGTATTAATGCTCTTGGGTGTTCACCTTGCGCATATTTAATCTTCATTAAAATTGGGAGAAGAAATGCAGCTGTTTTTCCCGTACCAGTTTGAGCGATGCCCAACACATCTTGACCTGCCAAAACCCTTGGAATAGCTTTCAGCTGAATAGGAGTGGGCTTGGTATAACCCATATCTTCTACTGCATTTACTAACTGTTTGTTAAGTTTTAAATCGCTGAATGTTGTTTCCATGTCTGGCGTAATTATCTAAGATGTATCAGTTTAGAATCGAATTTCTTCTAAAACCAATTTTTTTGAAATAAGAAATAAAAACACAACTTACTGAATTAGAGTAGGTTGTGTGAAAAGTTGAAATTAAGCAAATTTGAAGCTGCAAGTTATAAATAGAAATCTTCATAAAGAAGTTTCTACTACTATCTACAAGATAGTATTACAGATTGTTTAAAGATTGATGTTTATTTTTCGATGTATTTACTCATGTAGAAAAGTCCTTTGAGGGTAAGATGTCTGTCAACCTGATCAAATTCTGTATGGAGGTTTTCTAGAATAGATGATAGGCCACCTGTGGCAATTACTTTACAAGATTGATTAAGCTCTTTTCTTATTTCGCTAATCATGTGTTTTACCAATCCGGTATAGCCAACCATTAAACCAGATTGAATGGCTGTAACTGTATCGGTTCCAATTACTGATTTAGGAAATTCTAATGGTATTTCTGGAAGTTGCGCTGTATTGCCAGAAAGCGCTTTCATCGCAGTTTTTAATCCGGGAGCAATGTTTACTCCTTTAATTTCTCCATGTGCATCTACAACTGTAAAAGTAAGTGCTGTACCAAAATCTATCACAATAGAAGTGCTTTTTGTCGCTTGCCAAGCTGCTAGCGCATTTGCGACAAGATCAGTCCCAATTTGTCTTGGGTTTCTTATTTTTAATGGGAGGTAGGTGTAATTATCTGCACTTGGTCTAATTACACTTAAGCCAAACAGATGTTCACAAGTTTCTTGAATAGTGGAAGTGAGCGCAGGAACTACACTGCTTAATATGATTTTTTTAAATTGACTTGCCTTTAAATTATTCTCCAGCATAAAACTTCTCAAAATCATTTGATAATCTGTGGCTAGCTTTTGTTTGGATGTTTCTACTCTAAATTCAAGTTGAAATTGGTCATCTTTAAATATGCCAAATACTATGTTTGTGTTGCCTATATCAATGACAAGTATCATTTTTTAAAAGTTTATAAATAGTATATTTGGTTAGAAATCAGCTTAATTGATTAATTATATAGTTAATATTATAAATAATTTTGGCTACAAGTTATAAAAAATGTAACTTATAACTAAACTCAAGTATACGGTATAGGTTAAGAAAATACGATCTGTTTTTTAAAGCGCACTTCGCACATATTTTACCTGTTTTATTTCTCGCTCACGTTTATGTACTGATTGATTGATCAAATCAATTTTATCCTACTACGGATTTTTTAAACTGAAAACATCATATTTTTTTTCGAGTCTCTTTAAAAAGTTGTTTTATGGCAACTATAGGAAATGTTCTTGTTTCAATCGATTTATCTAAAAATTCGATTAACGCTTTAAAATATGCAATAAATTTTGCCGCATTTTTTAACTCTAAATTGTATGTTTTATACAAACAGTTAGATGCACATAAAAAGGAGGTAGAACTTACTATACAAAAAGATTATTTCTATAGAGAAGTTGAAATGGAATCTGAAAGGGAAATAGATATAATTACAAAGTATTATTTGAATGATTCAAAAGTAAATTACCACCTTATATACGAGAATGGAGATTCTCTAGAAAACTTGGAATGTATTCTTGGTGGATATGACATCAATTTTTTTATAATGGGTTTTAGTGATAAACATTCTTATGAAAGAAAATTGCTGAGTAAAAACTTTCCAGATTTATTAGTAAAACTTAATCTGCCATTGTTATTAATACCAGAAGATTATTGCTTTACGGGCCTTGAAAATCTAATCTTTGCTTTTGATTTTAATTTTTTAAATGACCTATTAATACTTAATGACATATTGTTTCTTGCTTGTAATTTGAAAATGAAAACTCATGTTCTTCAAGTTTCTTCTGGCCGTTATTTGTGTGAAAATTACTTTGAAGAGAATAGATATAAAAATGGATTGAAGTTTAATACAGAGAACTTCGTATATAAATTCATTCGCGAAACAAATAATGAAAAGGCAATATGGAGATACACTGGTCAAGAAAGTGGGGATATGTTAATTTTAAATCCAAAAGGTAGAAATGGAGTAATCGATAGAATGGTAAAAAAGATTGTAAATAACGAAACTCAGTTTAATTGTAATTTGCCAATATTACTTATATACTAGTGGTTTTTTGCTATATAAATTGAATAATAAGACTTATCATATAAAGTAGATTACCACCTATCGCCAGAATCGGTACGAGTAAAGCCCCAAATGCTACCGAAACCCCAGTTGCTTTAATATTTCCTTCTGTATCTACTTTTGGTTCACCCGGCATGCTATCGAACATCAATGCTTCTGTTGGTCTTTCTTTGTTGTAAAGTAGTACTTCAACATCTTCATCTTCGAGTCTGTAAGCTTCGTGAGTATGTGTTTCTACTAAATATTTTTCTCCATCTTCTGCCTGAAACTCAAAAAACATCTGATAGACAATTTGATCGTTAATTTCCCTGCCTGTAGCCGTTTTCTTTACCAATTTGCCATAACCAACTTCGCCATTTTTAAGTAGTCTTATGGTATGGTTACCACCTTTAAAGCCAAGGTAAACCATTATGAAACCTACAAAAGGAACTATTAGTGGGAGTAAGCCAACAGCAATACCATATTCGGCAGTTCTTAGACCTTGTATACGGCTAAACTCGGGATGCTCATCTACATACTCCACCACTACTTCATTTTTAATATTGTAATGTTGATCTCTACTGTATGATGTACCTGAATGTAAACCACTTTCTGTCCAGAATTGGTAGGAATATTCCTCTACTTCTTTGCCATTTACTATAGAACCTGTTTCTCTAACTTTGTAAATTTTGCCTTTGGCGGTTTTTAAATCGGAAGAAAACTTTCTGATGTTCATTAAGTCAGATTCGAGGGAGAAAACCCAAAAAAATACCATTCCCAAGCCAAAAATTGGCCAACCGATTCGATTTGTTAAACCTCCAAACAAGATTTCGAGTCGGGTTGTAAAGGGAATTTTTCTGGGTGGAGTTGCCAGTCTTTTTCTCTCGTGTTGTACCATAAATGGTGATTATTTTTCCCAGTTTCTAGTTAATTCTTTTAAGCGCTTGTCTACAGCCGCTAATTCTTCATTGTCATCTCCCGGATCGAGTTTTATCAACATCAATCGCTTCTTATGTAATTCTTCTAGCTCAGCTTCCATATTTCTTACCAACTGCTTATTGTACTTTTCGATCATCTTCACTTTTTCTTTCTCAAAAATAGTTGGCCTTCTACTTAAGCTCGTTAATTCTATTTCTAAACCGATTCTTTCACCTGCCGGGGTAAAGACTTCGGCTTGGGCAGATTGCATCAGTTCTTTCAACTCAGAATCTCTATTGTATCTTAATTTTTTAAGCAATAAAGTTTCAAAATAGCCTTTCAGATTTCTCTTTAAGGTTTTCTTTAATCTTTTGAGCTCTTTCTTGGTTTCGTGTTCATCAAATATTTCTGGCTCAGGCAAATCGTCTGCTACAATATCGGGTTGCGGATTAGACATTTGAAAATTTAACCTCTGTAATTGGTTAATGTCCACTTCGCCACCCATGCCTCTTACCATACTTTGATCTTCAGAAACCTCCATGCCTTCTCTTTCTCTCATGTTAAAGCCAGCCATTGGGTCTTCAAACATTTCATCATCTTCATCCTCATCGTGCTCGCCTGATTCATGCATTGCATCTGTTGAAGCTAAAAATCTTGCCCAGCCATTTTCTGCAACACCATTAATTTTGTATTCTACATCAAAGATAATTCTTTCGGCATTACCTTCGTGTCTAATAGGGAATACCTCCGCCTTAAACTGATGAGGTTTTTTTTCCAAAGCTGTTAATCTGGCTGTAATGTAAGCTAATCTCGGGTGAACATGGATTTGCAGCCCGAAAATTTTAAACTTTTCGAGTGCTTCAGCAATGCTTTCTTCTAGAATTTCTCTTACCGTATAAGATTCAGGATCGTCTCTGTAATCGAACTTTCTGAATAACTCGTCAGGGGTAATATCGTGAACTTGTTTCTCTACAGAGCTAATTACTTGATCTTTAATTTCTTCTTCCAGATCTATATGTGGGTCTAAGAGATTTTTTATGTCGTTTAGGCTTGTAAGAATTCCTCTGATTATAAAATCAAACTGAATATTTACCCCCATGTCTCTGGTAGGGAAAGATTGATCTTCAATCACAATTCTAAATTGCTTACGCATCATGGTTAATGCATTTAAGCCTTTTAACTCTACCACATGAGATGCCTGTAAGCCAATACCTGTAACTTCTTCAGCAAACTTTTCTTTGATGATGTTTTTGATCTTCTGATGATTAAGCAAGGTGTTTTTATAGCTTAAACCAACAAAAATGCGATCAATAATCTTTGTTAATCTGCCTTGTGCCCAAAGATTAATTGATTTATCATCAATTCCAGAATTCTTGAATTTAACCAGATTATGCAGGTTTAAAAAGATGAAATTTTCAACCTGAACCATGTCTGGCATATCTGTAATACTTACCGGATAAGTGTATTTTACTATCGGTAAATCTTGGGGGATAATGCTGCTAGAATCGGTTGTTGTGTAATTGATGTAATGGATTTTACGTCCATACTTTTTCAAAAACTCATTAATATGTTCATTTAAAGCGATTCCGGCTCCCAGTTTAAAATGAAAACAATACTCTTCTAGCGTGAAAAATTTATGAAATACATGTTGAATTTCATTCTGAATCATCAAGCTGAAGCTGTCTTTTTTGCTATCGTTTAAAATAGCCATTATTTTCCTTTCATCATCAACTTCTATAACACCTTCAAAAGAAAGCTTTACAGGTTGATTAAAATCTTTAACCGATACAGGAAATGGCATTTTAGTCTCAACTCGAATTTCTTCTAGCTTTTGGTGAAGCAAGTTTATCTCGATGTTGAGCATTAAGCCTGTATAATGCAGTGTTTGCTCAACTAGAAAGTTTTCAAGCGCTTTTTTTGCTTGAAAAAAACTGATGATAAACCCATTTGGAAAGCGTCTTTCATCCCTAGCAAAGTTTAAAGTCCAATCGTGGAGCATTTTATTAAATCTCTGTCCAGAGTTATAACCTTCTCTATAATGTAAGGCATTTACAACCTGTCTCTCATTTCCAATAGGACATTGAACCTCATAAATTGCAGAGAGGTTAATGATTCTTCTAGGAGAAAACTCTGGAATCCGAATGATGGGGCCGTCTTTTTCTTCAACAACAATTTTTTTATTGGTTACCAGATAGCTTTCTGAGCTAGTTTGCCCCAGTATCTTGTCAAATCCTTTCGGTGCGTATTTAGCAAAAGAATTACTATCACCATTTAATTGAATGATTTGCCCTGGTAAGTCAACTCCAGACGGCATCGGGATACTGTCGTCTATAAGCGTGATGATTTCCTGTAAGGGATTGCCGCTATCCATAAAAAATTGTTAGTTAATATTAATTTCGCCTTGCTACGATTAAAATTCTTTAAGAAATATGCTGAAATTTCCTGAAAAATAGCAAAAAAGTACTATAAATTTCTGAACTTATTCATTAAGCTCATAATCATTTTTCTTTTTAAATAAATCGCTTTGAGTTTTGGCAAATCTCCATGAGAAGTTTCGGAAGCTACAATTAGATAATCTTGCATAGCATATTGCCAACTTCTTATTAATTCTTTCTTTTTCAACTTGTTACTAAAAACAGGATGAGCCTTTATAAGTAAGAGCACTTTATTAACTTGATCTGGAAATTTGGTCTCAGTAAATTTTTTATTGAATGAATAAAAGAAGCTGAGTATTTCAGTAAAAATAAAAGCGTGTAAACCAAATCCATGTTCTTCATTCTCAAACATTGGTAGTTTAAGTTGGATGATTACGTTAATCAAATCCTGTAAAAACAAGTTGTCATTCTTAGTTACAAAAAGTTGTGTAACTATTAGTTTGAGGTTAGGCAAGGTATCGTTTACGCTCAGTAATGGTGAGTTTTGAAATGAGTAGAATAGAAATTCTAAAGTAAAAAGTTGATAAAAATTAATATTGATGTTTTGGCTCAACTCAGATTTTAAAGTGAGACTGAAATTCCAAGTGCTAATGAGTTTAAAAGTTTTTTCAGCTAGAAAATTATGTTCGAAACAAATCCCGATTAAGAAATCAAATGCTTGTTTACTTATTTGCTCATTATTGCTTTCTATTAATTGTTTGAGATAGGGCAGGCTAAAAAATAGTGTTTGCCCTGTTGAAAAAGATTCTAGGTATTCAAAGAATAAAAAGAGATTTTCTTCATCTTCTTCTTCCAAAAAGCTTTTAGTAAAAACATGAGCTGGTTCTTTTAGTGATTCGTGCAAAAGCATTTCTGCAACACTTAAAGCGGCAAGCTCAGTTTTAATATTATTTACAGATTGTTTATGCAGCAAGTAATTGAACAGCTTTACAGGCTTCGGATTTTCTTGGTAATCTTTGTGGCTATCTGCAATTCTACCATACATGGCGATACAGGCAACCAAAATCTGATGGTCTGAGAAGCAAAGGTCTGGATACACAGCTTGAAGTAAAATCTCGAAGTATTCTTGCAGAAAAATTGGATATTCGTCTTCTATATATTGAATAAAAGCTTTGCGATAAGTTTTAGAAGCAAAGTCAATTCCGGCGGGTTTACCAAACCTTTTATAAGAGCTTAACTGGCAGTTTTTTAAAAGTTGGTCGTATTGTTTTTCCCATTGTGAAGCATAATTTCCTAAAAGCTTTTTATCAGATTTTTCCTTTTCCTCTTGATTATCTTTTTGTTTTAAAACCAATGAAACCACCTGTCTAAATTGATGCAGGTTTAATCCCGGCATAAAACAAGTGGTAATGAGAATTGCTTTTTCAGTGAAGGCAGCAGTATTCCATGTTTTTTCTATTCCATCTGGTATTTGGTTGCTTTCAACTGCATAAGTCGACTCTTCTGGTAATTGAATTTTAAATTTTGGTTGATAAATATCCTTGAAAATCTGAGCACACAATAGAAAAAATCGAATGTTAGAATCTTGATGACTTACCCATTTATTTAAGAGGTTGATAGTTTGAGTAAGGTAATTTATATGGTTGTTTTCATCTATAAGAAATACTACATTTTGGCAATTTGCAGGTAATTTTTTTAGTAGTGATATTGATTCGTTAATGTATTTATCCAAACTTTCAGTCTCAAACATATTTACATTGAAAACCAATGTGTTAGCTTCTCTTTCTTTTTTTGAGAATACTGATAGTAAAGATGTAATTCCAATAGTTACTTCTGGATGCCAGAAAAGCTGAATAGGTTCTTTAGAAATTTGAAATTCAGAGCTTTCTTTATGAATTAATTCATTACTTATTTCGACAGGAGTATAGCAGCTTTCTTCTTCAACTTTGAAGCTATCGGCTAAAACTCTTCCTTGTAAATCTTTAATTTTTTGCTGTAAGTCTTCAACAGAGTATTGATAATGATTTTGTGTTAATTCAGTATTTAATATTTCTGACATAAATGTGGGAATCAGACAAAAAATGGAAATAAAAAAACATTCACTCTAATTCATAGAATGAATGTTTTTGAATATTAATCAGAAAAATGGATTAATAAAAATCGACTGAAATCTATTTTAATCTAACCCGCGATTTTATATGAGCTTAGATTATTGATTTTAATTTCTCGCATTTGTAAGAAATGGTCTTTCCCTAAGTGGTCTACTACTTTTACACTTTCTAGTACTTTTTCAATTTTTGGGCTAGCTCCAGTAATAATTACCTTAATGCCTTTTGCTTCTGTATCATTCACCAAATCTTCGAGGGCGTAGGCTCCACTTAAATCGAGCATACTTACATCACTCAAATCAATAATTAACATATTGTGCCTAGCTGCTTTTTGGTAAGATCTCACTAATGAATCAACTGCACCGAAAAACAATGGACCTTGTGGTTTTAAAAGTTTTACTTTTTCTTCTTTAGCATCAAGGTTATAGTGTTTTTTGTCTTTTTTATCTAGATAAGAAATTTGGTGCTTATAGGCAGTGCTAATTTCTTGTACGAATCTAAAGAATGCCAAAGCAACACCAACACCCATAGCAACCAATAAATCTTGCCAGATTGTAATTAGCAATACCGACCAGAAAACAATCATATCGTTAAATGGAAGCTTGTGAAGCACTGGAATAATTCTGTAATCTAGTATGTTAATTCCAACTTTTAATAAAATGGCAGCCAAACATGCCATAGGAATACCTTCTGCTAATGGACCTAAGCCTAATACTACTGCAAGTAAAATTAAACCATGAAAAACAGAAGCCATTGGGGTTTTTCCTCCTGTTTTAATATTAGAAACGGTGTTCATAGTTGATGTGGCAGGAGTAAGGCCTCCGAACAAACCCGCAGCCATGTTGGCAATTCCCTGTCCAAATGTTTCTCTGTCGCTGCTGTGTCTTGTTCCCGTCATTTGATCTGCCACAACACAAGTAAGCAAGCAGTCAAATACTGTAAGGC
>PBYL01000144.1 GCA_002729595.1 Thalassovita sp. | reverse complement strand
TCTTTAATTCAAAAATTTCCTACAGAAGTAGATCAAGTATTAATTACTGCTAAAATCGTTGATGTTGAAACAGGTATAATAATATTACAAATAAACAAAAAAGGTGGTATTAATGAGCGATTATATCAAAAGTTAAAGCAAGCTGCATTTTTGATGCTCTCTGAAAATAAACCAATCATCTTCAAATTTGAAGATGGTGAATTATATTTTTACCCTAAACCTTTCCCTCTATTTTGTTCATATAACGATGCATTAAGGTATTGCGAACAATTAAATCAAGAAGATCTTGATGGATACGAAACTTTTGGTATTACAGAATGGAGATTACCAAAAGAGGAAGATGTAAAAAAAATCACAGATATAGTGCAAAGTCAGGAAAATAAATTAAATAGAAATGGTGGAAATACATTGAGACAAGTATTTAATCTGTTTGGAAATTATTGGGTGGATTCAGAAGATCAAAATATTAATAACACAAATGATTATATGATACCAAATATATCAATACTTACAGAAAAATTCTATTTTTCTTCAAATTTTCATAAGGGGATCATTGATTTTGATAAATATATTAAAAAGCAAACTAATCTTTCCTTTGTTTTGCAACAAGTAAAATCAAGAGCTGTTCATTTTGAATACTATAACACACAAAAATAGTATGTTAATTAAATTAAGTTTTATAATATTCGTTTTTCAATTTTTAGTAATAAATGTTACATTCTCTCAAAAAAAGAGCATTGCAATATTTGATAGTTACGATTCAGCACTAACTGGTTTGGCTCCAATATTTAGAGAATTAATTATTGAAAAATATGTAAATCAAAATGATTTTCATGTACTTGAAAGATCACTAATTAATCAGGTAATAAAAGAAAATCATTATCAATTAACAGGTGTAGTTGATGCAACTACAATAAGTAGGTTAGGAATTCAAATAGGTGCTGACTATGTATGTATTTCTTTAATTGAGAAAATTCCACAAAGCAATAATTACTTATTAACACTTAAAATAGTAGATGTTATTTCTGGTAAAATATTCTTACAGAATAATATTGAAACTGAAAATGGTATTAGAGATATATACTTAAAAATTGATGAATTATTTTTTATATCTAATGAATTAAAGCTCGAACCAATAGTAATTGATACAGAGACTGGTAGGTTTTATATACATTATGAATTTGGTAATGCCTATCCACAATATGATTTTGTAATTCAAATAGGTTATAAATCTTATATGGAATTCAGTCATGATCCTGATAAATTTGCGCAAAATACTAATAATGACTTTTTTAAATGGAAGAAAAGGAATTCTAATGGTTTTAAAAACTGGCATATTCCTAATTTAGAAGAAGTATTTTTGATTTCTAAAAATATTGCTCTTTTTAGTTCATCTTATGAAATAGAGTTTTTCTTTGATAACAGCAATATAAACCTACACAAAAAGCTTTCAAATAAAAATATTGCTACTATTTCTTACGACGGCCATGTAAAATATAAAAAAAACAAAAAAAAATCTAAAGGATGGGCATTAATCCATTTCGAAGCAAAAGAAAATTAATTTTCTTTTGCTTCGAAACTTTTTTAAAATGTTTTAATCCTTAAAAATAAAAACATAATAATGCATTCTTTTTATCATATTATCATTATTACATTCTAATAGGCTTCATAAGTACTTGTTTATCAATTTATTACCTCTCTTTTCAGTGTACATATTGACTATTATTGGTGTACACTATGACTAATTTAAGTGTACTAGATGAATTTTTAAAGTTAGTTTTACGTGTTCAAAAAGAATAGCCTTTTTATGCTTTGTGTACACTATGACTAGCTAGTTTTTCTAAATTAAGATTACTTTCTTTTAACGTGTACAGAATGACTAGAACTTTCCAAAATGACACATAAACATAGTCTAATCACTATTAAAACACTTTATGTGTACAAAATGACTAGGTGTATTCAATTTAAAAACTGAAATTTTTTTGTGTGTACAAAATGACTAGAAATTTGAGAATTTAGATTTCTCATCGATTTTGTGTGTACAGAATGACTAAATCGACTTAAAGTGACACATAAACACTTTTTCAAGGAGATATTCTTTAATTTATGTGTACAAAATGACTAGGACAGGCAGTGAATATCATAGTGTTTTACTTTAATGTGTACAAAATGACTAGAATTAAAGTGTACATATTGACTAGATTGCCTTAAAGTGACACATAAACCTTCAATAAGATACAACTATTTATATTTATGTGTACAAAAAGAATAGTCTGTCGGCCTCCCAGAATGATATTTCGATCTTAAGTGTACAAAATGACTAGATATTAATGTGTACAGAATGACTAGAACGCGATAAAGTGACACATAAACTCTCATTGACGGAAACTCGCTAATATTTACGTGTACATAAAGACTAGAAGTAAAAGTTTATGTGTCAGGAGGCTGAAAAAAATACACATAAAATTTTTGATCTATCTCATTATAAGACTATGTTTACCAAAGAGATACGAATTAAAAATATATAAAATAAATAATATATTCAGGCTTAAACTTTAGGTGTCATGTCAGAAAAACTGGAATTACTACACCCAGCAACTTACACTATATTTAAACCCAATGCACTTATTAAAAGTGATGAGTCACAATTAAAAGGTGCAGAGTGGAAGGTGTATGAGGAGATTCTAAATGATAATCACAAAGTAAATTCTGATAAGCTTGTTTATAGTATCCCCTACTCTTTAATTTTTGAAAGTAGAGAGAACATCACCCGCAATAAAAGAGCTTTGTCTAAATCGATCCAGAGTAAGGTGGTTTTTTTAGATAAGGAGTTCATGAAAACTTATTTCAATAAGAGCTATGAACAAGGGATTACGCTTTTCCCTACAGTGAGATATAAAGACAATCATTTCGAAGTAGAGCTTCATCCTACTTTTAAGGAAATACTCACGATGACTGGTCTTGGTTTTACCAAAGGAGACATTCACACGGTAAGAGGTTTTAACCACGATATATCTCACAAGTTTTACTATGCTGCCAGAAGTAGACAAGTGTTTAGGCAGATATGGAAAATTTCTATCAAAGATTTTAAGAAAGAGCTAAACATTAAAGGCTACAATGACATGCGTAATTTTAAGAGGCGTGTGATGGATCCAATCTATAATGACATGAAAGATACTTGGCTCGAATTTGATCCAGATTGTTATGTGAGAGGTAGTGGATCTGGCAGAAAGATAATTGGCCTTGAGTTTAAGTTTTTAAGAGGTCCTAAAGATGAGCAAGATGTTCCAGTGGGTTTAGGCTATAGTTGGGAAAGAACATTGCAGTCTCTCGGAATAAATGACATCATGATTAAGAAAATTAGAGGTTATGTAAACTCTAATGCAGAAACTCAAACAGAAGATGAGAGAATAATAAAGTGGTCGAGCGATTATGTGTATTATTCGATAGAAGCTGCCACCCAAGAATATAAATCTAAGGTGAGTAACAAGAACAAGAGTCAAGTTCAAAATAAAGCTGGCTGGTTTATTAATGGTTTAATGATCTCAGGCCAATGGATTGATTACGTGGACTCTAAAATATTAGAGGGTTAATTTATAAATACTTACAATTAGATAAGGGTTGTTTCTTAGGAGCAGCCCTTTTTTTATGCATGCATTCATTCTACTTCTCATTTTAGCTTTTCTGGTGTGGACTTAAGGGGAAAGAAGTATTATTATTTTTCATAATACTGATATGAATAGCAGTGCTAAAGTATAAATACAAAACACTTAAGTATAAAGACTAAAGACTTTATTTAATATCAAAAGAATTGCTAATTGTTCAATCATGTAAATTAAAGTATTTAAATAGGCTATGTTTTTACTGATGTCCTGTATTAACTTTTATAGTTATAAGCCCTATGGTAATTTCTGTCAGCTTAGAATCATGAGGTTAATCAAGATAACACTTAGGTATCTAAGATTGATAAATCAATAATAATTTTGCTTCCCTCCTATTTCATAATTTTTGGATGTATAAAAATTACTTACAAACTATTTAGACTAAAGGCTTAATAATTTATTCTAATATTAGATTTATCATCCATATTTTTACTTTAAACTAGCACCGCCTTAATTTCTAAACTGCGTTGAGTGCTATAATCATCAATGAAGTTGCAGTACTTACATTCATCGTTAAATCATTAGTGAGTCAATTACTTCTGGATTAAAATATATAGACTAAAGAATTTAGTTATTATACCTACCAAAGAGCATTTCAGTAGTTTTGTAATTAGCATGCAAGAGTTATTAATATTAAATAATTTAGTCTAAAGACTTTAAACTAAATTATCCTTTAAATTCTTCGGATAGTGATTTCGATAAAGTTATGGATCTAGATTTCTTATAAAGAAATGGGCTGTTTCATCTGTAAAAGCTTTAGGTTTCTATTCATTGTTTGAAGTATCAATACAATTCAAGATAGTTTTTTTATAGATACTTAAGTCTAAATACTTTATTTATACACCTTTAAATATTGCTCAGTATCTAATATGTTCTATGCTCATGCTCATCGAGCATGTTACTACTATCTAAAGGATTAAGTCTTTAGACTAAAAATTAATAAATCATTCTTTACATGAAATGGCTTTCAATGATTGATATCTAAATGAAATTCACCGCAGAAAGCTATCGAGTATTTATTAAATTCTAATTTGACTTCTTTCATTCACTGTACTTATTGCTATTTAATTAAGATTCATATTTCAAAAATAATAAAGTATTTAGACTAAAAGCTTTATTATTTAATTTTAGTATTTTCTCTGTTTTTATCTTGAAGAAATTAGCAGTTGCTTCTGCTTTCTGAATCTGATAATGGAATAATTGATAGATTAAGCAGCAGTTCGCTCTTGAATTTATATTAGATTCAATTAGTTGGTTTTTAATTGATTGCTCCAGTAATCTAAAATATTAAGGCTAAAGACTTAATATAAATACACCTCCCAATTTAACTCAGAGACGATTTACAGCAAAAAGTACTAAATACTTTAGACTCAAGTCTAGATCATAAATCAATTACTTTAAAATTAAATTATCTTTGATAAAGTAAATCGACAACATGGATGCTTATCAAATTTTAAAAGAAATTCACAGAGTAGGCCACCCACTAACAGGCACTGTGATTGGTTACGAAAACCCAAAATTAATCAATGGTAAATTGATAGGAGGAAAGATATTGCTTGATGCCAATTTAGAACTTAAGGTTGTAATTCCATTCTACGACTTTTTTGATGATTACAATGAATATGATAAAAACCTACTTCCGAAGATAGGTGCACATATTACCACAGTGATTAAAAATTATGTTGATGGGACACTATATGTTAGTGCTAAAAAGAGCGATGTAAGTGAGGAGGAAATTTGCAGCTTTAAAGCATTTTACGAATTTGTTGACGAGCGGAAAATTGGAGAAAAAGTTACTGGAATTGTAAAGGGGGTTACATCATTTGGGCTCTTTGTTGAAATAGAAAATAAGCATGTAGGATTGATTGACATTGGGCACTATTCTTTTAATTATGGAGAAAGACTTCCGGTGGATAGATTAGCATGGCCAAAGGAAGGAGATTCTATAAATTGTTTGATAGCATATTTCCGATTTCATAACAGACAAATTGGATTAGGTTGGTTGCCAAAAGAGTGATAAAATAATTAAAATTAAATATTTAGACTAAATACTTTAGGCTTAAATATTTAATTTTAATCCGTTAAAATTGATTTTTTTGAGTAATTAGAATTGAAGTGATGCAAAAATTCGAGAAATATTAAATTTTTAAATTCAAAAAAGAAGAGATTTAAAGCTTTGATTCACTAAAATTGAAATGGTCTTAGTCTTTTTACTAAAATAACCTGAAAAATCTTAAAAATTAGCTCTATTAAGATTGAAATGTTATTTATCAATCTTTCAAGTACATTTTATCTTGATTTCTAGTAAAAATCTACATTTTTTCATCCTTTTTGCCAATGTATTTTGTATTAAATTACTAATAAAGGCTTAACTCTTTAGACTAAAGACTATATCAATTTTGAATGCTTTTCTGATTTACAGGGAAATAAAATGACTACAAAAACTAAATACTTTAGTCTTAAATATTTAATAAAATCTATTTTAAATCTAATCTGTAATTAAAAAATATGGGCAAAATGAGAGTGCTTTTTTAATAATCAGGTTCTCCAAGTAATACGATGTTTTCCCTGATGTCAAAAATTTTATAGTAGTAATTTTTATACTTTGTAGTATAAGGAATGTATGGTAAATGCATATAAATTCTGGTGGTACTAAGTTCATATTCATCAAAGCCAATGAAGGTATATGAAATTGTAAAATTCTTCTAGGTAATAACATTGTGAGAGCTTTTCTTTAACCGAGTTTTCAATAGAGTTTCCAACCGGGTCTCCAACCGGAAATAATTGAGGGTCTAAATCTATATTGATTTTTTGGTCTTTATATGAATGAGGTGCAGCTATAAATTCCAGTGTAGTGTCATTTTCAAAGTAGTAATCCATTCGATATCTTGCTACTCCGAGGTTTATCAGATAGTCAAATTTTCTTCGAAAGGAGCATATGTTTTTTCAAAATGGAAAAGTCTTTATCTGAAAAATCTATTTCATTATATTTTTTTCGGGTGTGGAACAAAAATTAAAAAGATAAAAATATAGCTGCTAAGTTTCTTCATCATTTATAAAATCTCCTTTCAAATAGGTTCCTGGCTTCTAACCTAACACAATTTCTCTGTTTATTAAATTTCTTTATACTTAATTATATAGACTAAAGACTAAAGTCTATATCTAAATTTACTTTTAAAGATTCCTAGCAATTTATAAAGATTTTACTACCTTCGTAAATAGTATATACTTAATACTGAAGACTAAAAACTAAAGACTTAAGTGGCAAAGATTATAAGTTTTGCCACCCAAAAGGGTGGTAGTGGAAAATCGACCTTAGTAGTACTTACTGCAAGTGCTTTGGCGTACAGAAAAAATTTAAAAATTAAAATTTTAGATACTGACCCGCAGCAGACTGTCTATCGACTTTACCAAAGAGAGAGTCCGACTAAGATAGATGTAGAGTTTTTCGATTGGGAACACTCCAAGGCTGATACTAGATTTAAAGAGTTACTTGCAAAAGATGATGCAAATTATGATATTATCTTTTGTGATATACCAGGTAAGTTAGGTGGCGTATCGGTATTTTATCCGATTTTGTTTTCTGATGTAGTGGCTGTTCCGTTGGTGGCATCTCTTTTTGATATGGATAGTACCATTGTATTTTTAAAGTCGCTGCCAGAAGTGATGGAGAAAAGGAAAAATGCAGGTTTAGATTTTACTATACTTGGCATACCAAACCAGAAGGCAAGAACACTGGAAGAGCGCAGTATCACTGGCATTAAAGGGAAGTACGATCTCGATTTAATGGAAACCGGTTTATCTAACTTGGTAAGATATAAGCGTAATATATCACTTTTAGAACCTCTGCTAGAAGATAGCGATACTGAGGATGAATTTAATTTGTATATAAAGGAATTTATTAAAAAATGTGAGTTATGAGTAAGAAGAAAGACTTAAGTAGATTTGATAGCCTTGTAAACGATGCTGGTGACGATAATAAGAAAGAGCTAAAGCCAGTAGAAAAAGACGAGATCAAAGTAAATGAACAGGTCTTAAAAAGAAAAGGAAGAAAAAACCTGCCAGAGTACCGCATGTTTCAGATGCGAGAGGCGATACATGCAAAATACAAAGAACTAGCCGATGAGCGCGATTATAACTATACAGGTAGGTTAATACATTTTGCTTTAGAAAAATACCTTTTCGAAGAAGGCAAACTCACCAAAGAAGAATCTGTGTTCTTATTTCCAGACGAGAAATAAAGATAGGGTAGGGGATAAGTTCTATTAAAATCCGTGGGAGTATTTAAAGATGCTTTCACGGATTTTTTTTTAATATATGTTTCAATTGAGAAAAATATATTTAGGAGTGTCTTGCTATAATTTGGAGTTGTTCAAGTCAATAAATAGCTAATTTACCTTAAAATAGCTATTCTTTATTAGATTTATCGAATAATGAAAGAAATACCAATATCTACAACATTAAAAAAAATAATATGAATAGAGGCTCAGAGTGGTTTAAATGGAATTTTCATGTTCATACTAAAGGAACTAATAAAAATGATCAGTTCAAATCGTTGAGCATGGACGATTTTTTTTCTGTTTTTTTTAAAAAGGCAATTGAAAATAATATCTCTGCGATTGGAGTAACTGATTATTTTTCGATTGAAAAATATAAAGAGGCAATTGAGTATAGAAAAAATATAGATATAAAACTATCACTAGAAGGTGAACCACTATATAATTATGAAGAAAAAAGAATTATCAAAGAAATGTTTTTATTTCCAAATGTGGAATTAAGAATGATTCCATCTACTGATAAGGGCAAATTAATCAATATTCATTGTCTTTTCAATCCTGATTATGTTTCAGAATTAGAGCATGATTTTTTTTCAACTATAACAAATCAAGATAGTTATAAATTGAATCGGCATGGAATTACCAATTATGGCATTTATTTAGATGATTCAATAAAAGAGCCTCATAAACAATATAAGAAAGGATTAGATAATTTTGTTGTTGAAGTAAAACAATTGAAAGATCTTTTGACCAACAATAAAACTTTTCGAGATAACACTTTATTAGTTGTAAGTAATTCAAACAAAGATGGTGCATCTGCCATTCAAAAACATTATGAAATGTTTGAGCAAGATAATGGCAGTTTAGATGGATTAAGAAAGACTATATATGATATCTCTGATGCAATATTTTCAAATAGAGAAAAAGACATAAAATATTTTATAGGAAAAAGGCTTGAAGGCACAGAAGGATATTCTGATTTAATTTATAAAGAGGAAGTGAAGCAAGTCATAAAGGAAAGGGGGTCTTTAAAACCATGTATTACAGGTTGTGATGCTCATAGTGAAGATGATTTATTTTCAAGGTTTACATGGGTTAAAACAAGTCTAGATTTTGAGGGTTTAAAGCAAATTTGTTTAGAACCAGAGCAGAGAGTACGGATTCAAGTTGAAGAACCTGATTTTAAAGAGGAAAAACTTATTATTGATTCCGTTAGATTTATATCTAGTGATAATACTTTTACTAAAAGTGAAATTTTTCTAAATCCAAATTTAAATGTCATTATTGGAGGTAAATCATCGGGTAAATCTATACTTCTATATGCCCTTGCTAAAACACTTTTAGCCGATTCACATGTTCTTTTGAATGAAGATGGCAATTATAAATATGAATTAGATAAGATTGCTAATGAGTTTGATTTTGAAATTAAGACTAAAGGGGGGTTTAAACAAAGGTTAAAACGTAATGTAGAGGAGAACTCAATTCTTCCAGAAATAAAATATATACCCCAAAATTATCTTGTTAGGCTTGCTGAACCTCAGCTTAACAAGAAAGGTCGTTCTTTAAATAAATTAGTCAGAGACTTAATAGTTGAAGATGGAGAATCAAAAGAAAAATATGAAGATTTCATTAATAAGGTTAAGCAGTTAGATAAGCTAAGAAATAATGCTGTTGAGTTATATTTTGAAACCTTAAGTGATATCGAGGACTTAGAAAATGAATTAAAAACTAAATCAAAAAAATCGGTTTTAGAGAAAAATATTCAAAGTAACAGCCAGAAGGTTGAAGAGTTGAACAAGAGTGCTGGTTTAAATACTGAGCAAATCGAAAAATATAGAGAATTACAGTCTAAAGAAGAAAAGAATGATTTTGAGAAACAGAATTGGAGATTAGATTTCAATACTTTGAAAAACTTTAATTCTGAATTACTGCAATCTACAAAAATCCTAAAACAGAAAAAAGATAACTTACTTCAAGAAATTCAAACTCCATCTTTACAAGAATATTACAACACTACTTTTTCTCTCATTGATGATTTACTAAAAAAAGCTATTGAAATAGATGAAACCTTTGTAATTAAAACTAATGAAAACGGGACAAGGTATTTGAAAATAGAAAGTGAACTTAAAAAAGTTCTTATAACCATAAATTCTAAAGAAAAATCTATTAAGAATGATATGCTCCCGTTTTTAAAAAATGAAAAAATCAAATTAGCAATAGAAGAACTAAATAAATCAATATCTAATGACCGTAAATCATTAAATGCAATTGAAGCTATATCTAAGAAACTATTAGAAAAGAAAGAACTTTTAATTAAATCTAAAGATGAAATTTTTAGAATTTATGATGAAGCATATAATCAATATTCTAAAGTACTTCAAGGATTGAAATCAAGAACTTTGGAATTGGAAAAAGATGGATTAAAGATTGAAGGAAAGATTAGGTTTAATTACCCTAAGCTAAGAAAACTTATATTCTCAGTAAGTGATCGTAGAACTGCATCTTATAATAATTATAAAATATTATCAGATAATAATACAGCAATAAGTAGTATAAAATATGATTTATTAGTTAGTGATTTAAAAACAATCTTTGATGATATTATCGAAAAAAAATATGTATTAACCAAAAGTGCAAATCGCATTGATGTTCTGAAAGAAATCTTAAAAGATTATTTCTTTGACTATTGGTCTATTCAGTATAAAAATGATACATTAGAAAAAATGTCAACAGGTAAAGCAAGTTTTGTTATACTTATGTTGATCATTGGTTTAAGTAAATCTAAAGCCCCAATATTAATTGATCAACCAGAAGACAATTTAGACAATAGATCTATAACCTCAGATTTAGTATCTTACTTAAGAAATAAAAAAATTGATAGGCAAATTATTGTTGTTACTCACAATGCTAATATCGTGGTTAATGCTGATGCTGAAAATATTATTGTTGCAAATCAAAAAGGCCAAAACAATGATTTTTCATCCAGCGAATTCAAATTTGACTATTTAAATGGAGCGTTAGAAAATTCATTTGAAAAAATAGAAACTGAAACAAATATTTTGAAATCAATGGGCATAAGGCAACATGTTGCTGATATTGTTGAAGGAGGAAAGGATGCTTTTATGAAACGTGAAAAAAAGTACCGTTTTAAATAAATATGCCATAAGTTGTCATATCTTTTAAGGGAGTTTTTAGCAGTTAAGCTTTATAGTTAGCTGAATCTCATGTTTAGTAAATTAAATAGATAAGAAACATTTATTAAAATTTATTATTTTCAACTTAAGAGTGATCAACATTTTAAATAGTTTTATTTGTCTTAATTGAGAGAAGACTTTCCTTAAAAAGCATTAAGTTACTAATATTAATATTAAAAAAGTTAAAGATATATGGTAGTCTAATGAGAAAACTAAATTTTTCTAAAATTTTAAAGGTAAAATATTGTTTATAGAGGGCCGTAAATCATAATATATGAGTGTAATAAGATCAGTAACAGAGTTTATCGATAAAATAAAATGCTTAATAGGGGCGAATGAAAATTTGCATTCTACAAAGCATCTTTTTTACAGAGGACATTCTGATAATAGTTATCAGTTAATTCCTTCTGCATTAAGAGGAAAGAACGAACATGATATATTGCTAGATTTCAAACACTATGCTCCTTCTCATAAAGTTAACTATAATTTTATTGATGAAAGAGATAGAGTATTAGTCGATATGCAACATTATGGAATGCCCACTAGACTACTTGATTGGACTATAGCTCCATTAAATGCTCTCTTTCTAGCTTGTGAAAAAAATATTGATAAAGATGGGGAAATATTTATTTTTAATCCTTGGGGATTTGTAAAAGAGGAAAGGCTTTTATTAGATAAAAATGGCCATAAAAAACATCCTGAAATGCATCAGATTCATGTGATTTCTAGATCATTACTTTCTGGTGGTTGGGAATTTAATGATATAAAAAATTATATAGATGATAAATTTCAATTTGCGTTGAATATTAATGATATAGAGTTGCCATATCCATTTGTTGCTACTTTTACTAATGAAAGAATATTGCATCAAAGAGGTGTTTTTACAATTCAAGGTCAAAATACAAGTAGACAAAATATTTTAGGTAATTTCAATAATTATTTATCCACTTTTACAATTAATGGATCTGAAAAAAGAAGTATTCTGGAAGACTTAAATAGATTGTACATTAATGATTATTCTATTTATCCAGATTTTGAAGGAATGAAAAAAATGATTGATCGTTCAGGGGGTTTATTCAATTTAAATTCTAAGGTTTTTTAAATAGCTATATTAAATGACCGATTTTTTATGTAAAAAATTGTTCCTAAACTAGTTTCAAACTACATTATTGAGTCTTTGAAAAAAGGCTGATAATTGCCCCTAAAACTATAATTAAGGTCGATTTAAAAAATCAGTCATCAATGTTAACAGGAGAATACAAATGAAGTCTGCTTCGGTCTGCGGTGCAAATTTGATCTATCTTAAATGTAACCGGATGGTAGAAAACCTCAATAAAAAAATCGCCCATGTGGTATAAGTCCACTTTCTGGTTGTAGTAGTTGATGGAATTTATAAAAGAGCAGTTCATTACCAAGGTATAAACTTTTTCTTCGTAGGGAAGGGCATCAAAGTTTTTCATTTTATCTAATTGGTTAAGCGTTAAAAATAAGAACTAAAGCCAGTTAAAACTGGCTTTTTTAGTTAAAAGTATCCGTTATCTTGAAAACTAAAATAATTTTCTTCTGTTAAGATTATATGATCCAAGACGTCAATATCTAATAATTTGCCTGCTTCTTTTATCTTTTTGGTAAGGTTAATATCTGCCTGACTTGGAGCTAAGTTTCCAGATGGGTGGTTATGGCAAAGTAGGATTCCACTGCTCGCAGATTTGAGCGCTGTAGCAAATATCAATTTCGGATCGGCCACTGTGCCAGAAATGCCACCGATAGATGCTGTATAAATACCTAAAACTCGATTTGCTCTATTAAACAACATGACTTTAAAACTTTCAACAAAACCTAGCTGATCTTTGTCCCAATGATTTCTAAAAAGCGCTGCGGCTTGAGCAGATGTATTGACTTTAGGTCTCTGGCTAGCCGGAATTTTTGCAGAATAACTGATTTTGATTTCGGGAATTTGTAAAGCATCAAATTTGATTTTAGACATGGTCTTTAGGTTTTGAATGAAACAAAAAATTTGACCAGTCTTTCGGTTGTAGCGGATTACTGAAAACAACAGAGCACGCGGAATAAAAGGACTGTGTTGAGGCTTTGGCGTTTATGCCGAACTACTGTTGTGTAGTAAGACCAAAACCGATCTTTGTTAATATTTTTTGTATTGCAAAACCACAAGACACGCTATGGTAAAATCTTGTTTGCTTTACTTTTCTGGTGATCGGTGCCATTAACTAATGAGTTTACTGTTTACCCTTTCAGCTTTTTAATATCATCTCTTGCTGGCAGATTTTCAGGTTCAATGCCTTTATCGAGCAAGGTTTTTCTCACCACAGTATGGTTTTGTTTGTTTGATGCTTCGATATCATCATAGAGATTAAGGCCATCTTTGAGCATATCGTATTGCGTCATGTTGGTAGCAAAATCCCTTGCAGATAGTAATATGGTTTCTAGTTGCTCATCAGGAATTTCTTTGCCATTTAAAAATACTTTGCGACCAGCAGCGTCAATTTCAATATAATCTTCTTCAGTGAGGCCTTTGTCTAATAATGTGTTTTTAAATTTTTCTTTAGTTGTTTCTAGTTTGGTAAAGGTTTCGAATCGTTTGTTTTTTGCGAGAGCTTTAAGAGCCTCCTCAGCCTGAATAAAATACTCCCTTGCAGCCCTTCCATTATCGTTATTTTCCACCATAGCAAGCTGTTTTGCCATGCTGAGTGTTACCGCATAATCTTTAGATGGACGCCCTCCAGTACTTTTCCCCGAAATGGGGGTAAAGTCTTTTTTCTCTATAAAGCTATATCTTTTTACCCGCTGAGAGAACCAAGTACTAAAGTCTCTACCAACTCCCAAAAATGCATGCAACTCCTTCGCACTTACTAAATTCCCTTGATATATTTTTATTAATTCCATATTTGCGATCGATTCTTTTTACAAAGGAAAGGTAAGCAATTTTTACTCCCAAATAAAATTTGGGTGGGTTGAATGTTACAGAGATTAGTGGTTTTGATATTGGCATGAAGAGAAAAGACACTAGGGTATAAGAAGCAGTTTTAAAAACACAAAAGAGTTTAAAGATAAGTCTTTTGAGTATATAGGTTACTTCATAATATGATTGATTTTAAATGCTGTTATACTAAACATATTGGAGTCTACTTTCTCTTGCAACTTATAATCTGGTTGTTTAAATTGTAATCAAAAAAGGATATGCAGCCAGTACGTATTTTTTTAGCTTCTTCTAATGAATTGAAACGCGAACGTGAGTTGTTTGAAATCGAGATATACCGCAAGTGTAAAGCATGGTTAGAAAAGGATATCTTTCTATACTTGGATATCTGGGAAGACCTATCTGCTAAAATGGCTGAGGGTGGCTCGCAAAGTGCTTATAATGAGTTTGTGAAAAAAGCAGATTTGGTCGTACTATTGGCACATACTAAAGTAGGCAAATACACAGAAGAGGAATTTGATACTGCCTTTGGGCAATTCAAAGAAACACAAAAACCTTTTGTTTTTACTTACTTTAAAGATGGTGTAACTGCCACTAAAAATAACAGAGCTGACATTAACTCTTTGTATGATTTTCAAGATAAACTTTCTGATTTAGGGCATTTCTATTCTTCATTCACAGATTTTAATCATTTATGGAATCAGTTTAATAAAGAACTAGAAAGATTAGAGAGTAATGATTTTAGTAAAAACGAGCAGGAGGGGAAAATAGAAAAAGAAAGTGCTGGTGTATACAATAGTAAAAATGTAGTGCAAAATGTAGAGATAAAAAAACTGAAAGGTGGCTTTAGAGTGGGTGATGGTTAGAATATCAACTTATTATAAATAATAAAATCATTCACCCATAAAAACCAAGATAAAACGATAGTATGTCGATCCATAATTCCAAAAATATTTTGAAAGATGTCACCATTGGAGATATTTCAGGTGATTTTCATGTTGGTGATATCATTCACTTGCATTTCACAGACGGAACGGAGAAAGAAGTGCCTCTTTCAGAAATTAAAGACCAATTGAAAGAGGATTTATTGATAGAAGTAATTGAAATAACAAAAGGTAAGGAGTTTTTTGAAAAAATTGCTCATGCCTTAAAAAAACCACCAAAATACCTCACCAACAAGCCTTTCCCACCAGAACTTTTTTTGGGAAGGAAAGATGACATACAAGCTGTACATAATAAACTGTTTAACGGAGAAAATCTGTTGTTATTGGTAAACGGAAGGGGGGGTATAGGTAAAACCACATTTGCTTCTCAGTATTACTACCAGTTTTACGATAAATATACACATTTGGCTTGGGTATTTGCCGAAAAAAGCCTGCTGGAAGCGCTACTCATTTTAGCGATACCACTACAACTGACTTTTGAGGAGCAAATGCCTAATGAGACACGTTTGCAGGAACTCTTAAAAACCATGGGCGAACTGGACAAGCCTTGCCTCTTGGTAGTGGACAATGCCAACGAGCTGGACGAACTGGAAAAATACCACCCTGCCTTAAAAAGCTGCCCTAACTTCCATGTACTGCTCACCACGAGGGTAACCGAGCTAAACCAACCTGCAGCCATGCATCCTTTGGGTACATTGGGTAAAGTGAAAGCAAAGGAAGTGTTCACTACCCACTACAAAGCACATAGACCTGATGAAGATGACCTATTGGAACAATTGCTAGAAGCAGTTGGCTACAATACACTGGTGATAGAACTGCTTGCCAAGAACCTGAACAACTTTAACAACCGACTCAAAAAATGCTACCCTTTGCCCGATCTGCTCAAAGATCTAAGCGACAAGGGCAAGGGACTTTTTGGCATTGAATCGAAAAGCGTTCAAACCTTGTATCAAGCTAAAGACCTACAAATGCGCAAAGAAACTCCAGAGGATATATTGGAAGCCATGTACGAGCTGAACGATTTAGCGGATGACGAAAGGCAATTGCTCTCTGTGTTCTCTATCCTTCCTGCTGAGGCTATTTTTTTTGAAAAGTTGGAAGTATTACTGCCAGAACTTGAAAATATGGACGAACCCTTGCTCTCCTTGGCAAAAAAAGGTTGGTTGGAATACGATGAACAGGCTTCTACCTTTAAGATAAGCCCTGTAATACAAGAGGTAATACGGAAAAGAAATGAACCACTACTTTGGGAGGACACAAGAACGGTACTGAGTCAATTTATTGATAAGTTAGCTTATGTAGGTGGTATAGGACATTTTCTTAATGCTACCTATGAAGAAGCTGCACTATGGGTAAGTTATGCAGGTTTTGCTGCTGAGAAATTAGATACATGGATGACAGATTATTTACCTGAGGATAGTAGCCTCCCTATTTTATACGAAAGAATAGGAAATTTCTATAGCACAACAGGCAACCTGCCACGTGCTAAAGAAAATTTTGAGGCATGCCAATTTTGGGATAGACAACTTTTAGAAAAGTACCCTGATAATGTTGAGTTTAAAAATAACTTGGCGATATCGTATTCGAAACTTGGTTCTACCCATAGTTCTTTAGGAAATCTGTCAAAGGCGCTCGAATATTATGAGAAGGATTTATTATTGGCAAAAGAACTGTATGCCGCTTATCCAGACAATGTTGGCTTTAAGAACGGCTTGGCGATATCGTATGAGAAACTTGGAGAAACCCATAGTTCTTTAGGCAATCTGTCAAAGGCGCTCGAATATTATGAGAAGGATTTATTATTGACAAAAGAACTGTATGCCGCTTATCCAGACAATGTTGGCTTTAAGAACGGCTTGGCGATATCGTATTCGAAACTTGGAGAAACCCATAGTTCTTTAGGCAATCTGTCAAAGGCGCTCGAGTTTTTTGAACAATTTGCAGCATTAATATTAGAACTCCATAAGGATTATCCGAGTAATGTTGAGTTTAAAAATAACTTGGCGATATCGTATTCGAAACTTGGAGAAACCCATAGTTCTTTAGGCAATCTGTCAAAGGCGCTCGAGTTTTTTGAACAACGTTCG
>PBYL01000143.1 GCA_002729595.1 Thalassovita sp. | reverse complement strand
TCATAACTCAACTCATGTCTTACCAATAATAGTAGAAGGGTGAAGAAAGAAATACCGACTGCAAGACCAAGAATATTGATAAATGAGTATAGCTTAAACCTATACAAATTCCTGATTGCTATGGTTAGATAATTTATAATCACTGCTATTTCTCCTAAAAAAATCTATTAATTAGTTACCTTCTTTAGATTTTCTGTTACCAGTTGGCCATCAAATAAATGAATGATTCTCTGGCTATATTCAGCCGCTGTAGATGAGTGTGTTACCATAACTACGCTTGTGCCTGCTTCATTCAATTCTACCAACATTTCCATCACTTCTTGTCCTCTGGCAGAATCGAGGTTACCTGTTGGCTCATCGGCTAATATTAAACTTGGCTTTGCAATTAATGCGCGAGCTACTGCCGCTCTTTGTTGCTGACCACCAGAAATTTGTTGAGGGAAAAAATTACTTTTATGTGCGATATGTAATCTCTCCATTACTTCTCCTACCCTGCGTTTGCGCTCATTACTCGGAATTTTGAGATACATAAGAGGAAGCTCTATATTTTCGTATATGGTGAGTTCTTCTATTAAATTAAAGCTTTGGAATACAAACCCGATATGATTTCTTCTTAAAAATGCACGCTTTCTGTTACTTGTATTAGATGTAACCTCGCCATGAAAAATCACCTCGCCTTTAGTTGGTTTATCTAGCAAACCCATAATATTAAGCAAAGAAGTCTTACCACATCCAGATGGTCCCATTATACTCACGAATTCACCCTGCTTTATAGTTAGGTTTATATCATTGAGTGCAATGGTATCTATCCCGAAGTTAGAATAAGTTTTTTCTACATTTATGAGTTGCAACAACATCCGCTCCCCTTGTTAGTTAATTTCGAAATACTGATTGCTATTTATTCTATGTTCAATTGCATGTAACTTCAAACAACTGAAATACCACTTAATATAATTAATTGAATATCTGTTAGATAGATCAAAAAATCAATCTAAAAATCTGTTCACTCACGAACAAAGCGTTCATTTACGAACAATCACTAACTGAATTTTATGGCTTTTATCGGTTCAAATCTGGCTATTATATATGTTGGTATCATCAATATTAATCCAACTAAAAATATAAAGCCTAGGTTTATTAATAATATTACGCTCCAATCAAATAAGACAGGAACTGAGTCCATGTAATAGTTATTTGGATCAAGAGGTATCATTTTAAACTTATTTTGCAGATAGCCAAAACCTATGGCAAGCAAATTTCCGATTAACAATCCCTTTATTATTAATCTCGATCCATTATATATAAATATCTTTCTGATCTGCCCATTTGTAGAACCTAATGCCTTCAATGTTCCTATCATGTTAGTTCTTTCTGTAATCATGATAAGCGTAACCGAAATTACGTTAAACCCTGCCACAAAAAGAATTACTATTAAAACTACTATAACATTTCTGTTTAGCATGATAAACCAATCAAAAAACTGCATATAAAGCTCTGTTACTTTACTAATACCGAGTTCTGGGTCCATGGCATCCCAAACATTATCGAATGTTTCATCTAGTTTGGTAAAATCGTCAATAAAAATTTCGAAACCGCCTACTTGTGTGCTATCCCAACCATTTAACTTTTGAATCAATCTAATGTCTGACAAGACAACCAAATCATCAAAGTCTTCTATACCTGTTTCGTAAATTCCTTTTACAGTCATTTTGCGGAGTCGCGGTGGGTCTTGCACAAAATAAACCACTAATTTATCGTGAAGTGCAAGTTCGAGTCTATTGGCTATTTTTCTACTAATTATAATATCTGTAGAGTAACCGTCTTTGCTTAAATCTATAAAGCTCCCTTCAACCAGATTATTTACAAAGCGTGTAGTATCAAAATCTTCTCCTATACCTTTCATTACAGCACCAGATACTTCTTCGTCTGTTTTAAGAATACAGGCTTTTCTACCATACACTTGGATGTGTTCAACTCCCTTTATTTTGTAGGCATTCTGATATAAATATAAATCTTTGCTTACAGGTAACTCTTCGTAAGAGTAACTATCTACCCACTTTTTAGCCTGAATATGCGAAGCAAAGCTGAATATCTTTTCTTGGATGTTATTTTTAAAACCAGCGAATATGGCGAAAGCCAAAATCATAACTGCAATTCCAATGGCGATACTTCCAATAGCAATTTTGGCAATTAAGCTGGAAAAATTATTACCTTTTATCTGTCTAAGTCTACCTGCAACAAAAAAGGAAAAGTCTTTCTTCAAGATTTAAAATTTAATAATGAATGATTGGCAACAAGATAGATAAATACCTTATGTTTTTAAAATGCAAATCTAAAAATTAAGCTACTAATATAAATTTCTTCCCTTTTTTTAATTCGAAGTAATCTAAACAGAATGCTTTGGCGAAATGTTCAGGTAAAAAAAGGAGAAACTATGAGCTTATTAAAATTTACAGATTATGGTATTTACTGTGAAAAAGGAGACTTTTTTATCGATCCGCTAAAACCTGTAAAAAAAGCACTCATAACCCACGGTCATTCAGACCATGCCAGACCAAACTCAAAATATTACTTAGCTCATCACGATTCTATTCCAGTATTAAAGTTACGTTTAGGTAGCCACATAAAAGTTCAGGGAATTAGCTATGCTGAGGTAAAGCAAATTAATAATGTAAAAGTAAGCTTTCACCCAGCAGGGCACATACTGGGTTCTTCTCAGATTAAAGTAACCGATGGCAAAGAAACTTGGGTGATTTCTGGTGATTATAAATTAGAAGATGACGGAATAAGCACTCCTTTTGAACCAGTAAAATGCACGCACTTTATTACTGAATCTACCTTTGGTTTGCCGGTTTACAATTGGGAAAATCAAGAAGTAATTTTTAACAAGATTAATCATTGGTGGCAAAAAAATCAGCAAGAAGGTAAAACCTCTGTTTTATTTGCTTATGCATTAGGCAAAGCTCAAAGATTAATTAAAGGCTTAGATAAAAGTTTAGGCGAAGTTTTTTTACATGGCGCAGTTTGGAATGTAGTTGAAAGTGATAAAAAAAATTATAAATTTGATATCAATATTCACCCAATAACCAAAGACACCCCACCAGCAAAATTTAAACAACAAATAATTGTAGCACCACCTTCTGCATTTGGCAGTCCATGGATGCGAAAGTTCAATCCTTACACCACAGGAATTGCCTCTGGTTGGATGGCTATAAGAGGAATGAAACGCAGAAGAGCAGTAGATACAGGCTTTGTAATGTCTGATCATGCAGACTGGAAAGGCTTATTAAAAGCAGTAAAAGAAAGTGAAGCAGAAAATATATTTGTTACGCATGGCTATACAGATATTTTCAGTAAATACTTACAAGAACAAGGATACAACTCTCAAGTAGTAGCAACACATAGTATTAGAACAGATACAGATCAAGACGATTTGTAATTCATGCTCATACCAATTAAATCATGATTGAGTAATTTATAATTTTGCATAAAGCGATATTCCACTATTCAATTAATGCATTTTAATACTTTTGCTTATAACCACAGAAACACTAGCTATAAAACTCAAACAATTTCATCAATTATTATTTAAACTATGAATAGAATTTTACTACTAGCTTTTTTTATCTTTCAATGCTCACTGGCATTCTCCCAAGAGACGAAAGAAATTGTTATTCTTAATAATTTCGATCAAGAACCAGTTGAGGGTGTAGTAATAAGAGCCAAATCTCAACCGAGCTTAATCGCTGTTTCTAACAGAAAAGGCCAAGTAAATATCGAAAGATTTAATACCGGTGAAACTTTGGTAATCACACACGTTGGTTTCGCCACTAAAACAATTAAACTTTCAGAAATTATTGCTGGCAATGGCACACTTACGCTAGAAGAAAGCCTTATTAGCTTAGAGGAAGTATTGCTTTCAGCAAACAAATTTGAACAGGAGAAAAAATACATCCCGAATCAGATTATTGGCATTCAGCCAAAAGACATCGCTTTTAAAAATCCGCAGACCACGGCAGATGTGCTACAACAAACTGGCTATGTATTTATGCAAAAAAGTCAGCTTGGTGGTGGTAGCCCAATGATTAGAGGTTTTGCAGCCAACTCATTATTAATAGTACTAGATGGTGTAAGAATGAATAATGCCATTTATAGAAGTGGTAACCTACAAAACCTCATCTCGCTAGATGCTAACATTTTAGAAAGTGCAGAAGTTGTTTTTGGTCCAGGCTCGGTGATGTATGGTAGCGATGCGTTAGGTGGAGTAATGGATTTTCATACAAGAACACCAGAATACAGCAATATAGGCAAATTACATGTAGAAGGAAGCGCTTTAGCTAGATACTCTACAGCTAACAATGAGAATACTGGTCATTTCGATATTAACCTTTCTGGTAAAAGATGGTCTCTATTGAGTAGTGCCACCTATTCAGATTTTGATGATTTAAGAAGCGGTGGAAACAGACCAGACGATTATGCAGACTTTGGTAAAAGACTAGAATATGTTGTAAGAGTAGATGGCGAAGATCAAGTAGTAACAAACGATGATTATAATGTTCAAAAATTCTCTGGTTACAATCAGTTAAATCTCACCAACAAGTTAGGCTTTAAAGCATCAGAATATGTAGACTTTACCTATAGCTTCCATTATTCTAAAACTTCTGATGTACCAAGATACGATAGACTTATCCAAAGAAGAAGCGGTGCATTGAGATATGCAGAATGGTACTACTCTCCGCAAACTTGGCAGCTACATGCTTTAAAAGCAGACATCAAAAAGAAAACTGCTTTGTTTGAGCGTCTAAAAAATACCTTTGCTTACCAAAAAGTAGAAGAAGGCAGAAACGACCGTAGCTTTGGAAGTGCTAACTTAAGACAAAGAGTTGAGTCTGTAGATGTATTCTCTTGGAATTTAGATGCAGAAAAAGGTTTAGCTGACGAAAAAGTTGAGCTATACTATGGAGTTGAGGTAGTTCACAATAAGGTGAATTCTACTGGGCATATATATAATATAGAAACTCAGGAAACTACTCCTACATCAACAAGATATCCAAGTGGTGGTAGCGACTTAACCAATGGAGCTTTGTATGCCAGTGCTAAATACTTCTTCAATAGCAAATTGACTTTCTCAGCAGGTATTAGAGCTAATTATGTTTCTCTATCAGCAGTATTCGACGATAAATCTTTTTACCCATTCCCTTATGATGAGACTAGCTTAAATACTGGCTCAATCAACGGAAGCTTGGGATTAACCTACAGACCAGATAATAAAACCCAGTATAACTTCAACATGTCTAGTGGGTTTAGAGCTCCAAACATCGACGATGTAGGAAAAGTATTCGATTCTGGCGATGGCATTGTTGTAGTTCCTAACCCAGACTTAAAACCAGAAAACAGCTACAACATTGAAGGTGGAATTAGTAAGGCTTTATTCAATAAGGTAAAATTTGATGTTACTGTATTCTATAGCTACTTAACAGATGCGATGGTTAGAAGAGCTTTCTCTTTTAATGGACAAGATTCAATTTTGTATGATGGCGAACTAAGCGAAGTACAAGCTGAAACAAATACTGGTAAAGCTTACATTTTAGGTGCTAGCACATCTTTAAGTTATGAAATTAGCAGAAACTTTAGCTTAAGAGGTACTTACAACTATATATATGGTAAAGATAAGATTGATAATGTGCCGCTAAGACACGTTTCACCAGAGTTTGGTCAAATATCATTAATGTATAAAAACAAAAACCTGTTGGTTGAGCTTTTCAGCGATTACAATGGATGGATGAGATTCGAAGACCTTGCTCCTTCTGAGGTTGACAAAGATTATCTTTATACGGAAGATGGAACACCGTCTTGGGTCACTTTTAATGCTAGAGCTTCTTACAGATTTATCAATGGATTGTTTGTACAAGCTGCTTTGGAAAATATAACTGACTTACATTATAGACCATATAGTTCCGGGATTAGTGCAGCAGGAAGAAATTTTATTATCAGCGCAAGATATAATTTTTAAAAAATTTGATACATATCATTTCGTAGCAATAATTAAGTAAAAGTAAGTACATGTACTTACTTTTTTTATTTGTACTTAATTTTAAGTTTTTCACAAAAAAAGGAGTAAAAAACAACGAATAACCGCATTTATTAACACCAAAACTTAAAACTTATACAGAAAAGCTAATCTTGCATTAACAATTTCTTAATTTTAGTATGTAAAATTTTCATTTACTTAAATTTTTGAGCAATTGCATGATTTTTTTTAGTAATTTCTGTAAATATGACTACATTTATCACCTAATAATCCAAGTTTAAGTACTTTTTCTTAAATTTGAAGTGATTTTTTAAAGCAATTTTTTCCAATTCAATAAAATCAACTAGAATGGCGAAAGCAAAATTAGAGTACATCTGGCTTGATGGTTATAAACCAACACAAAGCCTAAGAAGCAAAACTAAAATCGAAAAAGACTTCAGCGGTAAATTAGAAGACCTTCCTATGTGGTCATTTGACGGTAGTTCAACTGAACAAGCTGAAGGTGGTTCATCTGACTGTTTATTAAAACCTGTTGCAGTATTTCCAGATCCGGCTAGAAAAGACGGATGGTTGGTAATGACAGAAGTATTAAATGCTGATGGCACTCCGCACGAATCAAACGGAAGAGCTACTATAGATGATGAGGATGATGATTTCTGGTTTGGTTTTGAGCAAGAATATTTCCTTTGGAATCCAGAAACTAACTTACCATTAGGTTTCCCTTCAAACGGATACCCTGCACCACAAGGTCCTTACTACTGCGGTGTTGGTGGAACTTCTGCTTACGGAAGAGAAATTATTGAAGAACACTTAGATATCTGCCTTGAAGCAGGTCTTAACGTTGAAGGTATCAACGCTGAGGTTGCTACAGGACAGTGGGAATTCCAAATCTTCGCTAAAGGAGCTCGTGCTGCTGGTGACGAGATCTGGGTTGCTAGATACCTTTTAGAAAGAACTGTTGAAAAATACGGTTTATCAATCAACTGGCACTGTAAGCCTCTTGGTGATACTGACTGGAACGGTTCAGGTATGCACGCAAACTTCTCAAACTCTGCATTAAGAGAGTCTGGTTCTAAAGAAGTATACGATACAATCTGCCAAGCATTTGCTCCTGCAGATATCATAAAAGCTCACATCGATGTATATGGAGCTGATAACCACTTAAGATTAACTGGTAAGCACGAAACTCAATCTATCGACAAATTCTCTTACGGAATTTCAGATAGAG
>PBYL01000142.1 GCA_002729595.1 Thalassovita sp. | reverse complement strand
TCTAAAAAATTATTTACTTAATATGGTAAATATGTCATGAATGATGAATTCCTGAAGATTTATACATTAGCATATCCAACTACTACCAAAAATTTTTATCCTACATTAATTAAATGCATAGTATGAAATTCCTATTTTCAAAGCCAGCAAAGCAAAAGGAAGAGCTTCAGATATTTGAGCAGCTTCCTATTCATTTTAAAAAGCTTTTAACTCTATCTGAGATAAAGCAAGTAACGGCGCTTTTAGAGCAGTACAGAACACTCCAAAAGAAAGATGAGCAGAACATAAGCTCTTACCTCACAGCAACAGAATACATACTAGAAGAGCTAGGAAAGAAAAAAAGTTATTTGACTATGGATGCAGTAATTGCCATTGTAAAAGCAAACAATAGCATAACTGAAGATATAATTGTATAGAAATATTGTGTTTTTTTTTGTAAAAGCGCCTGAAAGTAACATTTTCAGGCGCTTTTTGCGTTAAAGGGCAATATGAATTTTTTAAATTTATTTTTTAATAAAGAAGTTGATAAATTTGAAAATAAATTTAAGTTTAAAACAAGCTATTGTATATTTTTTGCAACAAAGCATTATTCAATTCGCACATCAATAAGTTATAATATAACACAAGCGCAATTATTAAGGCGAGATTTTTTAATTTCAGGCTTTCGAAATTTTTTTTATGAATTACAAACTGAATAAAACATATATCAGAAATTACGCTGAGGAGGTATCTGATAAAATTTGTAATGAATTTTTTAAAGATCATCAGGTAATTGAAGGAAAGCAACTAGTCAACCTTACCCAAATTAGACAGATCAATTTGTTTTTGGTTAAAAGCATGTATTTGCTTTGGCAGGAAGAAGGAGGGGCGCTTCACAGTCCTTACTTTAATTATACTGCTCCTGAAGTAAGACAAGCTTTTAATAAGCTAATGAATGTACTTTCAAAAAATATCAGCATCTCTAGAACTGATTTTGAGGGTTTTCTGGCTGAAGTGATTAAAGATAGCTTAAACTTTCTGATAAGTCCACCAGACTATTTTGAAAAGCTTTTTGAAAGTTTTAATGGCAAAATCCACGTGAAAAGCCAATTAATGCCATTAAAAAAATATTATAGATACCATTTCCCATTAATAGAAAAATATTTTGATGCTTTACTAGAAGAAGGTAGCAAAGTAAAAACTAAAAAAGCATTAAAGGTTTTATATAAATGCATCAACAAATATCCGGCTTTACTAAGCAATACAAGTGAGGTAATACACGAATATGATGTATATGGCAAATTTGATTTAGATAAAACATTCATCAGTGTAGATGAAGAATCTGTTGAAGAGCCATCTTTAGACGAGAGTGATTTTGATTTAGACAATAAATCACAAACTGATGCTTCTTCAAATGCATTTTCAACTCAATCAACTACCGAAGAAGAATCTGGTGATGGTTTTGAGTTTGAAGATTTTTCTAATGAAAAAGAAACTTTTGCCAAGGTTGAGCCAATAAAATCTGAGCCGGAAGTAAAACAAGAAGAAAGCAAACCGCTATTTACTCCGGAGCAAGAAGAAGAAGAGAAATTACCAGAAAATAATATAACACCTAAGGAGACTGTAGAAGAAACAGGTTTTGTAAGTAAGCCAGATGTTGAGGAAGAAACCGAATCTGCTTTCGACGATTTCTTAGATAAAGATGGAATTGAAGAAGAAGCTCCTGGTATTACAAAAGCTTCTGTTCCAGATGAAACTCCAAGTGAGCAAAAGGTACAATCTAAAACACTTTTAGAGCAGTTACAAGAAAAGAAACAACCTGCTGAAACTAAGCCAGAGACACAGGAAACTTCTTTTAAGAAGCCATTATTTAAAGATGAGGAGCCAGAAGAAGAGGATGAAAAAGAAACCAATGGCGGTTATTCAAATCTGGTTAATAAAGTAAATCAAGGTCAAGTTGGCTCTACAAAACCTCTAAGAGGGAATATTCCTTTAAATATGAAGTTGAGATATAAGAAGGAATTATTTGGAGATGACCAGGCTGAGTTCGATACAGCTATTGATAAGATAGATCAATGTAAAGACTATCATGAAGCAATAGGAATGCTTAAAGAAAATTATGTAAGAAAATATAGCTGGGATTTTTCAGGTGAGGCTACTAGAGAATTCCTGAGTATGGTAGATGGTAAATTTTAAACTATCGCTTATCTAAACGAGGAAGTTCAGGTTATTAAAGCATTGTAATTTTAAAAAGTAAAAGCTGCATCATTTGATGCAGCTTCTTTTTTGTGTTTAGTAGGCTAAAACGCTACCTAACCATCTTTCTGTTTCTTCTAAAGACTTGCCAGTACGTTTTGCATAATCTTCAACTTGATCTTTGGTGATTTTGCCCAAACCAAAATATTTGGAGTTCTCATTGGCAAAATACCATCCACTTACTGATGCGGCAGGTGCCATTGCAAAGTTTTCTGTAAGTTTTACACCAGTACTGCTTTCTGCATTTAGTAAACTAAATAAAGCCGTTTTTTCTTGGTGATCTGGGCAAGCAGGGTAGCCAGGAGCAGGACGAATACCTACATATTGTTCTTTAATGAGGTCTTCGTTTACTAAGTGTTCTTCAGGAACATATCCCCAAAACTCAGTTCTTACTCGTTCGTGTAATCTTTCTGCAAATGCTTCAGCAAACCTGTCGGCTAATGCTTTTACCATAATGCTGTTGTAGTCATCTAAATCGGCTTCGTATTGCTTAGCTAATTCTTCAGCACCATGTATCGTAACAACAAATGCTCCGATGTAATCAGCTTTTTCGCTTTCAACTGGAGCTATATAGTCATTGAGGCACAGATTACTTGTTTTAGCAGATTTTTTATTTTGCTGTCTTAAGTGATGCAACACTGTAATCGTTTCGCTTCTATCTTCTTCACTTGTTTCAGCATTAAACTTATAAACAGCCATATCATCATCAGAAATGGTATTGGCAGGGAAGAAGCCAATGACTGCATTTGCAGTAAAGCTCTTTTCTGCTACAATTTTAGCAACCATTGCTTGGGCATCGTTTAGCAGTTTTTGAGCTTCTTTACCAACTATAGGGTCTTCGAGAATTTTAGGGTATTTGCCAGCTAGTTCCCAAGATTGGAAGAATGGAGTCCAATCAAAATAATTGGTTAACTCTTCAAGGCTATAGTTTTCAAATACCTTAGTTCCTAAAAAGTTTGGTTTCACTATTTGCTGATTGTCCCAATCAATTTTTGTTTTGTTGGCTCTTGCATCAGCTAGTGAAATATAAGATTTAGCACCCTGTCTTTTTGCATGATCTTCACGCAAAACTTCATATTCACTTCTAAACTTATTAATCTCTCTTTGTTTAATTTCTTCATTCTCACCTGTAAGCGCAGATGCAACAGGTACACTTCGAGAAGCATCAATTACGTGGACTACAGAACCTGAGTAGTGAGGTTCTATTTTCACCGCTGTATGAATTCTTGAAGTAGTAGCACCTCCGATAAGAAGAGGAATATTTAAACCAGCATGCTCCATTTCTTTAGCAACGTGCACCATTTCATCCAAAGAAGGAGTGATCAATCCACTTAAACCGATGGCATCCACTTTTTCGTCAATAGCTTTCTGAATAATTTTATCAGCAGGAACCATTACACCTAAATCGACAATTTCGAAGCTATTACAAGCAAGTACAACACCTACAATGTTTTTACCGATATCATGTACGTCACCTTTCACTGTTGCCATTAAAATTTTGGCTGCCGATTTTAATTCTGCGCCTCCTTGTTGTTTCAGTAACGCCTTTTCTTCTTCCATGTAAGGCATTAAGTATGCAACCGCTTTTTTCATTACACGGGCACTTTTAACAACTTGAGGTAAGAACATTTTACCAGAACCAAACAAATCTCCAACAATGTTCATCCCATCCATAAGAGGCCCTTCAATTACATGAAGCGGTCTGTCGTATTTTTGTCTGGCTTCTTCTGTATCTTCATCAATATGATCAATAAGACCTTTTACTAATGCATGAGCCAGTCTTTCTTCTACAGGTGTTTCTCTCCAACTGTTGTCTTGAACTTTAGCTTTTGATTTCCCTTTTACAGTTTCTGCAAACTCTAGAAGTTGTTCTGTAGCATCATCTCTTCTGTCTAATAATACATCTTCTACTTTCTCTAGCAGGTCTTTAGGTATCTCATCATACACCTCCAACATAGTTGGGTTTACAATTCCCATGTCCATACCATTGTTAATGGCATGATATAAGAAAGCTGAGTGCATGGCTTCTCTTACAGGGTTATTCCCTCTAAATGAGAAAGAAACATTACTCACACCGCCACTTACTTTTGCCCCTGGAAGGTTTTCTTTAATCCATTTGGTAGCATTAAAAAAGTCCAAAGCATTTTGTCTGTGCTCTTCCATTCCTGTTGCTACAGGAAATATGTTTGGATCGAATATGATATCTTGTACAGGGAATTTTACTTTTTCTGCAAGGACTTTATAAGACCTTTCGCAAATTTCAATTCTTCTTTCGTAACTATCTGCCTGCCCATTTTCATCAAATGCCATGATAATCGCAGCCGCACCATATTTCTTTATTTTAGAGGCTTGTTCTATAAACTCTTCTTCTCCGTTTTTTAAACTGATTGAGTTTACAATACATTTACCTTGAACAACCTTTAATCCAGCTTCTATAATCTCCCATTTAGATGAGTCGATCATGATCGGAATACGAGAGATTTCTGGCTCAGCAGCAATCAGGTTTAGGAATTTAACCATGGCTTCTTTACCATTAAGCATCCCCTCATCCATGTTTACATCTAAAACCTGTGCACCACCTCTCACTTGATCTAGTGCAACTGATAGTGCATCTTCGTAATTTTCTTCACGAATAAGTTTTAAAAACTTTCTAGAGCCAGTAACATTGGTTCTTTCTCCAATATTAATAAAGTTAGAAGATGGCGTAATTACCAATGGTTCAAGACCACTAAGCTTTAAAGGAGGTATATTATTTAAATGATAAGTCATACGATTCAACGGCAATTTTTAGAGGTTCTGAAAGATTATTGAACTTCTTCTTGATTTAATTTTCTAGGTTGATGTTTGGCTGCTTCCTGTGCAATAAGCTTGATATGGTCTGGAGTTGTTCCACAGCAACCACCAATAATATTTACTAAGCCTTCTTCGAGAAATTCACCAATTTGTGAAGCCATTTGTTCAGGTGTTTGGTCGTAAGCGCCAAACTCGTTAGGTAAACCAGCATTTGGGTGTGCACTTACAAAAAAGTCTGCTTCTTTGTCTAACACTTGTAAGTATGGTCTTAAATCTTTTGCTCCTAAAGCGCAGTTTAAACCAATGCTTAATAATGGAACATGCGATACAGATATCAGGAATGCTTCTGTAGTTTGACCAGATAGAATTCTGCCACTAGCATCAGTGATGGTTCCAGAAACCATAATAGGCCATTCTTGCTTGCGGTCTTCCATTAATTCTTGTAAAGCAAATAAAGCCGCTTTAGCATTTAATGTGTCAATAATAGTCTCAACTAAAAAGAAGTCAATACCGCCATCAACTAAACCTTCTGCCTGTTCTCTAAATGCTTTTACTAGCTCATCAAATGTAATAGCTCTATAACCAGGGTCATTAATATCTGGTGATATGGAAGCTGTCTTATTTGTTGGACCGATAGAACCAGCTACAAAACGTGGTTTATCAGGATTTTTCTTCGTGAATTCTTCGGCTACTTCTCTGGCAATTTCTGCTGAAACCTTATTCATCGCATAAACCTGATCTTCCATATTATAATCGGCTTGTGCAATTGAACTGCTTGAGAAAGTATTGGTCTCGGCAATATCAGCTCCGGCTTCAAAATAGGCTGCGTGAATTTCTTTAATTACATCAGGTCTGGTTAAAGAAAGTATATCATTATTGCCTTTTAGAGGATGATCATGATCCTTAAATAGATCACCTCTAAAGTCTTCTTCTTCTAATTTATACCTTTGTATCATAGTACCCATTGCACCATCTAGCACAAGGATTCTCTTTGATAATATGTCTTTGATGTTATGTTGCATCAGTTTTTGGAAAATGTGTAAAAAAATGTCCGAAATAAAGTTTCAGTTGATCTTACATATCCAGAGTCTGATTGTCAGGAAGGGGGAGGTAGAATAAAAATGTACACTCATCTCTTCCTGCTCGAAACAGGATGGGAATTGGCACCTTAAATTAATTCAGGTTGCCAAGACTTCATCGGGCCCAATCCCTCAGTCTTTCTTGATAAGTAAGTAGCTTCAAAGTTAGCATTTGGATACGAAAAAAAAAATTATCGTTACCATAGCTTATAAGCTTTAGAGAAGTATTTTATTATAGTAGCGTTCTGTAACTTCTGTTGAAATACAAAAGAGGGTTTTCTTGTTTGTTGATTTTCACTTCAACGATCTTTCCGAAAATAACGGTATGTGTTCCTGATACTATTGATTTATCGTAAACACAATCAAAACTAGTAATACTATCTTCTAAAATAGGACTTCCGGTTTTAAGGGTAGACCAATCACCTTCTAATAATCGCTCTTCCATTGTTACACCATCGTATCCAGCAAATCTGTTAGATAAATCTTCTAAACCTGCATGAAGTATGTTAACTGCAAAACTTCCATTTTCTGTTATTAAATCGGCTAAATTGGTTTTATTATTTACACAGACCAATAAAGTAGGAGGTGTATCTGAAACAGAACAGACTGCTGTAGCAGTAAATCCCCCTTTTCCTCCTTTTCCATCTGTTGTAACTATGTTTACCGCTCCAGTGAGATAACTCATCCCTTCTTTAAACATTTCTTTATCTATTCCCGACTGTTTCATTCAATTAGTATTTTAAAATTTATTCTTATTACAATACAAAAGAAGGTACTATAGTTTAACCAGAGAAGTTTTAGTGAGACAAAAAACTTAAAAATTAAGGTAAAATCTGTTTATGGCATCTTTTTGTATGCTTTTTAGTTTTTTACATTCATTAACCAATCAATACTATGAGAATCCAACTTAAATTAATTGTACTTTCTTTATTACTACCAATTTCAATTTTTGCCCAAAACGGCAAAAAATTTCCATCAATAGAAGGTGAAACGCTTAAAGATAAGAAAGTTGTTTTACCACAAGATACCAAAGGTAAATTTACACTGATTGCTGTAGCATATTCTAAAAAATCTGACGATTTGCTAAAAGGCTGGTATTCTCCTATGTATAGAACATTTGTTGAACCTCCAGAAGTTGCCTTTATCCCAACTGACGATTACGATGTAAATATGTATTTTGTGGCTTTACTAAAAGGAATTTATAAAGTAGCAGATAATAAAATTGCTAGTAAAATGAAATCTGGAATTGATTCTAAATTCCATAAGAACATGGTGATTTATACAGGAAAGATAAATGAATATAAGAAAGAGTTAAATCTTGGCCAAAAAGACTTGCCTTACTTCTTTGTGTTAGATAAAAATGGAAACATAGTTTATCATACAGAAGGAGCTTACTCAGACAAAAAACTTTATGAAATTCAGTCGGCAATTGAGACAGAATAAATCATTTCAAGTAATAAATCTTTCGAATAAACCTTCTGATTTGAGGAATATCCTGATTATCAGAAGGTTTTTCATATTAAAGATTGTTAAAAACTTTTTGTCTTGGAATTGGGGTTATAATTTTGAAACCAATAAATAGTCACATTAATTTTTTTGGCGTTCCTTTCTTATGCTCAAAAAACTCGATAAGTTAATATTTAAGGTATTTCTGGGTCCGTTCTTTCTGACTTTTGCTATTGTACTGTTTATCTTTCTTACGCAGTACATGATCAAAAACTTTAAGCATTTTGTAGGTAAAGGACTTGGATTTGATGTATATGCAGAACTCTTCGGCTACTTTTCGCTGGTACTTACACCAGTTGCGTTGCCCTTAGCTGTGTTGCTTTCTTCACTTATGACTTTTGGTAGTTTAGGTGAACACTCAGAACTTACAGCCATTAAAAGTTCTGGTATTTCTTTATTGAGAATTTTGAGACCTGTCGCTATTTACATTTTCTTCGTAACAATAGCCGCCTTTTATTTTAATGATAGAATTGCACCCTATGCAAACTTGAAAGCTTACAGTTTGCTATACGATATAAAGCAAAAGAAACCCATATTAGAATTTAAAGAAAATACCTTTTACAACGATTTACCTGGTTGGAGAATTAAGGTAGAAAAGAAACTGCCAGATGGGAAATCGCTTGAAGGTATCATGATTTATAACCATACTGACAGGCGAGGTAACATACAGGTGATCATGGCAAAAAGTGGTCAAATGCAGACCTTAGGTAGCTTTTTAGCACTAGACTTAAAGAATGGGAATATCTATTCGGAAGAATCTGCTAAGAAGCGACGTAACCAAGACACTGAGTTTTTTAGGCAAGAGTTTGATTCTGCCCGCTTTTTATTTAGCCTCGAATCTTTCGGTTTAAAAGAGACTGATGAGGAGTTTTTTAAGGGGCATAACCTCATGAAAAACACCAAGCGCCTTTTTGATGAAAAGGATTCTGTAAACCATATGGTAGACAGATACATGTACAACTTCAAAAGAAGCGTATACTCTTATTATAATTTCTGGGAGAGAAATCCAGATGGTGGTGTATCTATTCCTCCATTACCTGTAGAGAAAGATTCTACAATAGATGATGAGGAAATTAACAATCAAGCAAAACCTACAGATGTAGTAGATTCTGCTAAAAGTAAAGAGCCATTAGAAAAGCTTAGGAAAAAGGAAGAAGAAAAGCAACCTGACAAAAAGGTTACTCCGAAACCATTGGATAAAGGTCCAGCGGTAAGGGATAAGCTCAAGACACTTCCTAAAAAAGATCCAGATCTAAATAAGGATAAAAAAATAAGAAAAATAGAAACTGTTGCTTACAGTCCTGAAGAAGGTGAGCCATTAGAAACCAAAGTGAAGGAGCTAATGGATCAAGAGTTGGTGAATCAGGATTATGTGCGAGCGCATTCTAAAGCCAGTAGCATTCTAAATTTATTAGAAACGAATGTAGATCGTGCGCAAAGACAAGAGGAGAAACTCAATGCTTACGAGATAGACATCCACAGAAAATTCACTAAGACATTGGCTGTGTTTGCTATGTTCTTAATTGGTGCTCCATTAGGAGCCATTATTAAGAAAGGTGGTTTAGGTGTGCCTGTAATTGTTTCTATTATATTCTTTATCATCTTCTATATAACCACTATTATGGGAGAGAAATATGCTAAAGAAATGGTGATTTCTCCAGTAGTTGGCTGTTGGGCGGCTAATGTCATTTTATTGGCTTTTGGTTTGTTCTTCCTCAAACAGGCAAGAAAAGATGCAAGGTTGTTTGATACAGATTTTTACTATGTCTTTTATCAAAACTTGTCTGGCAAAATCAAATCATACTTTGGTAAAAAGAAAGGAAACACCGAAAGTTTATCTGCATCTTCAGATTAGTAAAAGCTTTTTTATAACTTCGGGCCATGTTTCCAGTTATAGACTTTCATTGTGATTTACTATCTTATTTAGTAAACGTGCCCGGTGCAGATGCACTTAATTCAGAGGCAATAGGTTGTGCATTACCAAATTTAAAAGCAGGAGATGTAAAGCTTCAGGTTTTAGCTGTTTTTACTGCTACAAATGCCGGAAGTGTAGAGAATGCATCTAAGCAATTTGATGCTTACGAGCAGTTATGCACTAATTATAAAGATTGGGTATACGATGCAGCCAAAGATTTAAAAATAAAAAATAACGATAAGACAGCGTTAGTTCCTGCCATCGAAAATGCTTCTGGAATTTTAGAAGAAGATGAACCGCTCGATTTGTGCTTTGAAAGATTAGATGCGATCTTAAATCGATTCAATAGGTTATTATATATCACCATTACCCATCATACAGAAAACAGATTTGGAGGAGGTAATTTTTCAGATAAAGGCTTAAAAGACGATGGTAAGCAATTGCTTAAGTATTTAGATGGAAAGCAAATTGCGGTAGACCTTTCACATACAAGTGATCTAATGGCTTTCGATATTTTAAATACCATTGATCAATCAAAACTTGATATTCCAATAATTGCGAGTCACTCTAACATGAGGGCAATTTGTGATCATCCAAGAAATTTGCCTGATGAGTTGATTGAAGAACTAAAGCGTAGAAATGGCTTTGCCGGAGTAAATTTTGTGAGAGCATTCCTCGATAACGATAATGACAAAGTAATTTATGACCATATAGCTTACGCAAAAGACAAAAACTTGCCATTGGTTTTTGGTGCAGATTTTTTTAGTACTTCGCAATTAAACGATCCAGCCAGAATCCCTTATTTTTTCAAAAGTTTGTCTAATGCCGGGCAGTACCCGCATATTTTAGAAGAAATGCAGGATAGAGAATTCACCGAAGAAGATTGCTACCAATTAGCTTTTGACAATGCAAGTAAATGGCTTGTAAGTCAGGGTTTTGTGTTTGAGTGATTTTGCAGGATAATTTTTCCACTTCTTTCGTAGGTTTTATAGATTGTGTCATTAATAGCTAATTCACTATTTTAACCATTGCCAGAATGCATAAAATTTTTTCAGCTACATTTTTTATTTTATTTACCCTCCAACTCAAAGCGCAGCAAACAGATATATTTTACTTGTCTGGTAAAGATAAAGACCATACGGTAGACTGGGATTTTACAATAGATAATGGAATGAATAGTGGCAAATGGACTACTATTCCAGTTCCGTCTAATTGGGAATTACAAGGTTTTGGTGTGTACAACTATGGTCGTTCTAAAGATAAGCAACCGCTTTCTGATGAAATTGGGCAGTACAGATATGAGTTTGAAGTACCCAAAAGTTTCAAGAAAAAGTATGTTGAAATAGTGTTTGAAGGGGTAATGACAGACACAGAAGTAAAGATAAATGGCAAATTAGCTGGACCTGTGCATCAAGGTGGTTTTTATCGATTTACCTATGATATTACCAATTTGATAAATGTAGGTGCTGAAAATACACTTGAAGTAAAAGTTAAAAACAAGTCTGATAATGCAGGTGTAAACACTGCTGAACGCGAAGCTGATTTCTGGCTTTTTGGTGGAATTTACAGACCAGTTTACCTAAAAGCTTATCCAGAAGCCCATATCCAGAGAACTGCGGTTGATGCCAAAGCTGATGGCTCTTTTACTGCTGATGTTTATTTGAGAGGTAAAGGCAGTGTGAGTGATGTAGAGGCGCAATTGTATGATATGCAGAATAAGCCAATTGGCAAATCATTTTCAGTTTCTGCGGGTATGTCTAAAGAAAAAGTAAGCTTGCAAACCAAATTTGAAGATGTTTTAACTTGGACGCCGGAATTCCCTAATAGGTATAAAATTAAGTTTCAGCTAAAAAAGAAGAGTAAAGTTATTCACGAAGTAACTGAAACCATAGGGTTTAGAACTGTTGAATTACGTGAAAAAGATGGCATATATGTGAATGGTGTAAAAGTGATGCTAAAAGGAGTAAATCGACATACTTTTTGGCCATCTTCAGGTAGAGCAAGTAGCAGAGAATTGAGTGAGATCGATGTAAATCTCATTAAAGAGATGAACATGAATGCTGTGCGTATGTCTCATTATCCGCCTGATGTTCACTTTTTGGAAGTTTGCGACTCTTTGGGATTGTTTGTGCTAGATGAATTAACCGGATGGCAGACTAGTTACGATACGGAAGTAGGAAAGAAGTTGGTAGAAGAAATGATGGTGAGAGATGTAAACCATCCAAGTATAATAATTTGGGATAATGGAAACGAAGGCGGTTGGAATGTGGAGCTAGACGACGAATTTCAAAAATACGATCCACAGAATAGGCCATTAATACACCCTTGGGAAAAGTTTAGAGGCACAGATACGCAACATTATAAAGATTGGGATTGCTGTGAAGATGGTTTGTTTCATGGAGAAAATGTCTTTTTCCCTACAGAGTTTTTACATGGTTTGTATGATGGTGGTTTAGGTGCAGGTTTAGACGACTACTATAACTCAATGTTAAAGAATCCTCTTTCTGCTGGTGGTTTTTTATGGGTTTTTAGTGACGAAGGTGTGGAAAGATCAGATCAGGAAAAAAGGATTGATACTTTTGCTAACAATGCTCCTGATGGAATTTTAGGCCCTTATCGCGAAAAAGAAGCGAGTTTTTACACCATAAAAGAGATTTGGTCTCCAATACATATCACTATTGAAGATCAGTTGCCAGATAGTTTTGATGGAAATGTAGCTGTTGAGAATCGATACTTCTATACATCATTAGATCAATGCACATTCAACTGGCAGTTGGTAGATTATTCAGATGCTAGTATCGATACAGCAACTTTAGTATATGCTTCTGGCAAAGTAGCATCTCCAAGTATTCCACCTCAAACATCAGGTAATCTTAATCTGTCTTTACCACAAGATTGGAAAATGCACGATGCTTTAAAATTAACTGCCATCGATCCGCATGGGA
>PBYL01000141.1 GCA_002729595.1 Thalassovita sp. | reverse complement strand
TTATAAAAGGTTTTTTGAAGACTAAAAGTAGTTCTGGAAGAAGAGTGTCTTATAGTTTTCACAATGGAATGCAGGAAATTCCAGACCAATTGGCTAAATCTGTTAATATCAAATATAACTCTAAGGTACTGGCTATTGAAAAAGGTGAACAGTATTTAGTGAAGTCAACGTCTGGCGAATATCTGGCAGATAAGGTAATATTATCACTTCCTGCTTACAGTGCTTTTGAAATTCTAAACACATTACCAACGGTAGAAATATCTCCCCTTAACAATGTACACTATCCCGAGTTGGCAGTAATTCATACAGCATTTAAAAAAGCAGATATGAAAGCCGTTCCAAATGGTTTTGGAGGATTGCACCCCAAAAAAGCCGGATTATATACAGCAGGTTGCATGTGGAGTAGCTGTTTGTTCCCTGTAAGATGCCCAGAAGATGAGTTTTTGTTAACTAGTTTTGTGGGTGGTAGCCAGTTTGAGAAAGAAATATCTTATAATAATGATACGGTAAGGCAAAATGTAACCAATGAATTAAAAAGGGTTTACGAAATTGATGGTGAACCGGTATTTCAAAAAATTCATAGGTGGAAAAAATCTATACCTCAGTATACAGAAAAGATAGATGCCGCTCACGAAGTATTGGAAAGACTAGAAACAGAAGATATTTACCACACAATTAATTGGGAAGGAGGGGTGTCTATTGCCGATTGTTTAAAGAAAGGGAAGGCATTAGCAGAAAAAATTGAAAAAAATATGAATAAATAAAGAAATATCTGATTGGAGGTATTGCATAAAAATAAACAAATATATACTTTTGCCCTCCGATTGAGTAGCAGATACTCAAAGGGCTCATAGCTCAGCTGGTTAGAGCACCTGACTCATAATCAGGGGGTCCGAGGTTCGAGCCCTCGTGGGCCCACCCCAGATAGTCTTTCTAGTTACTAGGAAGACTTTTCTTTTTTCTTCCCTTTTGTAAACTCCTGTTTACAGTATTATAAAATACTCAAATTCAATTAATTACACTGAAACTTCATTTTGTAATCATTTTGTTAACACTTTTCCTGTTGTTAACACCTTGATTAAAATTACCTAAAAATGTCTATGTATTACATAAAAAATAACCATAATAAAGTAGGTTTGGCATGTTAAATAAAAATAAATCTAAAATTCAAAAAAACTTACTAGATGAAAAAAATAGCTTTGACGCTCAATTCTTTGCTAGAAAAAGTAAAAAAAAGGGATATGTCACGATCTACTGCCATATTTCAATTAATAAGAAACGTACTGATTCACCATTCACTACAGGAATTAAAATACCTGAAAAGAACTGGAATAAAGAATCAAAAATTATTAAGGGAAAAGAATTTGAAGAAGAAGAAAATGAACGTGCTAAAATTAAATCTTATTTGTACCAAAAATTCTTGGAGTTGGAAAATAAAAATGTGGAGTTTGACAGTAATTATCTAAAGAAGATTTTTTTAAAAGATCGTTCATCTAATAATGTCAACTTAGTTATCAATATTAAAAAGGTTTCAGATATTTATACTCAAGAATACCGACTTAATAATTTATTAGCTGAAGGAACAAAAAAACGAATAATTCAATACCATTTAAAAATAGTTAACTTTTTAGGATTGCTTGAAGCTGAAAAATTAGAAAAATATCACTTAGATAATTTTTTTGTTTATCTCACCACAAAATGTAACAATTCACACAATGTCGCTGTACGCACAATAGAGTTCCTAAATGCAGCACTTAAGAATGCATATGAGAAAGGCTATTTATCATTTGTGCCTTGTAATAGCTACTCAATTAAACGAATCAGAACTGAAAAGAAAGCATTTCTAACTAAGTCTGAATTACAATTACTCTTATCAGCCAAATTCAAAAATGAGCGTCTCTCTAGAATTAGAGATGTCTTTGTGTTTTGTTGTTACACTGGTATGGATTATTCCTCTTATTTGCTCTTTTCAAGAGATCTGATAAAAGTAAAAAACGACATCGAGTATATTGATTATACAAGAGTTAAAACAGGATTCACAGGCTTAATTCCTTTATTTCCAACGGTCAAAAAGATTGCAGAAAAGTATGATTATCAATTACCTTTTTTTGCCAATCAAAATTTTAACAAACTGGTCAAGGAAGTATGTTTCTTAGCAGGTATTACAGAAGAAAAATGCAATAGGATTAGCACTCATTCTGGAAGAGTTACAGCAGGTATGATCTGGCTTAATGCAGGAATACGAATTGAAGTAGTCAGTAAGATGCTTGGCCATGCCAGTATTCAAACTACTCAAAGATCTTATGCTGAAATAGAACTCGATACAATTTTAAAAGAAACCAAGGTATTGGCATGATGAGTCTATTATTAAAATAATAGTAGCTTGGTATAAAAAAAGCCAATGCTGGAAACATTGGCTCCAAAATATCAAAAAATGATATATACCTAGCGAGTATTGAAAATACTAAATAATAGTCAATTTATCAAAAAAACACCTGATCTGTGATCAGGTGTTTTCGAAAATTACTCGGATGAAATTAATAAATTAATGTTTGACAGGAACTAACTAATAGCTTTTTTATTTCCTTCTAACCTTATTAAAACATTCTTGAATTTCTTATTTAAAGCATGAAGCTTCTGCTTCAGTTCATTTAATTTTTTCTCATCTTCTTGAAATTCAAATTTGTGTGTGTGTGTGATGTAGTAGTTTTCATATCATAGTAATTAAAGTCAACAATCGGTTGTATTAAAAACCTTATGTTGATCTATGATATTTGTATTTGAGCGGAGGATTAACACTTGATAAGTTTGAAGAATAGTAGTATGCATAAAAAAAGCCTGATTATGAATCAGACTTTTTACTTTGACTTAATATCTTAAATTGATCATGTGTTCTGAAGCAATTTTTTTAGAGTTGCTCAAAATTAGTTAAATAATTTCAAGGACAAAACTCTCAGGCAATAACTCCATCATTTTACTTAATGTCTTTTCAGAGCTGGTCACATCTTTTAGCCCATCCTTATTAAGGTCATAAAAAAACGCTCCAGGTAGCAAACAGCCTGCTGTTTGAGTATGGAAATTCCCAATGTGTACCAGTATCCAATCTCTATTAACCACATTTTGTATATGTAAATGTGGATATTTGAATTTACTTCTTTGGTCATGTCGCTTTTTAACCAGGTAAGTTCCTTTAGGGATACAGGATTTATTTGACTGATTATCCTTATAGGGGAGCTCTAATATTTTACACTCAAAAAGTAAGTTTTCTTTTTCATAGATTCTCCATTCTCCCAAGGTTTGTTTACCATCATCATATAAGCGGGTAAGTATATTTTTCATAAGGTTAAAATTTAAAGTAAAAATGCCGGAAATCTCCCGGCATATTTGTAAAAACTAGTTGCTATTACTTTTACAAAATATTGAATTTTAGAGATTATTAATTTCGGCAGTTATTCCTTTTAGAATTTCCTTTACTTCTGTGTTTTTAGTCTTTCTTAGCTCTTTTTCTATGATTTCAATCACTTTTATTTTGGAGATGTTTTTTTCTTTTACAGGCTTTGAAAGTGTGCTATCATTTTTTTCAATTACAAATATTTCAGGATCAGAAATCAATGCATTAAATAAGTTGATATACAACCTTTCCATTGAATCAATAAATTCTTTACCTTTCTCTAAAAGTTGTTTGGTGATATCTTCCTGATCCTCTTTACCCATCAATTATTAATTCATATCCTTCTTAATTCTGGCTGAGGCTATTTCCAGTTTTTTCATGTTGTCTTGCAGGATTTCATGATACAAATTGAGTTTAGTTAAAGTATCTCTGATTGTCTGCTGATCGGTTCGGTATTCTTCCCGAAACTTTTCTATTTGGTTGGCATTGTTTTCAATCTTGGTTTCGATTTTTTCATAGTTATTATCAATTTTTGCTTCTAGCTTCTGTAAGTCATCTTTGATTAATTGCTCATCTTTATTATGTGTTTTCTCATCTTCTTTTTCCTTTTTGACAAAGTCTCTTTTGAGCGTATTAAAATCAAAATATAGCTTTACTAAGGCTCCAATACCAATTACCATTTGAGAAATGATAATGCCTAAAATATGGTTGACAATAAATTCATTCATAGCTGAAAAAATTGAAAGAACATGATGTATTCAAGAAAGTAGAAGGAGCTTAATAATTTAGCTCCTTTTAGACATATTATGCATTGTAATACACATCAATTGAATCATTGGTGTCCAGGTCAAAACCTGTTATAGCACCGTTAAAAAATAGTGTGTCTCCAATAGCTAATTCTTCAAAAGTTTTTGCAGTTGTTCCACCATCTACACTGAAATAAAAAGGCATCGTTTTTACACCATTTCCTAACCTGTGAACAGTAGAATTGATGGTGACAAATATTAGCCCTGGCTTAGGTTTTTTAGGCAAAGCAATTCCTGTATTTTGGTTGTCGCCAGATAATATAGAAGATGGGTTTTGCTGTACAATGCCTTCTTCGAAGCTGCCTTGTGAAGCTGCTATCTTTTCTTCAACAGTTTTTATTGTTGCTAAATGTTGGGGGAGTGTTGGCTCTGCACCTGCTGCAATCGAATGCTTGTATAAAAATGGATTATCTGATAAAGCGATATAAGTAATATCGTTTGTTTTATCCCTGGCAACTAGTTTAAATTCTTGAGTCGGTAAGCTTGGTACTGCATCTCCACTAACAGAAGTAGCAGAATTTAATAATCGTCCTTCATCAGTTGTAGGATTATAAAACCAAATACCCGTTAAAGTATTTCCATCAGTGTAAACACAAGCTAATTCTTCACCATCCCATGCAGTTTGATAAACAATATTTGCAGGAAGTGAAACACCATTTGACGGTACATAAGAAGCATCTAAAAAAGTATGAATACCTGTTATTCTATTGTGCATACTAACCCCAGATTCATCCATAGGATTAAAAATATAATTGGGGCTTACTGTTAAAAATTGCTGAATAGAAGAAGGTAAACCCGAATTACTATTATTGAAGCTTTGTGCAGCATCATTTAGAATATCATATACCCAGATCCCCTCGTAATCTGCATCAAGATATATTGTATTATCATCTATCTGAACATTATAAATATCATTATCCTGAAATGCTGAACCTGAACTAAAACTAGAACCGTTTGTAATTACTGTTCCTGTATCGGTTGATTTATCATAAATCCATAAACCCGCAGAAGTGGCCGCAACAATATAATTATTGAATCCGTCAACACTTCTTACATTATTAGAAGGTAATTGTGCACCATTTGCAGCCCCTCCAGAAGTATTAAATACTTTACCTTCACCAGTAACTAAATTATATCGGAAGATTCCAGAAACATTATACGGTAAATATATTTCGTCACCATCTTTGAACATGATGTTATTACCATTAATATTTCCACTTGGGAAAGCATCACCAGAACTAACAACAGTGGAGTTATTATAAGTGGTTAGTGATTGGGTTGATGGATCGTAAACATATAAATTAGCATACCTAGTAGCATATATTTTACCATCACTATCCAACATCATAGTATCCCAATATTGTCCAATCCCCGTCAATAACTCTCCATTTTCACCACCTGCTTTATACTCTAAAGGCTGTTCTAATAGATTGTTTAATGAAAACTTGCCAGTAGCTTCATCATAAGATAAACCTTCCCCAGCTTCAAACAAAGCTCTAATATATGCATCTTCTAAAGGTGGTTTTTCCAGTTCAACAAAATCATTTTCATTGATTGCTGAGCCTCCAGTATGTAAATACGTTTTTATTCCTCCTGTAGCTGATTTTAAGACAATTGTATCACCTTCTTGAAATTCATCTCCAGTAGTATAATTAGAAGCTATAAAACTAGTAAGATCTACAGCCACAGCATTAACAGTCACAGAAGCAATTGCAGTAGCTTTTATTTTTAGCTCATTGTTTACAATTTCCACATAAGCACCACTACCAGCAGCTACTTTTAACTTTTCAGCATTTATTCTGTCATTAACCACCTGAAGGCTAGTTACCTGACCAGGTTGTGAGGCTGTATAACCAGTAAGATCAATTTTTTGACCTAATATAGTCGCATTTTTGAGATGTTTTCCATGAATTAGAGTCATGATAAAAAATACATTTAGTAAAAAATAGATAAAAAATGTTGTTTTCATATTAGTAGTGGATTGTAATTACATCAGTTGATTCTAGACTAAAGTCTGTACTTATCCACTCCAAAACACTACCAATTATTGTGTAGTCTATTCCTTGTCTTTGTAAAACTCCATTGATGAACATAGCCACAAATCCATTATTTTCGGGGATCATAAAAGTGGTTTGTCCATTAGAGACATTAATATTAACTTGATTTCCAGAACTGGAACTATTATCTGTTGTTTGATAGCTTCGGCCTAGTTCATACTTTCTATTATTAGCCATAGTATTGAATATTTAAGCGTTGAGGATTACCAGCCTGTGTAGCTATGATTTTAAAAGTAGTTAGGTTAATCCCCTTTACTTCAAGTACAGAAAAGTGGTTTAATGGCATTCCTTCTAATGCAGTAGGACTTGTTCCATCTTCTTTAAATCTGGCAGAAACAATACTAGATATATCATCACTTTCAAGGACTAATTCTGCATAGATAGCTCCTTCAGGTGCTGTTAACGCAACTGCTTGCTGCTCATCAAAAGTTAATGTTACTTGCTTTAACACTCTCATTTTTTTATAAGCTTATAAGTAATTAACCATACTAGAACAATGGCTGAGACAACAAGGAGTACAGGCAGCTTATGGGTATTGATACCAATCAAAGCCAGGGTAGAAACAGGTAATTCATTAAATGCCTTTTCAAAGTCTGCTTCCTTGTAGTATAGATCAGCGTATTGTTTGCCGTTTTCCACTTCTATTTTTGCCCTGATGAGTTTTGATAAAGTCTTTTTGTCTAAAGAGATTTTTTCACCTGGTTTCAAGCCTGTTTTCCTGCTGACATAATCAATGTAAGCTGAAGTGTTGTTTTCAAATGATGGTGCGTATTCAGCAATTAACTTGTTTAAAGTGTCTTTTCCATCTTGAGCGATATCACCCACAATATCAATTAACATGGCTCTTACACCCCAGAACAATTGTGAGAATTGCTCAAAGTGACCATCAGTATTTTGTGCAATAGGTAATTTGCCTTTCCAATCAGAAGAGGTAATTACTAGGTTTCCAGGATTGTTATTTCTAAAACCTCTTGGTAACATTTAAGCAATGACTTTAATTTTTTGATTGAGTCCACTTAATTGCTGTGATTTCTTGCTTTCGATAAAGCCACTAAACACCCAGGCTTCTCCTTCATCAGTTTGCAGTTTAGCCCAACGTCCTGGACTTGTCGGAGTACCAATATCTGTACTTTTACCAGTGTGTTTTCCAATATAGGATCCTTTGTTTACCTGTTTGATTACTTTGCCATTGCCTGGACTCTCTCTGATGTTGAGCTTGTCAACTGTTGAAAAAGCATAAGGATTCTCAGCAAAATAACTGTTATTTACTTCCTTAAAAGCAATGGGAGTGTTATCAGTTTTGACCACCGAATTTTTTTCTTGCGTAAATGAAGAAATATTATCTTTTGAGCTATCTGCTATTACAGACTTTGATCTCCTGTTTTTAAGAAAATAGGTAATACCCCAAATAGTAAGCACAATAGCTATTGAGACAATAAGGGCATCAATAGTTTTTATCTGCTTTTTACTTTTCTTTTTCATGCTGCTATTGCTTTAAAAAATCTTTCTTGTTCCTCATCGTCAAGGAATTTTCTAATGTCATCAATTAATACCCTGTTGTAACTGAGTCTATAGGCTTTAGCCACTTCATCAATTCGTTTTTTACCTATTTGTTCAGCTATTTCAATTACTTTATCTTCATCGGTATTCACCCACCATGCCCAAAGCTCTCCAAATGGAAAGAATAGGTTATAGATTCTGGCTGCATAGGCATTGTTTAAATTATCCAGATTCTCTTTCCTGGTATTTTCTCTCATCTTATTGATAGCAGACTGCCCAAATTTGTAGACTACAAAAACTACTACTATCACAATGATGGCAGTAGAGATATTCCGTACTGGTTTGCTATTGAGGATAGAAGTAATAAATACAGGATTCATCTTTTAAGCTGATTTACCGAATAACACCTTTTTCACTGAAGAAAGAATAGGAGGTGGGTTATCTATCCAGGCTTTTATTTGTGCGATAGCTGCTGGATTTTCTTCCATAAAATTGGCTGTCATGATAAATTCTTCATGAGATAAAGCAGAAGTCATTTTCTGAAATGCTTCTAGTTTTTCTACTGCCTCTGCCTGGTTCTCAGCTTCGATTTCTATATCAACTTTGTATTTTTCCATGATTGTTTTCTTCAATAAATTCTAGAATAATTATTACCGCAGTAAGCACTACAAAACCTAATTGAAATATGCGTAGTGCTTTTTTTAATTTTGTTGTTTTCATTATGCTGGGAGTTTGATACCAAATAATGATAATTGACTCCCAGCTTGACGAATCATTTCTGGCGGATGATTCGGTTTTCGAACTTGTACAGGTAATGCTTGTTGAGTTCTCCAGTCCGTTAAGATGGCATCATTTCGCATGTAGCGGGGAATGCCTTCTGGATCTTTATCTAAGATGTAATCCGCCGCTTTTTGTGCCTTACCTGCTGCTCTGATAAAAAACTTATTATCCTGTTTCATAGCAGCAATTAATCTTGATTTCCAGCTTTCAAGATAGGCTGCACTGCTTTTCTGAAGGACATCAAAAAATATCCCTGATTGACCGCAAAGAAAACAAGCTGATAATTCAGCAATTAACTCTTCAAAGGCATATTCAGGAGTTCCTTTACTGCCACCTCTTTGCTTATCATCCAGTCTTGTTTCATGTTTGGTAGAGTGCGCCAATTCATGAAAAAGGGTAGAATAAAACTGATGATCATCCTCAAACAAATGCTGATCTGGCATATTGACAAAGTCATGAGATGGCATGTAAAATGCACGATCTTGTTTAAAATAGATCGGGGGACGTTTGGGCATATTCCTTAGGATTGCCTCAGCCGATTCTATTCTTTCAATTTCTCTTTGAGGAACTACAGGTTGGGGTAAATGAAAATCAATTCCCTCGATATCTTCCGCATTGAAAACAGTATAGTACTTTAAGAAAGCATAACTGTTTAATTCTTCCAGTTTTCCAGATTTTTTGTAGTGATCATACCTTTCCCAATACTCTTCTTTGCTGATGCTTTTATTTCCATCTTTATAGACTACATTATAGTAATAGATGGGATAGCCTTTAGCGAATTTCTTAATCTTACCTTTTTTCTCTTTGACTTGTTTAAAGGTTAAAAAGTAGGGGACATCCCAGGCTTTGTTTCTGTTAAATGGAATGATGAAGTTTAAAAACAGGGCATTGAAACCCTTATAAGGAATTTTTGAATTGTAATTCTGTGCATAGATGCCATACTTTTCTACAGACTTCCAAGGTTTTCTCCATTCCAAATCTTTTGATTTTTCAATCATTTCTATGACCATATTGGTAATAAAATCATAGGTTTTATCTGAAGCAGAAGCCAATGATCCTAATGTGCTTTTAGTATCTGTGTATACCTCTAATCCTTGCCAGTTATCTGGCTCTATCATTCCCAGACCTTGCAGGGTTTTATTTTTCTTGTATTTCAAAGAATAAATTAAAATCACCACTACTATTATCAGTACTATACTTGGAAGGAGAATCTGTTTATTTTTCATTAGGCAATAATTTTAATTCCAAATAAGGATGTTTGCTGTTTTAGGCTTTCTGATATCCCCTTACTTAAATAATCCCTTTCTTGTAATAGCCTGTTTACTGTTGCAGTAATTCGCTCTTTATCTGCTTTTCGATCGTTTTTTAAAATGCTGTTGTAGTTCCTTAATGCCAAGTCAATTTCTTTGATTCTTTTAGCACTTTCTCCAGTATCTGACCGCGCATAAATTCCTGTATCTCCTTTGCGTTCTAAGGCCAATGGTTCATGTGAGTTAAAGTCTATTCGATTGATCACTTGAGAAACCTTAAAGAAGAAATCGTCTTTTTTTAGTTTAGATCCTTCAGCACTTTGGTATAAGTACCGAAATAATTCTGCCTCATGGGCATTAGTAATTTTTAATGGATACAGCTTTTTTAAAGTCCCAATCCACATGGCTTTTATTTCTAGTAGAGGAAACTGATCTTGCTGGTTTTTAGGCAATGAAAGGTATCTAATAAAATCACCTTGAGGGTTTAAATAGCTATATAATTCTAATTTGTTATACATGCCTTCAAACCTGTTCTTCAGTTCTGCCACTGATAATTTTTCCTCATCCCTTAATCGCTTAAAAATTTTAATGTCTCCAATAAGCTTTTCAGGTGTTTGTCCTCTATTGGCATAGAATCTTGAAAAGTCAATGGCTGTTTTTTCTGTACCTACAAAAAATCTAGCTGGAATTACTTTTTTTCTAAGCTGCTTATGTGCTTCAAGCCTGCTGTGTCCAGATAACATCCATATTTGATTGTGGACATCTCGCCAGACTGTTACTGGATCTAATAAGTTATGATCAAAGTTTTCAATAATGCGCTTAACTGATTCCTGGCTAAAATCCTCTTCTCTGTTTTGGAAACGGTCTGTATCTGTTTTTATCTGGGAGATAGGTAGCCAAACCGCATAAATATCAACAGGACTTACAGTTAATCCCTGATAAATCAATTCCTGGGCAGTGGCAAATTCAACTGCTTCTCCTTCAGCTCTTCCTTGATGCCAGTTGCAATAGCCTGTACTGCTATAAGTACCATCATTACAAGGATAGAATTTTTCTGGTATCTGATCATAGATAGCCCCTAAGTCATTTTCAGGGCTGTTAGCTTCTTTATTTTTTTTGATTAAAAAATACACGACTACTACTATTACTACTGTAATAGCTACAATAAAAGTCGTATGTTTTTTTTCTAATCTCATTTTTTTATTTCTTCAAATTCGACTTCTTCAGCTTCTTCTTTGTCTTTAAATCGGATAGTCAGGACGCTGGAAACTGCACTAAAAAACCTATCTGCTTTAGAGTTTTTAGGCAGCATATTTTTGATAAATTCTTCTGTACCTGAAAGGCCTATATTCAGCCATCCTGATTTTTCAGGATCGGTGACCTGGAGTTCAATTTGAATTTTCTTTTTGCTCGACATGGCTCATGATTTCAGCTTCTTGAATTTCTTCTTCAGAGTCCTCTTTTAAAAATGCTTCTAAGTCTTCTACAAAATCTTCATCCTCAGATTCTTGGATAATTTGCAGAACAAGGGCTTTCTTTTTTTGGGATAATCCAGACAGTACACTGGCCAGATCGTTTGCTTTTTCTTCTTCCTTGCCTGCATTATTTTGGTTGACGATTTGAAAGCTAATCGGGCTTTTTTTGGGCTTTATAGCCTTTGTTTCTTCAGATGGTTTGTCTTTGCTATCAATACCAGAAAGTCTGTTATTACCTGTAATCCATTCTTTGCCTATTCCTGCCAGAAATTCCATGGCACCTCTACCAATATCTTTTAAGGTAGCTCGCTCTTCCCGCTCTCTTTTCAATTGTGCCTCCAGTACTTTCATATTTTCCTTTTGAGCCTCTTCTTTGAGCTTTAATTCTCGCTCATTGTATTCTTTAATGATTTCTAGCTCCCTGCTTTTGGATAAAAACTTTTCTTCTAATAACCTTTCTTGTAATTGGGCATCATAGGCGGCTAGCTTGTTGGCAATTAATTCTTCTACACTTCCCCCAGTTTTCTCTATTCCATTAATCACGACACCATTCTGATGAGCTCTATGACCTGCTAAGAGTTGAGCAAAGTTGCTTTCTTCTCCTTCATAACCCGCAGCAGATAAGTAATAAGTTACTTTTTTACTATCTCCAGGGCTATTGCCTAATTTGATTTCAAGCACTTTAAAGGTAGGATCATTGACATAGTTATCAATCACATCATTAAAGCTGGCATTCTGAGGGTTATTTACTTGAGTACTAATGAGTAATTGCCTGTTTTCTCCATCCCTTATCTCAAAGTATTGAGAAATATATTTTGCCCTATTTTTAATATTTTCAAGTTCTGCTAGCATAAGTATGTATTTACCAAATAGTAGTTGATAAAATATTCTTCAGTGGTCAGTGCCTTCTTTTGAGATTGTATAAATCCTCTGTGAATGCTCATTCGGTGAGAGGCAGCAAAATACCTGCTCCCTAGTGGATCTTGAATAGGAATACAGTTCTTTTCCGTGTAATTGATTTTTTTATCATCAGAAAAAACTGAAATATCAAATACACTATCATTGCTTTTTACCTGGAAATACTCGACAATGGCAAACTGATTCGGAAGCAGGTAAATAACCTGGTCATTTTCAATGAGCCTGTTTTCAATTTCAAAGCTTTCTGCATTGAATTTTCGTATTTCCTGTTCAATCAGCCTGTTAATCATATCTCAAAAAAATATTTACTTTTCCTGTTCCTTGACTGCTGATGCTGCCTGTTAAAATGTCTTGATGCACTGATAGGGAAAGTGGATGGAAGTTTTTGGATAAATCATAAGCAATCCCATCTACCATAGATTTTTTCGCAATATCAATTTTCCTGAAAACTGCCTTTGTCCCTTTGCAATACCTGAGTGTAACACTTACTTTCTGTGCATTGCCTCCAGGATGAATCAAAACACCTGTGATGCGTTTTTTGGATTGACCGATTTTTTCTTCAAAAATCTCGTAACCTCCATCAGCCAGATTGCCAGAAAATATTTTTTGTACATAAGACATATCTTATACAGGCTTACTCATCAATAAGTAAAACTTTCTCACATATGCTGTGAATGCACCTGTAGTCGTGTCCTTGATCGTGATTTGTATATTTTCATCTCGATCTATTTTCTTGGAAACACGAAAAAAGCGATCTGTTAAATTCAGGTGGTCTCTAGCTGTGATAAAATCCAGACCCAATCCCTTATCAAAGAATACACTTTCATTGTCAATTTTAAACTCTACAATTTCACCAGACTTTTCATCTGATGCATCAGATAAATAGTTCACACAAATTCCATCAATGCGATCATAATCAAGCTGATGCTCATATTTTACGCTAAACTCTCCACCTTGAGCAGTAACAGCAATTTCTAGGGCTTCTACCCATTTTGCCCTACTTAATTCAGCTACATAAGCATTGAAAGAGGTTTCTAAAGTATCGCTATTCATATAAAAAAATTTATAACCCAGCATGAAACTGGGTTAATGTCCAATTCAGTTGAGCTTCTTTGTTTAGAAAGGTCTTACTGTAGTGCCAATCAAATGCACCTTAATGGCATGAGCATTTGCTCCCAAAGTTTGACCTGCATACAGTCTGACTGCAAACTCAATACGATCATCCATCATTACTTTCGGATTTTTCAATTCATACAGTCCATATTGCTTATCGATCATATAGCCATCTAGACCTGGATCAAAACTTCCTAACACAGGCAATTTTTCAAGTACATCTTTGGAGTTATACCTAAAAGAAACTTCGCCTCTTTTTAATGCTACTGGGTATTCTACACTTTCAAAATTAGCTACTGCATCAGCTGCATCTGTAGCATACAATAATTGAATGGCAGAAAGGACAAAGGGACGATTTTTTTCCAGACGACTTTTAGCCACATTACCTACACCAACTTGAATATCATCATCCTCTTGAAAGACATCACAGGAGGAGCCCGTAAATGTTTCTGTTTTAAAATAGGTATGATCCACCATTTGCAATCTACCAGTGAGTAGTTCTTGCTGAATACTTTCAGGCATGTAGTTCAGCCTTTCTAAAAATTGGCGTCTGTATGGATGAGCTGAAGCTTCTCTGGCCAATAATTGATTAATAGCCTCTTGATTTGCGCCAGCTAATTTTCCATTCAGGCCAGCTAAAACCATTTCTTCTTGTGTAAGATCCATTTTGTTGAAAATTATTGATGATAAAAACTTTTAAAAAAATTAAAATGATCAGTTATCTGCTTACTATGCAGCCCTTCTTCTGCGAGTGGAAGTACTTCTTCTAGCAGTTGTTTTTCTTCGAGTCACAGGCTTTCTTTTTGCAGTAGTTTTGCTTCTGGAAGTCGTTTTTCTGCGTTTTGGCTTTGTTTTAGACACAATCATTTTAGGAGGCTCTATGAGTAACACATTTGAACCGTTAAGCCTTTTAGTGGGCTTTCTTCTTCGCCTGCGAGTAGTACTGCTACTTGTCCTGGTAGATGTTCTTCTTTTTGCTGTACCCCTGCGAGTAGTTCGTCTCTTTCTTCTTACTCCAGCCAGACTTTTTCTTCTTTTCTTCTTGGGTTTAAAGACAAAATAACCTGTAATGATGGCCACAATAGAAACAACTGTTACAATAAGCCAGGTTTTGTTTTTATTGATAAATTCTTTGATGGAAAACTTTCCATCCTCATTACTTGGTGGTGTATCCGTGGGGACTACTGTTGTTAATGAGCGAGTAGGTAAATCTGCTTCATCGCTAGCAGTAACGGGCTTTAATTTTATATTATCTGTCATTTCTGTGGCATTTTGTGTGGTAATACTTCTTTCTTGAATGCTGGTTCCAGAATTGGTTCCAGGATTCGTTCCAGAGCTGGGCTCAGATTTGGTTGCAGCTTCATTTATTGCTCCTTTGAAGTCTTGAAAACCCAATCTTTTAGCATCTAAGATCAATTTGTCATTAGAATAATTGATGTATTCTTGATAGGCGATTCTATAGGGGATAGAATACACTGTGCCTGGATTGCTTGATTTTTTAAGCGCATCAGTTGTTGATTTGCTAATTAAGCCTCTGTCTGCTAAGAGTTGGAAAAATGATTTCCCTTTGAATAGAGATTCATACTTTCTTTGGTAGTAATCAGCAAAATACTCGATGAGCCTTATTGTTTCTTGATCATTGGGAGCCGCTACTGTTTGCTGACTACTGCTTTCGTTACCAAAGACCAAAGGAGTGACATTGCCTAATTGCTGAGGATACAGCACATTGTAAATATCTTGATAGATAGCAGAATAGGCTGAATTTTTAATGGCATTGTTTAATGCCATTTTGCCTTGATCAGTATCAGAAAAGACAATCACTGTTTTGGCAATGGCTGCTTCTTTTTCATTTTGCCCTGCTTTTAACTTTTTATATAAAGCATATACTTCTAAAAGCAAGGTATCTAAGACATCAGGACTCATGCTTGGGCTAATCCCAGACAGTTCATATAATTTTGTCATCTTATTTTGATTTTTTACTCATTAAAAAAATGCCACTTCCTACAGTGATCATCAGCACTATAGCCACCACTACCATGATGAGTGTTTTATTCTTTTCATAAAATGATTCATTATTTCCTTTTTCAGGATCTTGATTTTCAGTAGTGATGGTAAGTGACCTGGAAGCGGATTGATCTGTTTGAGTGCCTGTCGGCTGACTACTAATTTGTGTGGTAGTAGCATACTGTTGTACACTTTGTTGTGCACTGGCATTTTGTGCAACAATTTGCGCTTCGAATGCATCCAATACCGCCTTAGGCCATTCTCCTTGTGAGTTTTTATCTGCTTTGTATAAAAGCTTGATATTTTGCCTTCCAGCAAAAGAAGCCCCTTTTTCAATTAAAAAGTATTCTGGATCTTTGTCTTTGCCTCCGCGATTTCTCAAATAGATTTTGCCATCTATGCCAATAGCTGCCTCTGAGGCTCTTACTGCTGAGGTGGAAGCTCCATTATTGATGGACATCGAATAACCTAAGCCGCTATCATAATCACTCAGGATTTTAACTGTATTGCCTGCTTGATCCTCGAAAATATCTCCTGGAGAAAGTGTGGTTTGCCCAATACCTCCTTTGCCACCTTTCTTTAATAAATTACTAATAGCTCCAGTCACTTTTGAGCCAATCGTTGAAATGATGGCTTTTCCTGCATTACTGTTTACTAGGGCAACTGCACCAGCAGCGACAACAGGAATCACCCCTAAGCCATTCATGGCATAGCCTAACAGCTCCTTATACACTTCTTTGAAGTAAATGCTTCTTTGGTAGGCGTTTTCGATTACCTTTTTAGATAGATTAGCATCATTTAAGTATACCCTGACTGTTTTTACTAGGGCTTTTTCAAGTTTGATTTCCTCTGTTTCTTCAAACTTGTTTAAGGCAAGCATGATTTCGCTTAAATATGTATTGATAAGAATCAGTTCTTCACTATCAATACCAGCTAAGTTTTTCATATAAAAATCTTGTTTTTTGATATGGGGGTGTTCAAAATTGAAATAGGGTATTTCTGGGACGGTATCTAAGTATATGAGATTTTCTAATTCATCGATGACAACAATATAAACATGCTCCCAACCTTCACCTGTTACATCCACTACTCTAAAAAAATGAGGGATACCTAAGTTTTGAAGTAGGGCAGAGATCAATATACTCGTGCAATCACAATCTCCTGCTTGATCTTTGATTACTCTTGCAGGTCTTCTTAACTCTTCCTTTCCAGATACATCTTTTTGATACCTGATATGCTTTCTTACCCAATTCCAAATATTATTTGCAGAGGTCTTGCGGTCTTTTCCTTTCAGCTCTAAAGCTAAAGAAGCTACTTGGTAGGAATAGAGCGTAGCAATTCTTTTCATTTGCTGAAGTGTTTCTTCAATAGTGGCTCTTCCCAAATAGGTATCTTTTCCATCTGAAAGACTGGCGATATGTGTGCTTACTGCATTCATATAGAAACCCTTTCTCGTTTTTTGAACTGGAATAACTTAAATAAACCGAAGCGGGCAGTGACTTCTACATCTATAGCAGCATTGGAAATAAGCTTCATGGGAAGGCTGACGGCATTTTGATAATCTATGGGAATTTTAGTGCTAATCACACTTTGACTGTCTGGCTCAAAAGTGACAATGCCTGAATCAATGACTGAAGAGGCAAATGGACTCGCTTCACCTGGTAAATACAAACTGATAAATGGTTTAGTAATGCTTAAGCTAACATCAGTCGGATTTTTGATCAGGCTGTTGGCTGTCAAGTTGATGCCTCCAGTATCCAAGTTATGCACTTGGATATTATTAAACACCTGTAATTGATTAGCCAGCCTATAAAGTCGGTATAGCCAGATAACAATTACCACAGCAGTAATCAATAAACCCGTTTCTATAACTTTTTTCATGACCTATACTTTTGATCTGTATAGGCAAGCTGGACAAGGGTGTCTGCTTCAGAGTGGGAGTACTTTTCATCTAGCTTTCTAAGCAGCTCTGAAGCGATAGCTAGATAAACAGCCCCTCGTTTACTTTTTTTGGTGTTTCTAACCCTTTCTACAAAGTATTCAACCAAATCAACGCCTTCTTTTTCCTTTGCTTTAGCAGTGATTTCCTCAAAGGTGTCTACTGTAGTAAAGGCTGCTTTAATTTTAGCAAATACTTTGTCATCTGTTTCAGAAGGAGTGAGGATAATAATATCAGTGGTAGCAGGATTTTCTACTACTGCACGCAACTGGGCAGTAAAGGAAAGAACCTCTTTTATAGCAGTAGAGGCGAATAGGCGACGAATCAAAAATTTAACCCGCTTAAAAAATCTTTGTAGTATCATAGACTAAAACTCTTTTTTAGTTTTAGCTAATCAACTAATAGTTCATACTTTTATCAAAACCACTGATAAATTGTGAGTAACATTGATAAAGATTGACTAAGTATGAGTGTATTTTATTTTTTAATCTCGTAATACTCGCAGAACTCTGTTAAAGTAATCATGGCCTTATCTGGATTTCTTTTCTCCTTCTTAATTGCTTGTATTTTCCTGTAAGCAGTGGCCTGGGAGCAACCCAGTAAATTCATAATGACTTTAGCATCTACAATTTGTAAGCTTTCAATAGGTTTAATCATGATTTTATACTTAAATGATAGTATAAAAAAACAAAATTTTAAGCTTTGTTGCCTTGTTTTTAGGCTTTTTTTTGTACTTATATGCAGGTATAGATCACTAAAACTGTACATTATAGTTAAGTATGATTAATTATAGTTAATTTTAAATACATTTTAATTAATGCTACTATGAGGATAGATAGATCAATATTAGGTAAGAAAAATGTGCTGGCAAGACAAGTTTTTAGAGGTAGATTATATTATGAAAAGATTTGTTATCACTGCTTAGAACCTTTTTTAACTATTAAGCAGGATACACTCTCTTGTCAGAATAATACTTGTAGGGTAACAATAAGTAGAAGGGTTAGAGCTGGAAAAGCACTCAACAAGCTGGAGAATATTCCAGAGTATCCTCTAAGAGAAATTGATTTTGTAAAATATGGAATGGAAGCACAGCAACATCAAAAGGAGAAAGATGCTGCAATTTCTTGAATTTAAATAATCAGTAATAGAAGATTAAATATGACTAGCAACCAAGATTATAAAAAGTTTATTGGATTATTAAATAATAACCAGGTAAAATACCTCATAGTGGGAGGATATGCAGTGGCTTATCATGGTTTTAATAGACCTGCCAAAGGACTTGATGTTTGGGTTTTACCTCTTTTTAGCAATATAATGAATTTTATAAGTGCCACTAGAGCATTTGGTTATAGCTCTATAAACTTCTCTCCAGAAAATATACCTTAG
>PBYL01000140.1 GCA_002729595.1 Thalassovita sp. | reverse complement strand
ACAAAATATAGTTTCAAAAAAAGTAAAATTTAACATACCTTATTTCAAGCATAAACCAACTATAACGTTATGATTCTGCTAAAACACAACTTTCAGTATTTAGTTCGGTTTCTATTGTATAATGAGAGAAATGATAGTCTTTTAACAAGTCTTTTATCTGATTTTTAACTGCTAATAACTCAGTAAAATGAGTAATTTCTTGCAGTTTTACATGTGTGGTAAATACATTGTGTTCGCCCTCTAAAGACCAAACATGGGTATGATGCAAGCTTTCAACATGGTTAATCGCTTTAATTTTTTCTTCAATCTCAGCAATACTCACATTTTCTGGTACTCCTTGCAGAAATATAAAAAGGGTATCTTTTAGCCTTTTAATAACATTCCATAGAATATAAAGTGTTAGTACTAATGAAAGAGCTGGATCGAGGTAATGGATATCTTTAAACTGTATTACTATACCTACAATTAGCACAGCTACCCATCCTAAAACATCTTCTAGCAAGTGCCAAGAAACTACTTTTTCGTTCAAAGAACCTCCCCCACTCAGCTTCCAAGCAGCAAAACCATTTACAGCAACTCCGATTATGGCAAAAATAATCATGCCTTGCGCGTCGGAATGTTCAGGCTTTAAAATTCGCCCGACAGCTTCGTAAATCACATAAATAGAACCAGCAATTAATACAATGCTATTGATTAAAGCCCCTAAAAGTGAGAACCTAGAATAACCAAATGAAAACTTATTACTTGCCTTTTTCTTAGATTTTATATTAAGATACCAAGCTGTTCCTAATGACAAACTATCACCCAAATCATGAATTGCATCTGAAACTATGGCAATACTATTTACATACAAACCTCCAATAATTTCGAGAATGGTAAATCCTAAGTTCAGAAAAAAGGCAATTTTTAAATTTTTAGTCGACTGATTTTCATGATGATGGTGGTGATCGTGATGTCCTGACATATAGTTTGTTAAATTTTATCTATTTAAAGCTTCTTTAATAGTATAACAAACCAAGCTTGAAGTGTTCACAAACAAAATAAAAATCCCAAATAAGTAGCTAAACACCATTAAAAGCTACCTATTTGGGATTTCAAGCAACTATTAATTACTTAGTTTGAAAGTGATAAGCCCCACTTTTTACCGAATAAACTTGATAATCACCTTCACTTTTAATAAAAGTGATATTATCATCTGCTTCTGCTGATTTACCATTTTCAAACACATTCGATTTGCTTTTTGATGGCACATAAACAGTAGCTGTGCTACCTAATGGAACTATTATATCCATTTCAAATGCTTGATTTTCCTTTTTCCAATGAATTCCCGCTTTACCAAAAGAAGTTTCATTTTCATAGGTTGCATATGTGATTTCAGTTACAGGTTGAGGCTTAAATATGATGTTTTTATAGCCCGGATTTTTAGGATCGACTTCCATACCTGCCAACTTTCTGTACATCCAAACGATACCTGCACCAAACATTGGGTGATTATAAGAACCGTCTTCATTCCAATGCTCTCTCGTAGTAGTTGCTCCATCAGCTAACCAATAACCAAAACTTGGGTAATCGGTCTTACTGATTGCCTCATAAGCTTCTTGGTGTAAAGCATTTTCTGTGAGTACTTCAAAGAAAAACTGTGTACCAAAAATACCTGTATCTAGATGTCCATCAGCAGCTTTTAAGTCTGCCTTTAATGATGTAATTACTTGATCGTATCTCTCTTGCGGCACACCCATTTTTAAAGCAAAAATATTCCCTCCATTTGCTCCATAAGTTCCTTTTGCTTCATCAAAAAACTTGTTATGAAATGCATATTTAGCTTTGTCTGCCAATGATCTATAGTATTCAGCTTCCATTTCATTTCCCATAATGGTAGCTGTTTGCGAAGTAAAATCTGCGCATCTCCAAAAGTAAAAAGTATGAACCATGTCGTTTGGAACTTGCTCTCCGGGAGTACACCATTCTCCCAAATTAATCCAAACTAATGGTTTTCCATCCTTGCCAGTACCTTGAGAATTCATTATTCCGGCTTCATCCACCCATGTTTGCATGTATCTGATATACTCTTTCATACCCTCATAATTATCTTGCAACATGTCTACAGAACCGTAATGCAGATAGTATTCCCAAGGGATAATATTGATAGCTGCACCCCAAGCGACACCGCCTCCACAACCCGGTTGCCAGGGTGCTCCATTTGGTACATAACCAGTTGTTACATTTTGTGCACCAAGCATATCTTGCACCCATTTGTGATAGAAATTTCGGGCATCATAATTATGCATTACGGTTACACAAGCAACCTGCCCATCACCTGTATAGGGAGAGCGCTCACGATGCGGACAATCGCTAGCAATACCTCCATGCATGTTGTCTAATTGACTTCTTCTCCAAATTTTATTGAGGTCGTTTAAGAGCTTGTTTGATGTTTCAAAAGTGGCAGATTCTTCAATGTATGTATTAACTGCTTCTGCTCGAATTTGCTCTGGTTTAAGCTTGCCGGGCCAGTTTTTTATTTCTACTTCTTTAAACACAAACCAGTTAAATCTGGCAGAATAAGACTCTGGTTCACCTCCTCTAAAAATATAAGAATTATCACCAGAATAAATATTACTTTTATATACAAATTCTACTATATGTCCTGCAGGAGCTTCCACATTATTAAACCTCAACCAGCCAGAAATTTCCACTCCGAAATCGACCAAATAGCTTCCTTTTCCAGTCTTTTTAATGCTTACTGGCTCTAAGCTTTCCATCACCTTATCAGTGTGTGCAGTATGTGCAACAAGCATACCTTCTGGTGCTTTTCTCAATGCTACTTTTTCCCAATTCGCATCATCATATCCAGCAGTAGACCAACCCGTTTTTTCTTCTCTAGCATCGTAGTGTTCACCGTAATAAACCATGTCCATTAGTATCGGACTTTTGGCAGCTTTCCAGCTTTCATCACTAACAATTACCGCCTCAGAACCATCCATATAAGTGATGTGTAATTGCCCTAAAAACCTTGGTGTACCATAAGCTCCAGCCCAATATTTTGCCGGATTATAGAAGCCATTTCCCAAAATACTTCCTATTGCATTCTCTCCATTTTGCAGATAATCTTTCACATCGTAAGCCAAATACATCACCTTATATTCCTTAAAATTATCTTCTAAAGGAATGTTTTCATTGATGAGATTAGGGCGTTTTGCATAGTTGGTTTGGTTAGGAATTAATACATCATTACCTACTTTTTTTCCATTCAAATACAGTTCAAAATAGCCCAAGCCAGAAGTGTAAACCACCGCTTTTTTAATCTCTTTTTGGACGCTAAAAGTCTTTCTTAAGAGTGGTGCAGGAGGGGGCATTTTCTCTGGTTTTCCATTAGGATTATTAGGCTTAGGCAATGCATCTTCACCTTGCCAAGGTGCACCAATCCACTTGGCTTTCCAGTCGTCTTTTTGCAGTAAACCCATTCGCCAATAAGATGCTTCACTCCAATCTGAAACCTCTCCATTCTTGTCCCAAACTCTTACTTGCCACCAGCAATCTTGCCTAGAAATTAAGGTTTTTCCTTGATAAGAAATCCTGTAAGAAGCCTCTGAATTTATCTTACCGCTATCCCATAAATCTGGATTATTTAAACCATCTTTTGTGCTAGCTACGCGTACCTGCCAAGCTGTTTGAAACTGTCCTCTTTCACCTTCATCAGCTATGTTTATCCAGCTCAATCTGGGATGAATTACATCTACAACATCAGGATTTTTTAAGTATTCGCAGGTGAGTTTTTGAGGGGTAATATTTGCGTAAATAAGCAAACTGCAAAGGTTAAAAAGCAGGAGCAAAGCCCATTTCATTTTCATAAAGTTCATTGATAGCAATTACGTTGATAAGTTATTTCAAATTCATTTTGCATGCATTCTGCCATGCGCATTTCCCAATAAAGTTAGGCATTTTAAAACTTAAACTGTTCTGTGCTATCAGGCTTAAATACTAAATCTGCTTTTTGATTTGCTTATGCAAAAATAGCCTTAACTGAAATTGCTTTTGCATAAAAAAAGAGCTCATTTGAGCCCTTTTAATTCTATTCTGATTCAAGATACTTTATCTCAAAGTAAACTCTTTAATTCTTCTAAAACCTTTATCAAACCGGTTATATCCTTAGCTTCTCTCGAAGAATAAGCAGAATCAAGGCTATTTTTAGCCTTTTTAAAGAGTTTCTCAATATCCGTTGAGGAATTTATAGATTTTGATTTAGAATTATCGCTATCGGCTTTATTTATATCTTTTTGTAGATATCCTTCAACATCTGCTGAGTTATTAAAAACTGGAATGCTTGTCACCTCAATTTTCCCTAAGTTTTGCAGGGTAGATTTCTTGATTTTCACTTTACCAGCCAGCAATTCCATTTTCAACGAAGGATTACTTTCTCCAATTAACTCGATGCCTTTAGCAAACTCCGCATCTCTACGAATGGTTTTTTCTCCAACTCCAAACTCTTGCGATAGGTACTCGCTAAACCTTTGGCCTTGGGTCATCGGGTCATTTTGACCACTTGATTTACGATCTCCACCATGCTTAGATTTCTCTCTGTTGTATCTCAATCCACGCAAATAACTTCTCTGCTCATTGGTAAGATTTCTTCTACCCAATTGGTTTTGAAGCATCCAATCTTTTACATCTTCGAAGTTGGCAAATTCCAGATATTTAACCCCGTATTTTACCACCTTACCTTCTTCCTCAAGCTTTCTAATTATCTGGAATCTGTTATATCCATCTACCAGAATATGTACCCCTTCAGGATTTACCCAAAGCAAAAGTGGTTCGCGAACACCTTCAGCTCGAATGCTTTGCTCAAGTAGGTATAATTCTTCGTCTTTAAGTGGAGGAATAAAAGCCCTAAGTGTTGGATTTTCTATGATTTTTTGCCCTGAAAAAGGCTTAACAAGTGCTGCTGATACACTGTCAATATTTACTGTTTTTTGTTTCTTTCTATCTCTAAGTTTGCTTATACTATCTTTAGCCATTTTGCTCTATTCTTTGTGCTACTTCTCTTGCCAATGATCTGTAATCTTCTGCTGCTTCTGAGGTGGATGCATGCTCAAAAATATCCAAACTCACATATTCAGCTTCTGGGATTTTGGTCAACTGTTTAATTCTAGTATCGAACACTTCACCTGCATAACTTTCTATCAAATCTGCCTCAACTGCTCTGTCTACACGGGTTCTTTTATCGTAGAATGTTAGTACAATTCCCAAAGGTTCTATTCTAGGGTTAATAATCCTTTTTACCTCATTGTCGATAAGGGCTTTTGCCTCTGTAATACCACTATGCGCAAACTTGCTACTACATTTGGTTGGGATGATATATTTGGTTGAAGCTGTTAAAGCGTTTTGAGTGTAAACTCCCAAAGAAGGCGGACAATCAATAAAAATATAATCGTACAAAGGCGAAACCGGATTTAATGCCTCAGCAATCTTAAAATTTCGGTTAAAATCTGTGTTAATTTCCAACTCAATTGCATCCAAATCTGAAGAGGAGGGAACCGCGTGAAAGTTTTCGTCAACTTCAACTATTGGCATGCTAAGTCCAGACTTGTATACATCGTAAATGGTTGGTGTAATTCTTTTGCCATCTTCGTATTCAATTTCTATATCCAACCCTTCGGTGAGATTTGCTTGAGGATCGTTATCTATCACTAAAACTTTGTATCCATCGAGCGAAAGTGCTTTGCCTAAATTGATGGAAGTAGTGGTTTTTCCTACCCCGCCTTTCCTGTTTAAAATCGAAATAATTTCTGCCATGTTTTGTCTTCCTTGTGCAATTTTTTTTCTATTTTGTGAAGATAGATATTATTTGAAGCAGTAAAAAAACATATCAGTTATTTTAATTTTATTTTCCGAATTACTGACAAAAAAACAGGAGAAATAAGGATATTTGCTTCAAATGTCAGTATAAAATTTACTAAAATTCAATACCAGATTTTTTATGGAACTGATCAAAATTTATCAGGGAAATGTGATTTCGGCCAGAGAACTTCACGAGTTTTTTCAATCTAGAGAACGCTTTTCGAGGTGGTTCGAAAGATTGCAACAATATGGGTTTATCGAAGGCACTGACTATACCCCGTACCAAAAGGTACACCCCCAAAATCATCAGACAATTACAGACTACCATTTAACACTACAATGTGCCAAAGAGATAAGTATGTTGCAACGATCTGAGTTAGGAAGATCCGCCAGACAATACTTTATTCAATGCGAACAAACACTTCAAAATTTAAAAGAAAACAAGCGCCTAGAATATTGGGAAAAGCTCGAAGCGGTAAAAGGTGAATTAAAAAACTATTTTTTGGAGAAAGGGCACAGCACAGAAAACTATTTACAAGTAGATTATAATGGGAGAAAGGTGTTGTTTAATGGCGAACCTTTGCCAGATGAAGTATTGCCTAACATTCTACTTACTGCGAGAAGCTTTGCTATTGAGATGAGTAATGAATTTCTAAAACAAGCTAAACTTGAAAAGCTGGATGAAATTGAAGATGTGCACAAGGCAAACCACGGTGATGTTAGAAATTTAATGAAAGAAAATACGGGCAAACTCCCCGAAGAATATCAATCTGAAAAACATATAGAAGCTAAGGATAAAGAGATAGATAAAAATAAAGATGAAGACACAAAAAAAGGCTGACATTGATGTCAGCCTTTTTTTGTGAACCAAAGCTAAATAACTTCAGTAAGTTAAGCCTGTTTAAAAACAAAATCATCTCCTTTTGCTTCAAGTTGGTAGCCATGCTCTTGGTGAACCCAATCTACAAAATGATCTTGCTCTGGAAGTGTTCTATTGCTAAGAAAGATCGTCATCAAAACACTGGTTTCTGCTAACTTCCTGTTTACCTCTCCGTTTTTTCGAACCTTACTGACTAAAGAAGCATATTTGCTATCGGTAATCATATTGCCGAAATCTTCCCAATCCTTTTCAGTAAACTCGGCTATTTGCTCTTTAATGTATTGCTTTCTTACTGTTTTAAAAGCCGAAAGCAATTTATCTATTAGTTGAGCTTGTCTCTTTTCGTCTAGTGCTCTAGAAACTGGCTTTTCAGCTTTAGTTTTTGTCGCCTTTTTTTGTTCTTCTTCTTGTACAAACTTTGGTTTTACGCTTGCATCAGTTTCTATCAAATGAACCAGATAAGCTGCCGGATTTTTCACCTTGCCTAACTCATATCTTCTTTTGGTTTCATCTATCAACTCTCTTAATAGCTTTTCATCTTTTTTCTCATCGTACAAGTACTTGTTAACTTGGGCTTGAGTAATACCCATATCTAGCAACTCCAACTCTAAAGTACCAGTTTGCTCATCTATTTTTGGCGTATCTTCTTTTACCCTTCTTTTATGAATATAAAATTCTATAGAAGTTATTTTTCTGCCAGTTTTAAATTCTTGGTAAGTAAAACCAATATCGCAATGCTTGTCTAAATCTTTACGGGCTTTTTCAATTACCTTTCTTTTAAAAAGATTATAGCTCTCGTACTTATTTTCCAACATCAGCATATGCCTCATGTTGTCAACAGTAATCTTTCTTTTGCCAATTGTTTCGTACTGCTTCAACATCTCATAAATGCGCATAGAATATTGGCTATTTAAAGCCAGCACATTCGCATCATAAAAACTGGTAAAGCGCTCTTTAAGATCGAGAAGGTGAGGCTGCATTTGCGGAACAAATGTTAGGGCAATGGTACCTTCTTGAGAGCGGTGTTTAGAGTAAGTGATTAGTGGGAAAAGTTCAACGTTATTATTTTCATCTCTCACTTCAATTACCTTACTCATTAATCGCTTAAGCACTTTCACCATATACTCGTGCAAAGAATTTCCCGAAAGGTTACAATCTCTTTGAAATTCTCTAATGTTAAGATGGTAGGTAGTAAAAACATCGTCACCTGGTTTGATTTGTCTTACCATGAGATAAACGATTTTCATTTCGAGTGGAGTGTAACTATATCTGGCATTAACCAGATAATTACTCTTAACTATAAGTGAACTGTTGGCTGAATTTGTTTTCCCTTTAACTGACATTATTCAATATCTTTCTTACTCCCTTTGGTGCAAGTTAGAAATTGATAATGGAAAAAGCAACCCAGAAATATTTTGGTAGCTTTTAAAATTTTCATACCATTTTAGTTGATCCCATATTAGTAGCTTTTAAGTCTTTAAGAAGAATTCTTACTATTAATAAATAGGGTAGGTGAGTGGTCAACATTTACATTATGAAGAAAATTGAATCTTAGACTAAAGAGGTTTTTGCTTAAAATTGTTTTGGATAATTTTATATTTAAAAATTCAAATTTATATGCTTATCTCAAAAGCTACTCATTTGGGATCAAAAGCTTGTAAAGTGTTAAAAATAGCCCAATTTATTTCCCATATTAGTAGCTTTTAGACTTAAAGTAAAACTTCAATATTATTCAAAGGGTCAATAGACCCGATTTAAAAACTACCTTTATGGGCGTGTATCAAGGATTTTGTGATTTTCACTTCCCAAATTGGTAGCTTTTAAGCTACTTTAAGTTCTACTTGAAGCTTTAAGAGCAAAAAAAGACGTATTACTTCCCAAATAAGTAGCTTTTAATACCCAAGACATCCCTAAAGAGTAGCTTTTAATAGCAAATTCCGATTGAATAACTACTCAAATGGTCAATTATCCCAAATAAGTAGCCTATGTTCCCAAAAAAGTAGTTTCAACTTTAAGAAAAAGATATAAATCACTGAAATACAATAATTTATGATTTAAATCCCGATAAAGTAGCCTTTATCCCAATTGAGTAGTCTTTGTAATTCCTGATTAGGTAGTTTTAAATACTAAAAATCACATATCTTACTGATAATCAATTACTTTATTGAATTATCCCAAAAAGGTAGTAATATCCCAATTAAGTAGTTTTAAATCCTGATAAGGTAGCTTTTATCTTTGTAAGACATTGTTTATCAGTAAATTACAAGCACGTAAAATATATAAACGAAGTAGTTGATATTAAAACAACGTCTATTTCTTTTTAGATTAAAGGATATGTTTTTTAAAAGGCTATTATACGATATACAAGCAAATAGCTCATTTTGAATGAGATAGGAGGCAATAATGATAAATTTAGATTTTATTTTAAAAGCTACCTTTATATTTTTTGAAAAAGCGATGCTTCATTTTTTAAATTGTAAAAGAAATAAATGTCAATCCTAAAAATTTACATCAATCAATAATTCTTAAGATTGAAAAACTTCAGAATAGAAAGTGACTAATATTATTGAATGTATTTAAAAAAAATTAATAAGAAGTTCCGGTCTCAAAATCTTTAACAAATAAAGAAACGCATATCAATTATGGAAAAACCATCAATAATAAATCACTTAGCAAGTGTACAAGGTAGAAGAGATGAAACTCCGAATTTAGAACTTGCTCAGCAAATTGCGCAAGACAAAAATGCAACAGATTTGAAAACATTGGTTGAGTTTATTTCAAAAACAAAAGATAGCAAAATACAAAACGATTGCATCAAAGTACTTTACGAAGTAGGTGAGTTGGAACCCGAAATGTTGGTAGCGTACAAGGATGATTTTATTAAATTGCTTACTCACAAAAATAACCGATTGCAATGGGGAAGCATGGCGGCACTCTTTTACATTAGCAAAGCAAATCCTGAGATAATATATAATGACCTTCCCAAATTGGTTGCTGTTGCGGAAAAAGGTACTGTAATTACCAGAGATAATTTAGTATACATCTTATTAGAGTTAGCTAGAAAAGAAAAGTATAGAGAAGATATGCTGACTTTGTTAGCTGAGATCATGTTAACTTGCCCAACAAATCAATTACCTATGTATGCAGAAAAAGCTTTGCCATTTATAAGTGAAGCTTATAAAAAACAGTTTGCAAAACTCTTTGAAAATAGGTTAGTGGAGTTTGAAAAGGAGAGCAAGAAAAAAAGGCTTCAAAAACTCATTTCTAAGCTTATATAATAAGTTTTTAACCACCAGATGTAATCCTTTATTAAAAACACTTATTTACAGTTTCAGAGAGTTTAAATAGCCCTATTCTGTGATTTTTAATAAAATCCATGTAATTTAAAACAAAAGATAAAGGTAACTCTATGAAACAGACACGTAAAGAATTTATGAAAATGATCGGAGTGGGTGTTTTAGCATCAGCATCGGCTCCACTTGCTTTTGGCAAATCCAACAAAAAAAATTCTAATGAAGTAAAACACAAATTAAATCTGGGTTTAGCCTCCTATACACTCAGATCTCTTTCTTTAGACGAAACACTTAAAGTTGCAAAAAGACTACAACTCAATTCAATCGCATTTAAAAGCATGCACTTACCGCTAGAGAGTAGTCCAGAGACTTTGAAAGAAGTAGCTATGAAAGTAAAAAATGCCGGACTCGATTTATATGGTGCTGGTGTAATTTATATGAAAACAGAAGATGAGGTAAATAAAGCATTCGAATATGCTAAAACTGCTGGCATGCGTGTAATTATTGGAGTGCCTAATTATGAACTTTTATCTTTAGTTGAGAAAAAGGTAAAGGAAACAGATATTAAATTGGCGATTCACAATCATGGACCGGGAGATGATGTTTACCCAAGCCCAGAAAGTGTTTATGAGAAGATTAAGAATCTAGATTCAAGAATTGGTATGTGTATAGATATCGGGCATACTTTTAGAATTGGCGAAGACCCATCTGAAAAAGCTAGAAAGTTTGCTGACAGGTTGCACGACATACACATGAAAGATGTAGATGGTCTTGGTGCTAAAGGGAAACCACTCGAAATCGGAAGAGGCATTATGGATATTCCAGATTTTCTAAGAACATTACAAGAAATTAAATATGATGGTATTGTAGCTTTTGAATATGAGAAAGATGGCGATGATCCAATACCAGGTTTGGCAGAATCTGTAGGGTATGTAAGAGGAGCTTTGGCTGCAATGACAGTTCAATAAGAATTAATAAAACCCTTAAAAATCAAAAATGCCTGCTTTAATTAAAGCAGGCATTTTTGATATACCAATTTCAATTTATTTACTAAGCCTGTTTTAAGGCTTCTTTTATAGCGTGTTCAAGCTCTGTTAAATTTTTAGAGCCAATAAAATACTGTTGACCATCTTTAGTGGTGATCGACATGCCATTTCTACCAGAAAGCGAATACATACTTTCTTTTCCAAAAGATATATTACCACCTTGCCATTGAGAAAGCAAAGACGTTCTAATTATCTCACAATCTTCTACGTTATCCAGTTTAATTTTTTGCTTTTTAGAATGCCAAGGTTTCATCTGGAATGTAATCTTCTTCTCACTAAGCTTGGTTTTCAATCGTAATTTTAGCAAATAATAAATACCGAAACCTGTTGCCGTACTAATTGATGCATATAAAATTTCACCAATGTAGTAATCATCATTGGGATGCATCACTTCTTTTGCAAACAAGTAAAGGAATGCAGCCATGATTAATCCTAGTAAAACAATTGCTTCATAACCTGTGAAGCTTTGTTCCTCTTTATAAATTTTTTTAGACATAGCTGAAAAATTTAGGTTCATGTTTAGTTAATTCAAAGTTAACAATTAGTTAACATTAAATCAATATTTATGTTACATTTCTTAGCTGTAATTTTGATGAATTGGTAAAAAAAACTGCTGTAAGAGTAAAATAGGCTGTGTTTTAGCGCCTATACAGTCCTTATTAATATACGAAATATTAAGTTAACATTCAAATAGAATTTGATGTTTTATGATAATTTTAATTCAGCTTTTTATATTTAAGATATTCTTATTTTTAAGTTAAAAACGACTAACAATAATGCTGAATTTTAAACAACCGATTATAATTGGGCTAATTATTTATATAAGCTTTACGCTTTTATCTTGTAATACCAAGCAAGCAAATCCTAAAGAAGATTTAAATAAAAAGCCTAACATTATATATATAATGGCAGACGACCACACTGCGCAAGCTTGGGGAGTTTATGGTTCTTTGCTCGATACGATTGTAAAGACACCAAACATACACAGACTTGCCAATGAGGGAATGTTGCTAAATAATGTGTTTTGCACCAATTCGATTTGTACGCCAAGTAGAGCAACAATATTAACTGGGCAGTATAGCCATCTAAATGGAGTGTATACATTATCCGAAGCTCTTGACCCAAATAAAGAAAATGTGGCAAAGTTGCTTCAGCAAAATGGGTATCAAACGGCAGTTATAGGTAAGTGGCATTTAAAAAGCCAACCAGCTGGTTTTGATTTTTACAATGTATTGCCGGGGCAGGGCAGATACCACAATCCGATATTGAGAGATTCTGTAACATGGAATCAAGGAGGCAAAGAGTACGAAGGATTTTCTGCTGATGTAATTGCGGGTGAGTCTATCAATTGGTTAGAGCAAGTGAACAAAGAAGAACCCTTTTTTCTGATGTGTCATTTTAAGGCAACCCACGAACCTTTCGATTATCCTGAAAGACATAAAGATTTATATAAAGATGTAGAAGTACCAGAACCATCAAGTTTGTTAGATTTCTATCCTGAAAAAACTAATCGAACTTTTCAAGGTCAAATTCTGGATATTCTTGCTCAAAGATATGCGAATGATAAAAATGGCAGATATCCCCAAGATGCAGACTCTCCCGAAGGATTTAATATCGAAGGTTTAGATCAAACCGCAATTAGGAAGAAAACCTATCAAAAATTCATCAAAGATTTTATGCGAGGTTCTACGGCGATTGATGATAATATTGGAAAGCTGTTGGACTATTTAGATGAAAAAGGATTGTCTGAAAATACCATAGTAATTTACACTGCAGATCAAGGATACTTTTTAGGCGAACACGGATTTTTTGATAAAAGAATGATGTACGAAGAAGCTTTGCGAATGCCATTTGTTATCCGTTACCCAAAAGAAATTGAGCCTGCTCAAAAACTAGATGATATTATATTGAATATAGATTTTGCTCCTTTGTTTTTAGACTATGCAGGAATTAGCTCACCAAACTGGATACAAGGGCAAAGCTTTAGAGAAAATCTAACAGGTAACAAACCGGTAGACTGGCGCAACGATTTTTATTATAGGTATTGGTTGCATCAACCACATCGACCGGCTCACTTTGGTATTCGCAACGAAAGATACAAACTGATTTTCTTTTATGGTCAAGCTTTAGATATGCCGGGAGCTATAAATGAAAATACAAACCCAACTTGGGAATTTTACGATTTGCAGGAAGATCCAAAAGAATTGAATAATGCTTTTAATGATCCTAAGTATCAAGAAGTAATTGCTAAAATGAAGCAGCGATTAATCGAACTCAAAAATCAAACGGGAGATACAGATAATGCACACCCGATTGTAAATGATTTACTTGAGCAAAATCTTTAATTTTTTAACCTTAACAGAAAGATGAAACAAAGAATTGCTAATATCTCATTGGTTGTAAAAGACTACGACGAAGCCATTGAATTTTATACTCAAAAGCTCAGCTTCAATTTGATAGAAGATACTCCACTAAGTGAAACTAAACGATGGGTTTTGGTTGCACCTCCGGGTAGTACCGAAACTTGTTTGCTCTTGGCAAAAGCTGATGGTGAAGAGCAGTTAAAATCTTGTGGTAACCAAACAGGTGGTCGTGTTTTTCTTTTTCTAAATACAGACGATTTTGAAAGAGACTATGCAAGCATGACAGCCAATGGGGTTAAATTTTTAGAGTCGCCTAGATACGAACCTTATGGAACAGTCGCAGTTTTCGAAGATTTATATGGTAACAAATGGGACTTACTTCAATTGAAAAATTATCAATAATAATTAACTGAAATATTAGATGTAGAATTTACTTTGATTCGGTATCAGTTTTTTCCATCTTACAAAAGATTAACAACACAAAAGAATTCAATTATGCTCAGAGTTTCTTTCGACGAAATGTTCGAAACCTTCACATCAATTTTACTCAATTACGGATTTACCAAAGAGAAGGCTTCTTTGAGTGCCCGCCTTTTTACCGAGACTAGTTTAGATGGAGTTTACTCTCATGGCTTAAACAGGTTTCCGCGATTTATCAATACCATAAAGTCTGGGCATGTAAAGCCAGAAAACGATCCAGTAAAGGTAAAAGAGTTGGGTAATGTAGAAGTGTGGGATGGGCAAGCCGGACCGGGAAATACCAACGCTCATTTCTGTATGAATCGAGCAATGGAAATTGCAGCAGACAAAGGTCTTTCTATGTTGGCTTTAAAAAATACCAATCATTGGATGAGAGGAGGAGCTTTTGGTTGGCAAGCTGCCAACAATGGCTTTATCGGAATTTGCTGGACGAACACCAAACCCAATATGCCAGCTTGGGGTGCGAGCGAAAATGTTATAGGTAATAATCCTTTAATAATTGCCATTCCCAAAAAAGGCGGTCATCTGGTTTTAGATATGGCCATGTCTCTATTCTCTTTTGGTAAGATCGAATTGTATAAAAGGAAAAATGAAGAACTGCCTTTTATAGGAGGATATAATAATAAAGGAGAACTCACCAAGAATGCCGCAGAGATTGAGCAAAGTGAATTAGCCATGCCAATCGGTTATTGGAAAGGAGCAGGTTTATCTTTGATGTTAGACTTATTGGCTGCTTTACTTTCTGGTGGAAACACTACAACAGATATTGGAAAACATCAAGAAGAAGCAGGGCTTTCTCAAATGTTTATGGCAATAGACCTTAAAAAGATTAGCAGTCCTGACTTTATAGAAGCCAAGTTAGAAGAAGTAATAAAACACCTGCATAGTGTAAGTACTTTTAAAGAAGAAGATAAAGTGTATTATCCGGGTGAAAGAACTTTACTCACCAGAAAGCAAAACACAGAAAAAGGTATTCCTGTAGATGAAGGCTATTGGCAAAAAGTACTGGATTTAAAATAACCAGTTTTCAACCCAAGTGTATTTGTTAGTGACTTAATTTTTTAATGCCTTTCATCATTTTAACTTTGCTATTTAAATAGATACATATTTAAATGAAAGAGACTTCTGAACAGTGGTATAAAGAATGGCAAGCGAAAAAGTCATCAGTAAAAAAGCAGAACAAAAAGTTTATTAATAAACTTGCTCAACACAAAGGCAAGCGATTAGATGTTTTTGCTGATGAAATTGACGAAAGAACTTTTAAAAAAGTAGATTGTCTCCAATGTGCCAATTGTTGTAGTAGTATTCCGCCCATAGTAAATAATACAGATGTAAATAGAATTGCCAAACACTTGGGCATGAAACCTCAAGAGTTCGAAGATACTTATCTGATGATAGACGAAGATCAAGATAAGGTAATGAAAACGACACCTTGTACTTTTTTACAAGAAGATAATATGTGTTCGATTTACGAAGTGAGACCCAAAGCCTGTCGAGAATATCCGCATACGGGGAGCCAAGAGTTTTCGAATAATTTACATTTGCATGCGCCAAATGCTTTCTACTGCCCAGCTGTTTTTCACATTTTAGAAGAAATGAAAAAAAACATTCCAGTTTGATTTACCATAATAAATAATAAAATTTGTTTAGTCTTATGGGAAAATAAGTGTTATTTTAACACTTATATATAGACGAAGGAAAATTTCTATGAAATTGACCATTAATACAGCTTTTTTACTAATAGTACTACTTCGCGATAATTTGAGCAATGCAGTGTAATTTGCTGTTTTGCCTCTTGGTGTATTTCCTCAAAATACCAAAACAAAATCCTCCAAGTATCTATTCATTAGTAAAAGCTTAAATGATGGTGGTTAGCCTGTTTTTTCCGAGGTTAATCGAGCACTTTCATAGACTTATTCAACAGAACTTTTTAAACAGATTTTAATAAATATGGAAAAACAAACAATTGAAGTGATGCATTTTCTGAAACTGGTAAAAACCTGGGCTGTTTTTGCAGGACTATTAGCTTTTACTGTGCTATCTAGTTGCCAAAAAGAAAGCACAGAAGAAACTACCAAGGAGTTGTCGGAAATGGATAAACTTAAACTTGCCTTTAAAGACACAATAAATGATCAACCAAACAAACTTTATGTTTTAAAGAATAAAAATGGGATGGTAGTTACGATTACCAATTACGGTGCTCGTATTGTAAGTATTAATGTTCCAGATAAAAATGGAGATACTTTAGATGTGGCTTTAGGTTACAATTCATTAAAAGAATACACTGGTTCAGATCAGTTTTACTATGGTTCTATTATCGGTAGATACGGAAACAGAATTGATGAAGGTAAATTTGAGTTAGATGGTGAAACTTATGAGTTGGCACAAAACAACGGACCAAATGCATTGCATGGTGGCCCTGGTGGTTTCCACAATGTAATGTGGAGATTAGATAAAGAATCTGGCAATTCAGTTACTTTAAAATATCGTTCACCAGATATGGAAGAAGGTTATCCAGGCAATTTAGATGTAGTTGTAAGTTACACATTAACTGATGACAATGCCATCGATATTGCTTACGAAGCAACTACTGATAAAAAGACTGTGTTGAACATCACAAACCATTCATTCTTTAACTTAAAGGGTGAAGCAAATGGTGATATTAACGACCATATTTTACAAATCGCTGCTGATCAATTTACTCCGGTAGATTCAACATTAATTCCATTAGGTGCAGGTAAAGATGTAACTGGTACTCCTTTCGACTTTAGAGAACCAACTGCTATTGGTGCAAGAATCGAAGAAGACGATGAGCAATTAAAGATTGGAAATGGTTACGACCACAACTTTATTTTAAATAAAGGAATTACCGAAACTCCTGAAAAAATAGCGACAGTTTATGCACCAACTACAGGTGTAGAAATGGAAGTATTTACTACTGAACCTGCAGTTCAATTTTACGGTGGTAATTTTATGGATCACGATAAAGGTAAAAGCGGAGTATATGTTTTTAGAGGAGCATTCTGTTTAGAAACACAGCATTACCCAGATAGCCCTAACCATCCTGACTACCCAACTACTGAGTTAGACTCTGGTCAGGTTTGGAAATCTGAAACAAGCTACAAGTTTGGAATCCATGCGCAATAAGCATTATATAATATAGAGAAATTTAAAGCCCTGTTTAGCAGGGCTTTCTTTTTTTGTAATCACCTTGCTGAGCATGACAGAGATTAGTCAAATTTTTTGTAATATGCTCATTCTATTTTTTAAATATGTAAATGAAGATAATTTATGAAACTGCAACTCTCTGTACTTTCACTATTCTTTTTGTTGGCATTTGCCAGTTGCCAGCAAGGAGGCCAGCAGATAGCTGAAGAAGAAAAGCCTAAAAGACCTAATATTGTTTTTATGATGTCTGATGACCACGCTTATCAGGCAATAAGTGCTTACAGCAATAAACTCATAGAAACCCCCAATATTGATCGAATTGCCAAAGAAGGAATGTTGTTTACCAATGCTTGTGTAACCAACTCCATTTGTGCTCCTTCTCGTGCAACTATTTTAACTGGTAAGCACACCCATATTCATGGCAAAATTGATAACCGTTTCCCATTCGATACTACGCAGGTTACATTCCCTCAATTGTTACAACAAGCAGGTTACCAAACTGCCATGTTTGGTAAGTTGCACTTTGGTAATAACCCAAAGGGAATTGATGAATTTAAGATTCTTCCTGGCCAAGGTCAGTATTACAATCCTAAGTTTTTTACAAACACTGGAGACACCACCATCACTGGTTATGTAACTGATATTATTACCGATCTCACAATTGATTGGCTCGATAACCGAAGAGACGAAGAGAAACCTTTTACTTTATTCTATTTACACAAAGCACCACACAGAGAGTGGTTACCTGCCGAAAGACATTATAAAGAATACATCAACAAAACTTTTCCTGAGCCACCAACCTTGTTTGATGATTATGCCAACAGAGGTTCAGCAGCAAAAGAAGCTGAAATGAATTTATTAAAGCATATGAACTGGGCGGGCGATTCTAAAATTGAACCAGAGATTATGGAAGAGTTGGGAATCGAAGAACCTTCTAGTTGGGGAATCAATGCGCATGTTGGTCAGATGAAACGCTTTACCGAAGAGCAAAGAAAAGCTTGGTATTCGGTATATGGCCCAATGAACGAAGAGTTCAAGAAGAACTACCCGAACATGACCGATGAGGAGAAAATGAAATGGCGTTACCAACGATATATGCAAGATTACTTGGCTTGTATCGAGGCAGTAGATGAAAATGTGGGAAGATTATTAGATTATCTGGAAGCAAATGGATTAAAAGAAAATACACTGATAGTTTACACTTCTGACCAAGGTTTCTATTTAGGAGAACATGGTTGGTTCGATAAGCGCTTTATTTACGATGAATCTTTTAAAACACCTTTAATAGTTAGTTGGCCGGGTCAAGTGGAAGCTGGCTCCAAATCAGACATAATGGTGCAAAACCTAGACTTTGCTCAAACATTCTTAGATGTTGCAGGTGTTGAAGCTCCTGCTGATATGCAAGGCGAAAGTTTGATACCTATATTAAAAGGAGAAACTGAAAAGTGGAACAGAGATGCAGTGTATTATCACTATTATGAGTATCCGGCAATTCACATGGTTAAGAGACATTATGGAATTGTTACCAAAGAATACAAACTGGCTCATTTCTATTATGATGTGGATGAATGGGAATTATACGATCGACTAAAAGACCCTCAAGAATTAAATAATGTTTATAATGATCCAGCTTATGCTGATGTTGTAAAAGACCTCAAAGAAAAACTGGCTGATTTAAGAGTAAAATACAAAGATTCTGAAGAATTAGACCAAAAATACATCGACATGTATTCTGAATCGAACTAATTATTCAAATAGTATAATTTATAAAGGCTGGTTTCATTTTACCGGCCTTTGTTACTTAGTATAATGATATATTATACTGAAAAGGCTATAAAAAAATCACTTTTTTAACTTTAATAAATATTAAAATAACAATATATCGGTATAACGATTTAGCGAAGCTATTACTAATTAATTGTTAACTTTTGTTTGTTCCTTACACTTTGTTATTCTATCTTTATTGAAATTTATGATCTGATGCGTGATAGGTATGTTGTTATAACAACGTCTTTCACCAATAACTCACATTTATACTTCTGATTCTCACACTAACAACAGCAAAATTAACTTTTTGTGACTACTTGTACTATCACTCCTTTTACTATAAAAGGGGCTAATACACTATTATCATTTCTTAAATAATGGTTTAGGAGATAATTTTTTATTCAATTATTTAATTTTCAAAATTTTATGAGAAGATTATTACAATCGTCGCTATGTGTGATGCTTGCACTAGTTATGCATTATGCGCACGCTCAAGACAAAGTAATTTCTGGAACTGTAACATCAGGCGTAGATCAATCCCCATTACCAGGTGTAAACGTAGTAGTAAAAGGTACCTCCCTTGGTACAATCACCGATGTAGATGGATACTTTAAAGTAAATGCCCCAGAAACTGCAACAACACTCGTATTTACCTATATAGGCTTTAAGACTCAAGAAGTCGAAATAGGTTCTCAATCAACATTTTCTGTAAGTTTAGAAGAAGATGCCAAGCAACTAACTGAAGTAGTTGTAACAGCATTGGGTATCGAAAGAGAGGAAAGATCTTTAGGTTATGCCACTCAGGGTATCGATGCTGAACCACTTTCACAAACCAGAGAGACAAACATTGTAAACTCTTTAGCTGGTAAAGTAGCAGGTGTACAGGTAACTGGTTCTGCTGGTAACTTCGGTGGTTCTTCTAGAATTGTGATTAGAGGTGTAAACTCAATCACTGGTAATAACAACCCACTGTTCGTAGTTGACGGTACTCCAATTGACAACTCAAACTTTAACTCTACTGGTACTCAGAACGGTGGTGGTGGTACCGATTTCGGTAATGCTGCTCAGGATATTAACCCTGATGACATCGCATCTATGCAAGTACTAAAAGGACCAAGTGCTGCTGCACTTTATGGTTCAAGAGCTGCTAACGGTGTAATCTTAATTACTACTAAAAAAGGTAGCCAGAAGAAAGGTTTAGGTGTTAGCTTTAACATGGGTATGACAGCCAACACTGTATTAATTTTACCAGACTACCAAAACGAATATGGTGGTGGTTATAAGCAAGAGTTTGACTTATACGAAGGTCAGCCAGTAGTTAACTATGCAGCTGATGAAAGCTGGGGTCCAAGAATGGATGGCCAAATGGTAAGACAGTGGTACAGCTGGTACCCAGACGATCCAAACTACGGACAACTAACTCCATTCGTATCTCACCCAGACAACATCAAAGATTTTTACGAAACTGGTTATACTCAAAACTATAACCTTGCTTTAGACGGAGGAAATGAGTCAAGTACTTTCCGTATCTCAATGACACATATGAACCAAAAAGGTCATATTCCAAATAGTAAAATGGACAGAAACACGATCAACTTTTCTGGTTCACATAAATTGAGCGATAAGTTTACTGCAAGTGCTAATGTAAACTATGTAAGAACAGATACACATGGTAGACCAAGTACTGGTTATGGCGCAGACCAAGGTAACGTAGTAACTAGTTACAACCAGTGGTTCCAAAGACAAGTTGATATGGAACAATTGAGAAACTATAAAACTCCAGATGGAATCGACAGAACTTGGAACATCAGTAGTCCTACAAACCTTCGTCCATTATATTGGGAAAACCCATTCTGGGTATTGTATGAAAGCCCTACTGAAGATTACAGAGAAAGAGTTTTTGGTAATGTATCTTTATCTTATGATATTACACCAGACCTAAAAGTATCTGGTTGGGCAAGAACAGACTTCTACACTGATAGAAGAGAAATGAAAATTGCTGAAGGTTCAATCCCTCAGTCTAAATATTCTGAAGATGTAAGAACACTTAGTGAAAATAACTATGAGTTCTTAGCTCAGTATAATAAAAACATAGGTGAGTCATTCTCAGTAGCTGTAAACTTAGGTGCTAACTCAAGAAGAGAAAAATACTACAGAAATTATGGCGCAACAACTGATGGTTTAAGTGTTCCTGGTTTTTATAGCTTAGAAGCTTCTACAGGTAGACCAGATATTACTGACTACTACTCAGAGAAAATTGTAAATAGTGTTTACGGTAGTGCCAACTTAGGTTACAAAGATATGTTATACCTTGATATGTCTTTAAGAAACGACTGGTCATCAACTCTTCCAGCAGATAACAACTCTTACCTATATCCATCTGCTACTGCAAGTTTTGTGTTTTCTGAATTGCTAGGTGCACAAGATATTTTATCTTTCGGTAAAGTAAGAGCTGGTTGGGCACAAGTTGGTAACGATACTGATCCTTACAGATTAGAAAATGTATATACCAGCCAAAATAACTACGGTAGTCTTCCTGCTTTCTCAGTATCAGACGATCTTAACAATGCTGCTTTAGTACCAGAGCAAACAACTTCTTACGAAGTAGGTATCGATTTACGATTCTTTACTGGTAGACTTGGTTTAGATGTTACTTACTACGACAATGTAACAACAGACCAAATTCTAGACCTTTCTGTACCTGCAGTAAGTGGTTACTCTAGAGCATTTGTAAACGCAGGTAAATTGACCAACAAAGGTTGGGAAGTAATGGTGAATGCTACAATACTTAAAATGCCAAGCAGCTTCCGTTGGGATATGAACTTCAACTGGGCAATGAACGACAACATGGTTGTTGAACTAGCAGAAGGATTAGACAACTATCAGTTAGCTAGCTGGGGACCTTCAGTTAACGCAAGAGTAGGTGAGCCTTACGGTACAATCGTAGCAGATGGTTATACTTACCACGAAAATGGCCAAAAGTTAGTTGACGAAGATGGTTATTATGTAAGAGAAACCAACAAAGTGATTGGTTCTGTTTTAGCAGACTACACTGGTGGTATCAGCAATACTTTCTCTTTCAAAGGAATTACTTTAAGTGGTTTAATTGACTTCCAAAAAGGTGGTACTGTTTACTCTACTACTAACAGATATGGTACTTACTCAGGTTTATTTGCTGTAACAGCAGGTAACAACGACAGAGGTACTCCTCAAAGAGATCCAGTAGAAGACAATGGTGGTTTTAGAGCTGATGGTGTTTTCGAAGATGGAACTCCTAACGATATCTATCTAGAGTCTCAGTCTTACTGGAAAGCTTTAAGAAACATCAGAGAAGAATTTGCTTACGATGCTAGCTTTGTAAAATTAAGAGAAGTTAGACTGTCTTTTGCTATTCCATCTAAATGGGTTGACAAAACTCCTTTCCGTACAATCAACGCTTCACTTGTTGGTAGAAACTTGGCTATCCTTCATAAGAATATTCCTAACCTTGATCCAGAAGCTGGTTTAGGTTCTGGTAACATTCAAGGTTTTGAGAATGGTCAGCACCCAAGTGTAAGATCATATGGTTTTAACTTGAATTTCAAATTGTAATAGCAATTACAATAGGCAGATTTTACCAATTGGTATTTGATGCCTGCGAAATTTTTAGGTCAATTATTAATAGATTATAATCATTTGAATATGAAACTATATAATTATAAATATTTAATTCTTTCTGTACTGATAGCAATGGGTGCTTGTACAGATAATTTTGAGGAAGCGAACACCAACCCAAACAACCCAACAGATGTACCTACATCTTATTTAATGACCCAAGGCCAACGTGCTGCAACTACTTATATATTAAGTGTTGATTATTGGAATGAATACGGTGTGCACTATACGCAGCAACTTTCTCAAACTCAGTATACAAGTATTACTAGATACGACACACCAGAGTCTAATTTCTCTGGTTGGTATTCTGGTCCATTGTCAGATTTCCAAAAGATTATTGAGTTAAATAGCGATGCAGAAGTAGCAGAATCTTATGCTAGTTCTGGAAGTGCCAATAACCAGATTGCAGTTGCAAGAATAATGAAGGTTTTATTGTTCCAACACATTACAGATTTCTGGGGCGATATTCCATATTCTCAAGCATTAACTGGTTCAGATAACTTCCAACCTGGTTATGATGCACAGTCTGATATTTATGCTGATTTTGTAACTGAACTAAAAGAAGCGTCAGCTCAAATTGATGGTGGTCTTGGTGTACAAGGCGATATCTATTTTGATGGTGACATGGATGCTTGGAAAAAGTTTGCTAACTCTTTATTAATGAGAGTAGGTATTAGAATGACAAACGTAAATCCTTCTTTAGCTCAAGATGCAATCACTACTGCATTAACAAATGGTGTATTCGAAAGCAATGCAGACAATGCAACTTATACTTATTTGTCTGATGCTAACAACTCAAACCCATTGTATTATCACTTTAATGTAGATAGTAGAACTGACTATGCAATTAGTGATATATTAGTAGGAATGTTGAAAGATGTAAACGATCCAAGACTTCCGATTTATGCTGATCCTGCTGAAGCTCCAACAGACCCTACTGATGTTTATGTAGGTATGCCTTATGGAATTTCTGATGCTGATGCAGGTAGTATTACCAATGCTTCAATTTCTTTCCCAGGTACTTCAATAAGACAAGCTACTTACCCAGGTTATATGATGACTTACTCAGAGGTTAGTTTTATTAAAGCTGAAGCTGCTGAAAGAGGTTGGATAGCAGGAGATGCGGCTACTTTCTACGAAGAAGGTATTACAGCTTCTATGGATCAATGGGGTGTTGCTTCTGACGATATTACTGCTTACTTAGCACAGCCAGCAGTGGCTTACGAAGGTTTAGAGTCTATCGGTTACCAAAAGTATTATGCATTGTATCTTACTGGTTTAGAAGCTTATGCTGAGTTTAGAAGAACTGGTTACCCAGAACTTTCTCCAGCACCAGCTGCAGTTCTTGATGAAATACCTAGAAGATTACCATACCCTCAGATCGAAAAAGATTTGAATGCTACTAATTTAGAAGCTGCTGTT
>PBYL01000139.1 GCA_002729595.1 Thalassovita sp. | reverse complement strand
TTTATTTTCGATTTCATATTTTTTTATTCTGAGTTAAGGCTTTTAGAATTTTGCATTTAGACCGAAATTGACTGCTTTTGGCAATGGGAACTCATCGTTAACAGGATCGATTCCACCCCATTTGAACCAATACAGGTTGTTTTGACCACCTACATAAACTCTTAAAGATTTTACAGTATAATTCACTTTTTGAAGCAGCACATCAGGAAGACTGTAACCTAATTGCCAGTTATTCAATCTGAAAAATGCAGCACTTTCTACCCAGCGGGTTGAATATCTACTATTGCTAGCAGGGTCTCCTACAACTGCTCTTGGCATCATTGTATTTGTATTGCTAGCTGTCCAGCGGTTTAGGGTAGTTGCAAAGTAGTTGCTTCCTGCACCAGACATGCTTTCAAATCTATTTCTTACTGCATTGTATTTCTCTACATCTCCTTCTCCATAAAAACTCAATGATAAGTCGATGCCTTTCCAAGATGCATTTAGGTTTAAACCATAAGTGTAACCAGGAATGGTATTACCAAGCTCTGTTTGGTCGTAGCTATTCAATTTACCGTCTGGTGTAGTGCTGTAGAAAGGTTCAGCATCTGTTGGGTCTCCACCCAAATCTTGGAAATATAAATCTCCCGGCTCTACATAATCTGTATTACCTACTATTTGGTCTTCATATTGAGAATAGTAAGCATCTATTTCATCCTGAGATTGGAAAATACCGCCTACACGATAACCCCAAAGGTGACCAATTGATCTGCCTTCTTCTACTCTGCCGAAATCGGTTGTTAATGGTTGGTTTTGATAGAGTTTGGTTACTTCGTTTTGCACAAAGCTGATGTTACCAGCAATACCATAATTGAATGCGCCGATATTATCGCTCCATCCTAATTGTAGATCGATACCTGTATTTCTCAGCTCACCAATGTTGAATAGTGGATTGTTGGTACCTACACTCAATGGCAAGTTTACACGCTGTAAAATACCACTGGTAATTCTGTTGTACCATTCTACAGTCAGGTTGATTTTGTTGTTCATCATCAATGCATCGAAACCTGCATAAGTAGTTGTAGCTACTTCCCATGTTAAAGAAGAGTTAGGGAAATCTGCAACTACAGCACCTAAACTCATATTACCAATTGGGTCGCCATTACCTGAACCCCAACGATAAGTAGAAATACCGGTGTTTACACTAGATAAGAATGCATAAGAACCAACTGCCGCTTGGTCGTTACCGGCTTGTCCCCAACCACCACGAAGTTTTAAATCATCTATAAAAGTTAAAGACTCAAAGAATGGCTCACTGCTAATTCTCCATGCGCCTGATACAGAGTAGAAATTACCCCAACGATAATCATCATCAAAACCATTACTAGCATCTCTTCTGAATGAGAAGTCTAAATAATACTTGCTGTCGTACACATAGCTCGATCTTGCTACATAACCAAACCAGAAACGTTGCCCCCAGCCGTAGAATGAGTTATTGTTTGCATTGTCGCTACCAAAACCTACACGTTTAGGGTTGTCGTTGATGTTGGTTAGGTTCTCAGTACTCAAGTTTTCAGTTTCTAATGTGTGTCGCTGATCTTGTACTGCTGCCGTTAAGGTTAATCTGTGCTTAGTTCCAAAAAGCTTATCGTAAGTAAGCATTAAGTCAGACTGGAAGTTGAAGATGTTATTGATTCTATGTTCCATCTGACCCAAACTATTAGGTGCATTTGCTGCTTCAGTGGCTGGGTCAATACCAGTAGGTCTAAAGATATTGGTAGAATATCTGGTAAGACTGTATCTGTCTTGTTGAGTATAATCTAAGTTTAAACTACCTCTGATGGTTAAATCTTTAATTGGTTTTAACTCTGCATAAAACTGACCCAAACTTCTATCGATAGAGAAGTCTCTGTAGTTTAAATCGGTAATTGCCAGATAGTTTACATTTGAACCCTGACCGTAAATCTTTAATGGAGTCCAAGTATCTGTTAAAAGATAAGGAGCAATTGCACGTGCATAACCTGTCTCGTGCGATGGATCTCTTAATGGTTGCCAAGGAGATACATCTGCAATTTCTTGTAAGTCTGCAACATTTAGTTGAGACACCTGATTGGTGTATTTATAGTTAATACCTGTTTTTAACCAGTCGGTAACTTTCACGTTCACATTTACTGCTCCGGTGTATCTTCTTAGCTCGTTGCCATAAATCATTCCGTCTTGATCAAACAAACCAGCAGAAACATAGTAGTCAACTCTTTCTGTTGCACCAGAAACTTTTACATCGTAAGACTGAGAAACGGCATTTTTATTTACTAAATCATCTTGCCAATCATATGTAGTTAAGTCACTGATGTAATAAGGACTTTGCGGATCAAACTGAGGGTTGTAACTAGTTAATCTAATTGCATCTTCTGGTTCATTACGACCATACAAATCTTCTTCGAGGGTAATATCAGGATTTGTATTGTTGTTGTACATCTCCCTTGTGAGATTTACAAATTGCTCTGTGTTGAGCAAATCGTAAGTAGGGATGTTTTGGAAACCTGTTCTTGTATTAAGTTCTACTACCGGTGCACCTTCTTTACCTCTTTTAGTTGTAATCAACACAACACCATTAGCAGCTCTACTACCATATACAGCCGCTGCAGATGCATCTTTCAATACTGAAATTGACTCAATATCATTCGGGTTAATCAGGTTGAAGAGGTTTGGAGGAGTACTTAAACCACCACCGCCAATTACATCTTGGTTTCCAGTTCTTGGTGGCTCAATTATTTGTCCGTCGATTACATACAATGGTTGAGAGTCGCCATTCCAAGTACCAATACCACGCACGAAAATTTGAGGAGCCTCATTAGGGTTACCACTGGTATTTACTACACGTACACCAGTTGTATTTCCTTGTAGGGCAAACTGAGGTGAGGTCATCCCGATTTTTTCGATAGACTCTGCTCCAACTGTAGAGATTGAACCTGTTAAGTCTTTTTTATTTCTTTCACCGAATCCAATAACAACCACTTCGTCTAGTTGCTGCATATCTACTTCAAGAGATACATCAATTGTGCTTCTTGCTCCTACTGGAACTTCTTGCGACATAAATCCAATGTACGAAAACACCAATATGTCATCATTGCTATTTACACTGAGTTTGTATTCGCCATTTAGATTGGTGGTTGTACCGATAGAAGTGCCTTTAATAATTACACTTACACCCGGCAAAGGTTCAGCGTCTTCGCCCGATATAACTACACCGGTTATTGTTTTATCTTGTTGAGCTATTTGTATCTCTTCTACTGTATTTGAGCCTTCCCTTTTAGCTACATGAATGTTGTTGTTTATTCTGGTAAACTGCACACCTGCTTGTTTAGAAATATCTTTAAGCAAATCTGCTAGCGAACGTTCTTTAAGATTTACACTCACTGCTTTATTTACATCAACAAATGCATTGTTGTAAGTAAAGCTGAATGAAGTCTCACGCTCTATTTTCTCTATAGCATTTTTTAATGTCTCATTATTAAATGAAACTGCCAGATAAATATCATGTATGCTTTCTTTCTGAGCGTTGCCCTCATTCGCCAGAAGCATCCCACAAAAAAATGCCTGTAGGAAGATGCCATACAACATGTATTTAGACATCATAATAATTTGTTTTAGTATACTCATTTTCATATTTTAGAGCTTTAGGTAATTGTAATTTTTACTTAAAAAATCTGATTAAGTAGTCTCAGACCGTCGCAAGTTTTTAGACTACTTTTATTCAATTTTGAGACAGGTATGGTCGCAACATACCTGTCTTTTTTATTAGGAGGTATTGGTATTTTGCTTTTCCATATTACTTGGGTTTGACGATTACATACTTATCTTTTATTTCGAAGTGGAACCCAGAGGTAGTCGCAATACCTTCGAGTACATTATGCAGCGACTCATTTTTAAATGTGCCACTATACTTTCCTGAAAACCTGAATTTTTCATCTACTAAAAATTCTACTCCATACCAGTTTTCCAGTCTTTCGAAAATCTCTTTCCCATCGGCATCTTTAAAAAACAGAATGCCTTTGGTCCAAGCCATTTTACTTTCTATATCAAACTTGCTCTTTAGAATCTGACCGTCTGTTTCATAGGTAACCATTTCGCTAGGCACAAGCATAATTCTATTGCCTGCCTGATCAGATACCTGCAACTTGCCAGTAACTAATGCAATCTCATTTTTCTCTTGGTTATTTTGGATGTTAAATGAAGTACCTAACACTTTCGCTTCTAGGTTTCCGGCTTTTACTATAAATGGCACATCACTTTTCTCTACATCAAAAAATGCCTCTCCTTCTAACTCAACCAATCGAATGCTATCGGTGAATTTATCTGGATAGTGGAGCTTACTGCCTGCATTTAATTTTACTGTTGTTCCATCCCTTAGAGTAAGTGTGGTTTTAATCCCTTTCGGACTTTCTTTAGTCAATATCTGCTGCGTTTCAACATATTCTGTACTTTGCCTTTCTCCTGAGTATTCAAACCAATAATACACATAAGTGATACCCACTATGGTAAGTAAAATGGCGGCTACGTTTAATAGCCAATTATTCTTTTTTTCATAGCTGGTGGTTTCTTCTTGCGGGTTAAATGTTTTAGCCATTACCGCTTCATACATATCCGTATAATCCTGATCGCTTAACTCGGCAATTTCTTGATATTGAAATGAGCTGATAATTTGCTTGGCTTGTAAAACCTCTTTTCGCTTTTCTGGATGGTTTGTAATCCATTTATCCCAAAAATGACTGCTTTCCTCATCGGGCTTAATCACCCACTTTTTGAAAAACTCATCTGTTAAAAAATCTCCAAGCTTAAAATCTATGTAGGTAAGAGATTTTTTACGGGAAATAAAATATTTTCTAATCAATTGTATCATTGTGAAATAGACTGACTTACAATGGCATATAAACTTATTAAGGCTGGTATGTCTAAGAAGTAATTGCCTGTATTTACTTCTTTTCTGGCTGTATCCAGTGCCCTGTAGATGAGTTTTCTGGCAGATTTACTATTCTTTAATCCCATCACTTCTGCCACTTCTTTGTAGGATAAACCTTCTGCATAAAATAACAGAAGTGCTTCCTTTTGTTTATTGGTGAGCTGTTTAAGTATTTTATCCAACTTAGTTTTTATTTCTTCGGTAATTTCGTCGCCAATTATTTTGTCTTCAAAAGAGAGCTCGATATTGAATAAGTCATCGGTTAATGCTTCATCCGAAATAAACTTTCTTTCTTTTTCAAGTTTTTTTACCATTTCGCGGTAAATGGCTTTGTATAAATAAGCTTTAATAGAATTTACCTCTGAAAGCTTCTCCCTTCTTCGCCTAATACTGATATAAACATTTTGGATGCTGTCTTTAATGATGTCTTTGTTTCGGGTAAACTGGTAAGCAAAATTGTAGAGACCGGGGGTGTATTTTCGGTAGATGTGATTAAAGGCTGCTTCATTGCCTTTTTTGAACTCAAGCCATATTTCTCGATCAGATTTATAATCGAAAAGGGATTTTGCAGATGGTGGTTGATCTGTACGGTTGTTACCTAAAGACAGATGTTTAGTAGTCTCAGTGTGTTTTTGGGATAGTTTCATTTTCATATATTTTGCAGGAGTTTTTCATCCTTATGTTAGTATGGGAAGCCTATTCCCGAAATGACCCCATTTTTTTGAAAAAAATTTAAAATCTTTTTCAAAATGCCCTTTTTAAGCAGGAATCACTCAATCAGATATTTTGATCACCTTATTTAAGGTACTCAGTAATTATGAAAAAAGCGGACTCAGTACCTGTAAATTTGTACCAAGACCGCTATTTTTAAGCTGAAATAAGCTATTCTTATCTTTATTTCTTCTTTTTCTTCTCGTTCAAGTTTTTTGACTCATCGTGCTTTAGTTGTTTGCGCACTTTTCGAATGTCTTCTTCAATTGGCAAACTCTCCGGATGCACGTTTTGCCTTGTTAAAGCATCTCGTATATCTTTATTACTACTTTCGTGTTGAGCGCCAATTTCCTCTTCTCCTTCTAACTCATCTCTTAAAATATTAAACTGGGTAAGCTCATTTGCCAAGTCTTTTGCTTTTATAGTGATAGTAGGCAAATAATCTCTCAACTGGCGTTTTTCAGGCACGCCCATGGCATTTTTAATTTCTATGGTCGATTTGCCACCAAACAAAGCTTGCTGCCCTCTTTCCATCACTCTGGCAAAACCTTGTCTATCTAAACCTTGCCCTCTTATAATTTCACTCAGCTTTGCCTCACTTTCTCCTAACTTCTGATATGCCCTTACTCTTTCAGATTCTTTGATGTGTTTTTGCAACAACTCTTGCTTTCTGGTTTGGAAAGCAAAGTAACTCTGGGCAAAGGCGATGATCTCTTTTCTAGGGTCACCGTTTTGGGCAATAAGATAACAAGCATACCTTGAGAGCATTAAATCGGCTATTTTTCGCTTACCTCCTTTGCCAATCTCGATCATCTTATTGACATCAATAAAATGATCTGAAACGCTCATACCGGTGTTTTCGCAAGCAATCTTACCTTTCTCAATTACCTTCTGAAAGTTTTGCCACAAACTATATCCCAATAACTCCTGTAATTCTCTTCCTTCCCAAAATTCAACTTCTTCTACATACTTTACCTTGGATTCAAATAATTGCTGAAGTTGTTCAATTCTTTTGCTATTCATAAATCAGAATGATTTCTTCCTTATATTTCTCGTTTTTAGCCAGTTTCGCATTTATTAGATATGGATTTAATAGCCAATCTACCTTATTTCTCTCTTTTTTAGAGATCATCAAAGCACATCCTTACTAAACTCGTTTTTAAAAACTTCTCTACATTTAAAAAAGTTGATTCTGGCGAGCCACTACTTTATAACTTTCACCTTCTTTTCTTAGCTGATATCCTTTTTTAGACATCGCCCACTTAATAAAATCTTTCTCGTCGTTGTGCTGCAACCTGTCTGAAATAAAGATTCTGAACCAGAAAATGGTGTTGTCATCTTCTCTGTCCATTTTGCCTTCTTTAATCACTCTACCTTTAATCATTGGGTTTTTTGACACATAATTGTAAAAATCTTCCCAATCGCGATTGCTGGCATTGTCTACTAATTGCTTTATTTGCGATTCGATGAATTCTTGATATTCCTGCTCTAAAGTAGCAATGAGCTTCTCTTCCATCAGCTTTTGCTTTTTTAAAGCTGCTTCTTGTTTCTTTTTGTCATTTGCCTCCTGCTCTTGTTCTTTAGACCAAGGTGCCTCTACCTTCACTTCGTTTTCGATTAAAGTGTTTAGGTATGCCCCCAAATTTTTCACATGCCCTTTTTCGTATCTCTCTTTAGCGTAAGTAATGGCTTCTCGTAGAAATTGCTCATCAAATGTGCTCGCATATTCTGAAGCTTGCTTTTTGGCGATACCCATTGCAATCAATTCATCTACAATTGTCACTACTTCTTCGCTGCTCAACCTCGATGCATTTACAAACTTGTTTTTTGGCTTTATAATGAACTTTACAAACTCTACTCTTCTGCCTTTTTTAATCTCTTTAAACTGAAAAGTAAGATCGCAATGCTCGTTGAGTTCTTTTTGTGCAATGAGCAATACATTCTTTTTAAAATCATAGTATTGCTTGTATTTCTGCTCAACACCTAAAATCTCTTTTAGCTCATCTACAGAAAACCGTCTCTCTCCTATTGGCAAGTATTGTTTTAAGAACTGATAGATTCTAATTGCATACAAACTACTTAAAGGCAAAGTGTTTCGAATATCGTAAGAGGTAAATTGCTCTTTAAGTTGCAATAGAAATGGTAAAAGGTCTGGATGAAAAATGGCTTCTATATAAGGTTTGTCTTTGGGGTAATGAATCTTATAAAATAAGTTTACCTGAGTTAGACCTTCTTTATCATCATAAATCTCGATTACGTGTTTCATCATCGACTTGGTGATGAAACGTGCTCGCTGATATTCATTCTTATTTTTGGTGCCCACACTTTCGGCAAAGTCTCTCAAATAAACCCGCTGCCTGTGGAATCCATCCTGACTTTTATCTAACTGCGCTATCAAAACTTCAATCAATTTGATTTGAGATAATGTGAGCCCGTTTAATTTTGCATTAATCAGCCGGTTACTCTTAACTACCAGATGCGGATTAGACTTTGTCATAAGAATGTTCAATTAAATTTGAGATTGAAATTAGATAAAAAAAACGAGGTGGTAAAAATCACTCGTTAAATCACCCTTATTAACCTCGTATTTAATCCTTATCAAGCTCGTTATTACTGTATAAGTGCCTGATAATCAGAATTATAATCCTATCTTCAAAATATTCATTTATGCCTTATATTTCTCGTTTTTAATATTAGATGCAGCTTATCTTGCTGATTTTAAGCTTTATATCTCTTAAATCACTCGTTTTTAAGTGGATTCAAACTAAAAAGTAGAGTGCTTGCAGCATAAAAAGCAGGTTAAAACGAGGTCTGTAAGGGAGGATTAGACAAAATCTAGGGGAAAACAGGCTTTTTGCGCCTTAAAAAACTCGTTTAAAGTAAAGATTGAAGTAGTTCCTTATATTTCTCGTATTTACTTACTGACCTCGGTTTATTACTTACTAAACTCGGTTATTCCCTTATATCTCTCGTTTAATTACTTATTCTCCTCGTCTTTTTACTTACTCCCCTCGTTTAAAGTAAATTTAAGTTACAGATAATCAAATACTTACATCTCAATAAAACAAATTAAAACTAATATTAAAACAACAAACTTTATAGTTGTTGATCTTTTTCTGGGAGGATGTTAATAAATAGATGCCTTACAAAACTCGTAGTTAGCGGATAATTTCCTTTCTCAAAGCATTAAATAATAGCAACAAAACAAATAATACGCTGCCTTAAATTACTCGTCTATAATATTATTAAGCTTTAAACCGAGGTATTTAAGGATATGTGTTTGTTCATAACAAATAGAAACTAAGAGAATGGAAGATAAAATCTTTCAATTCACAAGTTAAAAACCTGATCTTTCTATTCTTCCCATCTATCACAATTATTACTAATCTATTTCTCCTTATAAAATCTATTTTAAGAATGAAACTGTCGAATTCTGTATGAAGGTGTCTTTTCAAAACATCTCTGTTCAAAAAATTAATATCGTGAATACTATATTAAAAATATTGTCAAATTAATATAATTAATACTGTTAATATTATATCTGAAATTTAGCTATCATAACGTGTTTTGGAATATGAATAGCAAAACTATAAGATTTGTGTGTCTTAAATCTCTTAAAATTGATTAAAATGCTAAAAAAATGAGGTTTTTATTCAATTCATCTATTCGGAAATTATCATTCATAAGAAAATCGAATTAATTAATACTGTATTAACAATATTAATTGTATTAACTTAGGAATATAGTTGTAATAATATTACTAATTAATATTATATTAACACTAAAGTTTTTAGCTTTACATCTCTTTATGACTCAATCCAAGAATAAATTGAAAATTTGGTTGAGGTTCAGTTGTAAGTGATCCGGAAATAAATTTTTATTCAGAATATTTTTTAGATATATGATCATTTGTATCACAAATCAAAAAGGTGGAGTAGGTAAAACCACAAGTGCCAGTGCCATGAGTAGTGCTTTAGCTCAATTAGGCAAAAAAGTAATCGCGATTGACCTTGATCCGCAAGGTAACCTTTCGAGTAGTTTAGGGTTTGATGAACCTCAAAAAACAATTGAAGGTGTTTTGTTTAGTCAGTACGATGTTGAAGAAGCACTGCACAAAGTGAATGACAATTTATTGGTTTGTCCGTCTACGAAAGCATTGGGTAGTTTTGAGATTGAGATGCTTAATAAAATTGGTAGAGAAAAGATCTTAACCAAAAAAATAGGGCATCTAGAAGAGATGTGCGACTTTATTATATTAGATACGCCTCCAAGTATTAACCTTTTAACCGTAAATGCGCTTTCGCTAACACAAGATGTATTGGTGCCTATCAATGCAGAGAAGTTTAGCATAGAAGGTTTAAAAGAGGTGTTGATCACCATAGAAATGATTCAGGAAGAGATAAACCCAAAACTGAATTTTGTAGGTGCATTTTTTACCATGTTTAATAAGCAAAAGCTACTTTCTAAAGCGATGGAGCAAGAGGTAAATACACTTCTTGGAGAAGATAAGGTATTTAATACGAAAATTAGGGTGAATGTGGCTTTACAAGAGGCTTATACCCTTGGTCAGCCTGTTTATGAATATGCACCAGAAAGTCCAGGAGCAAAAGATTATATGAAAATTGCCCAAGAATATTTAAAGATGTTGTCTTTTGCCTGATTTAAAGGATTGATTAATTAAACACAGTACTTATGAAAAAGAAGTCTGCAGATTTATTTAAGGTGATTACAAAAAGTGGTGGGCCTGAGCATCCTTTAAAATCACTAGCAAAAAATACCGAAAGAGAAGAGCCAGAAGAGATTGAGGACGACGACGATACAGAATATGAAGAAGAGGAACCTGTAAGCAGGCGTACAACATCTTACAGACCAAAACCTGTAATTGAGCAAAAAAAGCCAGTTGCAAGGCCTAAGCAGGTCGATATGAACAGTTCTGTGCGCCAGACTTTTTTGATAAGGATGTCGATGATTGAAGCAATTAAAGATATTGTTTATTATAAAAAGGTAAATGGCAACCTTTACTGCACACAGCAAGATGTGGTGGAAGAAGCCATTGAAGCTTTATTAGAAAAACTCGGTGATGTGCCCGAAAGGCCAGAAGAGGAGCGTAAAAGGGAACAACAGAAAAAACGAGGTAGAAAAAAGAAATATGAATAATTACTTGCCTTATAAAACTCGTTTTTAAATTAATTTAATGATGGAGTGAGAACTATAAACGAGTAAAGTAAGGGGTGAAGTGAGTCAAAAAAGGGAATCAGACATTGATTCCCTTTTTTAGTTGAATATGATAGATTGATAATTTCTATCAGTTTGGAGACCAAAGCGGGTTACCAGCTTCGATAAATTGTACCGGAATTTCATTAATAAAACCTTTAAGCCACTCGGCACAGTAAATCATGCCAGATTCTTCGGAGTCGGCATGTCCCATAATAAACAAGGCTTTTGGCATTCCAGCTGTATTTGCATCTCGCACATACTCAACGGTTTCCCATTCGCGACCTTCTCCAATGATTATAGCATCTACATTGGGTTCGTTTAGCATGGCAAAATGTCTAGCAGAACCGGCAGCGCCTAATACCATTCCAACATTTTTAATTTTCATGTCTGGGTTGCCAACTACTCTCACTATGTCGGTACCGAATGTTTTGCTAATTTCTTTCCCAAGCTTTTTAGCAGTAGTTTCTGGAATATTAAAAATACGTTGATCTTCAACATGATACTTTTCCCAACCAAAAGCCTCAATCATGCCTTTGTAAATTCCATCGGGTTGAGTAGCATGCCAATGATCGTGAAAGCGGAAAACTACCATGTTGTTGTCTTCAATAAACTTGATTTTGGCTTTTTGCACAGGGTCATCTTCTAAAGGTGCTTTATCGTCGAAGTGATTGTAAAAGGTAGGCTCATGAGTGATTACCATATTACAACCTTGGGCTTTTGCTTTTTTGAGTACATCGAGCGTGGCTAAAAAGGTAGTGGCAATTCCAGTTACTTCTGTTTCTGGAGTGCCAGCTTTATAAGTATCTACAGTTTCTGTTCGCCAATCGCAAGTTACATTTTCTTTTATTCGGGAGATTACTTCACCTGCTGTGAGTGTCTTCTTAGTGACAACTTTTTGATTTAGATTCTGATTGAAAAATAATGGAAGCGAAATGCATAAAATAGCTAATTGAAGCTTGGTTGGTAATAGCATATGAAATAGTTTAAGTTAAATTTTTTATGTTTTTGATTTATAATTTTTCCTCTTTATCGTATTCAGGTGTTGGTCTATATCTTTGGAAAGGAATTTTCAGCATCGTTACCAAATCGTTGGCGTCTTTGTCTCCCATATAAGTATCCACACCATATTTAAGTTTTTTATTATCAGCCTTAATATAAGTACCAAACATTCTATCCCAAAAAGAAAAGATGTTTCCGAAGTTGCTATCTGTATAAGGCATGCGATAGTGATGGTGAACCCGATGCATATTAGGTGAGCAAATAACCAAAGAAAGAATATCGTCTAGCCAGTTTGGCATATTTACATTTGAATGGTTGAATTGGGTAAACACCAAAGACAAAGTTTGGTAAAGAAAAACCATCCACATAGGCGCGCCAACAATAAAAACTGCGGTAGTGGTAAAAACAAAGCGAAAAACACTTTCGCCTGGATGGTGCCTGTTAGCAGTAGTAGTATCTACATTTTGGTCTGTATGATGGATGAGATGAAACTTCCACATCCATTTTACCCGATGTTCTACATAGTGAACTAACCAAGCACCAATAAGGTCGAGCAAGAGCAAGCCAACAATAGCATATAGCCAAACCGGCATATCTATCCACTGGATAATACCAAAGTTATTAGCTACCACCCAATCGCTCGATTTAACTAGAATAAAAGCAAACAAAAGGTTGATAAGCGCGGTGGTAAGTGTAAAGAAGATGTTGATAAGTGCATGCTTCCACTTGTTATATTTTAACCGAAAGAGTGGTACTGCACTTTCTATCATCCAAAATAGGGCGAGCCCTCCCACCAATAGAATTGTTCTATGGGCAGTAGGCATATTAGAAAAGTAGTTGATAATAGTTTCCATTTTCATTCATATTTACTCTAATATACTTTAACTTAAGTACATATTGTAGCCAAAGCAGAGCCGAAGAAATTGAATAGAGCCATTTTCTGGTAAATCCAAAATCTTTCAACAATTTCTAAATATAATATTTCTGACTCAAGTAAAAAAGATGCAAAAGGCATGAACAAAGCTAAGAAATGCAGTATCTGCCAAACAGATGTAATCGGTTTGTACTGCTATAACTGCGGGCAAAAAATTACGGGTAGAAGACTAAGATTTAAAGAAGTACTTGCGGAATTAACTGAAGGTATATTTTCAATTGAAAAGTCGTTAATTGCTACTTTTTATCATTTACTGATTAAGCCCAAGCAAGTAATTGAAAACTATTGGGAGGGAAACCGCAATTATTACTACAGCCCTGTAAAAATGCTTACGCTGGCACTTTTTGTAATTGGTATCCATGTAGTGTTTGTAAATAAAGATATTTTGGGTGTGAGTGTAAATATGAATGGCGTTTCTAAAGAGATGTCCGTGATATTTTCTCCTCAAGTTTTCTTTATCACATTAATGCTACCACTCATTTCTGTAGTCACTTATATTACTTATTTCAAGCAAAAACACAATGTACTTGAGCATATAACTTCTGTAACTTATCTCTTTGCTTTCTGGGCAGTGGTGATTACAATTTTCTGGGATTTGCTAGAATTTGTATTAGGTGATCCGGATAGTCTTGGGGCTTTTGTGTTATTTACACTTTGCCTTTTTATATGGACGGCCAGAATATTTACCCGCTCTGTAAAATGGTACAGAATAGTGATAAATACACTGGCCGAATTTTTTATCTTTTGCTTACTAATTGCCAGTTTGGTTGGGATACTATACTTTTTCGACCCCAGCGCATTGGATGTAAGTGCCTCTTAAGGCAAGCTGTTTTGTAAGTCCTGATATTGACTAGAAGTACTGCTGTTTTCTGTACTACAGCTTTCTTCAGTAGCTTTTTCGTAGATTGATTCCACTCTGTTATCAGGGTTAGGGTGCGTACTTAAAAACTCTGGTGTACCACCTGTGCTTCCTTCTTCAATCATTTTTTCAAAGAAACCTGCAGCACCAGCGCAGTTGTAAATAGTACTTCCTAAGTATTCTACAGAAGTTTCATCAGCTTCACTTTCGTTTTTTCTACTGTATTGTAATGAAGCTAAGCTAGCTGCAATGTTTTTTAAGAGTTCTTGATTTTCTCCTAATATAATTTCCAATAATAATTGGAAGCCGTACTGTCTAGTAAGTGCATCGGTTGAATGTCTTTTGTCTGCGTGTGCAATTTCGTGACCCATTACACCTGCCAGTTGGTCTTCGTTATCCAGATATTTAATTAAGCCTGTATATACATATAATTTACCACCTGGAGTAGCAAACGCATTAAGTACATCTTCATCAATTAAAAATACCTCCCAATTAAAATCATCTAGGTGTTGTACTTCACCACTGTTTAAAATAGTATTGGTTATACGATCTATATGGCTATAAGCTTCAGGATATGCCGATCTTGACATTAAATTATATTCTCCACTGCTTGCGATTTCTGCTTTTACCTGCTCTCCGAATTCATTGTCTTGTGCAACACTAAAAAAATTTAAGTCGCCGTCTTTATCGCACGAGAGTAAGAATATGAGTAGTAAGGGAAAAAATAGTTTTTTCAACATAGCTGTATTTTATTATTTGGTTAAAAATGGTTTAGGTTTATCTCCATAACTAGACTTTCTACGATTTTGATTTAAAAATTGTTAAAAAAGTTATACAAAGAGTACATTCCTAAAAATGATGTATTAAGCCCTTCATGACTTTTTACTTAACTCAAGATCAAGCTAATATGAATTGATTTACAGAATATTAGCCTGTTTATCAACACTATATGAATTGTTGGTAAAGTCTTAATTTGAAGCATTTATAATCTTTTCGCTCTTACTATTTTTCCGGGAAAAACAATGAGCTTTAACCTCCCTAATGTAAGAGATATCATATTTAAACAGGTTCACACCAATAACCTAGTTTACAACACCTGCTGGGAAGATCCGAGGTGCGACAGGCATTTATTAAACCTAAAAAGCGATAGTAGTCTAGTTATGATTACCAGCGCAGGTTGCAATGCTTTAGATTATTTGCTAGACAATCCGCAAGTAATCCATGCCATAGATATGAACCCAAGGCAGAATGCTTTGCTTGAATTAAAGGTTGCCATTTTCCAACATGGAGACTATGAGCACCTGTTTAAGTTTTTTGGTGAAGGTGCTTTTGAAGGAGCTGCGGCTTACTATCAAAAGAACTTGAGAGCACATTTGAGCGATTTCTCTAAAAAATATTGGGATAAAAACATTGTCTACTTTAATGGCAAAGGATTAAAGAAAAGCTTCTATTTTAATGGCACTTCTGGTTTGCTAGCAGGCATGCTAATGGCTTACATTAAAACCAAGCCAAGGTTGTTTAAGTTGGTGAATGCATTGTTCGAAGCTGAAAATCTGGACGAGCAAAAAAAGGTTTACAAGCAAATGGAGCCATTGTTATTTAATGAACCAGTAAAATGGTTATTAAACAGACATATTACCATTTCATTGGCGGGAGTACCAAGACCACAGCGCCAACTTATTATGGAGACTTATGAGAAAGAAGGTGTAGCAGGTTATGTGAAAGACAGTCTAAGACATATATTTTGCAACATATCGGTTAAAAACAATTATTTCTGGTATGTATATGTATTTGGTAACTACACCAAAGATTGTTGCCCAGAATATCTTAAAGAAGAAAACTTCGAAAAGATAAAGGCAAACTCAAATAGAATAAAATTACACACCACCACAATCTCTCAATTCTTAAAAGACAATCCGGCAGAGTATTCACATTACATTTTACTTGACCATCAAGATTGGTTGGCGGCTCATGATGTTGTTGCGCTAAATGAAGAGTGGGAACTCATTTTGAAGAACAGTAAAAAAGATACTAGAATACTCCAAAGATCGGCAGCCAACAAAATCGATTTCTTCCCTGATTTCATCAAATCTCAAATTGAATTTGAAGAAGAAATCACTGCTAGCTGGCATCTAAACGACCGTGTAGGCACTTACGGTAGTGTTTATTTGGGAATGGTAAAATAAATGATAATCAATTTTTAATACGCTAAAACTACAATGACTTATACCACAATCAATGCCAAGCAGGCAGAAAAAATGAAGCGGTATTATATCTTTCACTCAAAGATATACGACCTTACCCGCTGGACATTTTTATTTGGAAGAAAACGACTGGTAAAAAATATTCCTTTTCAGCCAACAGATCATTTTAGATTGCTTGAAGTAGGTTGTGGTACAGGTTATAATCTGGCTAAGATACATGAGCAGTTCCCGAATGCGGAGCTTACAGGAATCGATGTATCTGAAGATATGTTGAATATAGCTGCCAAAAAGACTAATAAAGCAAGCAAAAAGGTAAAGTTAGTTTGCGAAGCTTATGGTGAAAATACCACTGTAGAGGCTGGTTTTGATGTGGTGATGTTTTCTTACTCGCTCAGTATGATTAACCCTTTTTGGAAAGACTTACTTGAGCAGGCATTGAGAGATTTAAAACCCGGTGGCTATTTGGCTGTAACAGATTTCCACGATTCTAAATTTAACTCATTTAAAAAGTGGATGGGAGTGAACCATGTTAAAATGGATGGGCACTTATTCGATTGGTTAGACAGCCATTTCCAAAACCACCAAAGCAAAGTAAAAAAAGCATACACCGGAGTATGGGAATACCTGATTTTTATCGGAAAGAAGGAGTTATGAGTATTATTGAATGTTAATATCAGACTAATTTTAGTGATTTCATATAAGTTTGCTGAAAGCTTTAAAACGCCGAAACTATTTTAGTTTCGGCGTTTTGAGTAATTATTATTAAAACAGCTATTATGAAAAAAGTATTACTTACAATTACCATCACACTACTGACTACTCTCGCTTTCGCCCAAGTTAAATTTGAGAAAGGATATTTTATCGATAACAACAATCAGCGAACAGATTGTCTGATCAAAAACTTAGGTTGGAAAAACAATCCCACAAGTTTCGAATACAAAGCACTAAAAGATTCTTCCTCAACAAATACGCAAACAGCTAATATAGAAACAGTAAAAGAATTTGCTGTAGAAGGCGCTTTTAGGTATTCCAGATTTACAGTACAGATGGATAAATCATCTTTTGCAATAAGTGAATTAGGAAAAGATAGGGAACCAGTATTTGAAGAAGCTACTTTGTTTTTGAAATTATTGGTTGGAGGTAAAGCCAATCTTTATGTTTATGAAAATGGTAAACTCACTAGGTTTTTTTATCAAACAGCATCTGGTAAAGTGAATCAGTTGGTTTATAAGCTTTATAAAACTGAAAGTGGAGAGATTTCTAAAAATATATATTATCAGCAGGAACTTTGGAATGAGGTTAAATGTGAAACTATGTCGATGAGTGATGCTGAACGAGTGAGGTATTTACAAAACGATTTAATCAAATACTTTATAAAGTACAATGAATGTGAGAATGCTGATTTGATTCAATTCCAAAAAGGAAAAAGCAAGATGCCTTTTAGTTTATCGCTGAGGCCGGGTGTTACCTTTGCCAATACCACAATGGAAAGCGTAAGTGATAATGAAATTGATTTTGGCAGTAAAACTAATTTAAGAATTGGTTTAGAGGCAGAATTTGTATTACCCTACAATAAGAACAAATGGGCAATTGTAATAGAACCTACCTACCAATCTTTTGAATCTGAAGGAATGCTACTTACTCAAAATGTATCTTTTAAGTATCATTCTATAGATTTTCCTTTAAAACTTAGATACTATTCTTTCTTAAATAACAATTCAAAGATTTATTTAAATGCAGGTGTGCTTACGAGTTTACTTTTTAATTCAGAGATTGCTTTTGGAAATAATGATATTCGTGCCTTAGATAATGATTTAAGTCTAACAATAGGTGCTGGTTACAGTTTTAAAGATCGATTGAATTTAGAGTTTATCTTAAATGGCAGTCGTGATTTTACAAGAGATAACCTAAACTGGGAAACTAAATACAATTCATTCTCAATAGTACTGGGTTATAAGTTATTTACTAATGCTAAAAATTAGTAAGGTGTCATAGAATTTCCGTAGTTCATATTCCATTTGCAAATAGTTTAACTTTTTGTAATACAGATTATTAGCCTCATAATCAGGAGAAAACAATATTTGTGGATTAACTCAACATCCACCCATGATAAAACTGAGGCTTCTCTTTTTGTTTCTGTTACTCGCATGGAAACTGCAAGGGCAGGAACTTACCCATTCTTTTGCGAAGAAGTCTGTTTTAGCCAATGGTGATTTTTACAAAATAGCTGTCGATAGTTCTGGGGTTTACAAGTTAGATTATGCTTTTTTCCAGAACATGGGCATTAACCCCGAAGTTCTCAATATCAACAAGGTAAGAGTTTTCGGTAATCCGGGCGGGATGTTGCCCCAACCAAACAATGCTTTGCGGTATGATGATTTGCTAGAAAATCACCTTTGGGTGTATGATGCGAATAATAACAAAGATTTTGATGCAGAAGATTATATCCTCTTTTATGCACATGGTCCAGATAAAGTGAGCTATGATGAGGAAAAGGAAATGTTTCTCAAGCAAACCAATTTGTATGCTAATAGCAATTACTATTTTATTGAGCTTTTTAAAAGAAAGAGTGAAAAAATAGAAACAGCTTCTAATAAATCGGTTCTGCAAAGGACAGAAGCAATTAATAGCTTCGATTACTTCCAATACCACGAAACTGAAAAGTTTAATCTGCTAAGCTCTGGCCGAGACTGGTATGGTGAAAAATTTTCATTAGATGAAACCCCTACTCATCACTTTCAACTAAAAGATTATTTACCTCAATGTGAGTCTGCTATAAGAATGTGGGTGCAGGCAATGAACAGGGAAACTGTGCCAGTTCATTTTGATATTGCATTGAATGATCATGCATTAGGTGAAATTGATATCGATGCTGTGTCTAAATCTGCTTTTGGTGAAAAAGGCAAGGTAAACGACTGGTACAATTATTTTAGTGCTGGCAGTTTGCTAAGTGATAGTTTAAATACTTTATCATCATTAGATATTCAAATTTCATTAAGCAGTACTGGTGAAAATGCAGAAGCTTATCTGGATGCCTATGCCATTCAATTTGCAACACACTTAAGATGGAATAATCATCAATTTCACTTTCGATCTTTAACTTCTAAAGAAAAATCTGAAAACACGTATCAATTAACAAGCTTACCAGATCAGGCAATGGTTTGGAATATCACTCAGCCGGGGATTCCTGTAAACATGAAGCTAAGCAATAGTGAAGGAGATGCATTTTTTGTAGACGAACAAGAAGGTTTGCAAGAATACATAGCTTTTAATCCAGCAACTTGTCCAAATCCTATTGGACTAGAGAAAATAGAAAATCAGAATTTGCACGGCATCACTCCACCTGAATTACTGATAATTACCCCAGATTCTTTAAGATCGATTGCTAAAGTTTTAGAAAGGTTTAGGGAGAATGTGGATGGCTTGATGGTGACAACCATTGCACTTGAAAAAATTTATAACGAATTCTCTTCGGGTAGAAAGGATGTTACAGCCATTCGTAACTTTTTAAAAATGCTGTATGATCGAAATAGCAATAAGAGGCAATTGAAATATGTCTTGTTATTTGGTGACACTTCTTACGATTATAAAGGAATTGAAAACAGCAGCGAAAACCTCATCCCCATCTATCAATCCAGAAATTCTTTGCATACAGTGCACAGTTATGCTTCTGATGATTACTTCGGTTTTCTGGATGACGACGAAGGTATTTGGAAGGAGGGCACCTCAATCTATAGTGACGAGGTTCACGATCTTGAAATTGGAGTGGGCAGGCTGCCTGTTAGAACCAAGCAAGAAGCGCAAGAGATCGTCGAAAAACTCATTCAATATCAGAACAAATCTAGTTTGGGCAGATGGCGAACACAGTTGGGTTTTGTGGCAGACAACGGAGATGCAAACATCCACCAACTGCGCTCAGATTATCTGGCGACTCAAGTGGAAAAGCAGCATGAGTTATATACACCAGACAGACTTTTTGTGGGTGCTTATCCCATAGAAACTGAAGGCAATAGCAAAGTGAGTACCGAGGGCAGACGTGTGTTGGATGAGTTTGTAGAAGATGGAAAATTGATTATCGATTACATTGGGCATGGTGCAGAAACAGGTTGGACAAACGAAAAGATTCTTACCAATGGGCAAGCTATTAACTGGCGAAATTTGAACAATATGCCAGTTTTTATCACTGCTACTTGCGAATATGGTAGGTTTGACGATTGGAAACAGAGATCGGGAGCGGAGCTTTCACTCATGAATCCGTTAGGCGGACCAATTGCTTTGGTAACCACCACCCGACCAGTAGTGGCATCTACCAACTTTAAATTGAGTGAAGCATTTTATAAAGTAGCTTTCGAGCCATTGGAAAATGGAGAAATGCCGCGTTTGGGCGACATCATCAGACAAACAAAAAACAACAGTGTTTCTGGAACTCTCAATAGAAACTTCTCGCTCTTAGGAGACCCTTCCATGAAATTGGCTTATCCTAGTCTAAAGGTTTTTACAGCCTATTTAAATGATCAAACTCCAAATGCCAAGCTTTCCATTAAGAGTGGTGAGAAGCTCACTGTGCAAGGTTATATCGGAGAAAAAGAGGGGAGAATAAACGAGGGATTTGAGGGAATTCTTGAGGTGATTGTGTATGCAGCTCCGATTGAAAAAAAGACTTTGGGAGATAGCGATAATGAAAAAATGACTTACCACAATCGCGAAAAGGTTTTGTATAAAGGGAGTGCCAGTGTTTATAAAGGTAATTTTGAATTTACTTTTGTAATGCCTGCTTTCGAAGAAAATACTGATGAGCAGTTGAAAATAAGCTTTTACGCCAAACACAATACTGAGTATATAGATGCAGCTGGATTTTATCTATTAGAATCTGATGTAAGTGGGAATGATATTGAAAACACAGATCAGACACCTCCACAAGTAACTCTCTATCTCGATGACGAAAATTTTAATGCAGGGGATGAAACGGGTAAAAATCCCATATTGTATGCTCGCTTATTTGATGAGTCGGGAATAAATACAGCAGATAATGAAAGATCGATCAAGTTGGTGATTGATGATGAATTGGAGAAAACTTATCAATTAAATAATTACTATGAAAATAATTTGGATTCTTATCAAGCTGGTTTGGTGAAATTCCAAATGCCAGAATTAGAAACCGGTATTCACTTTATCACATTACAAGTTTGGGATAACAATGGCAACCAGACAGAAACTGGTTTGTATTTTAATGTAATTGAAGAGGTTCTTTCGGTTTTAGAAAACCTAATTGTGCATCCTAATCCATCTTTTGATTCTGTAAATTTCACGTTCCCAGTTACCAGTGCAGAAACCGGTTTTAATGTAAGAATCAATTTGTATGATGATAATGGGGCAATTATTCAGGAGATCAACGGAGATTTTACCAAAGGCACCATTGAAGATAAAACCTTGCAATGGAATGGTAAAGGTTCCGGAGGTTATGAGCTAAGTTCTGGAACCTACTTTTATGAAATCTTCGTGAACTACCACAGCTCAGCCAAAATCGAAACCACCAGCGGCCAATTTGTTTTGCTACATTAATCTTTCATTTCCCCATCGAAACTTCTTTCTTCCAATTATCCAGACTTTTATTTTCATCGCCTGATTGATAGGGGAGGTATAAAAATGTCAATCGCATCATTTCGTCTTCATCATCCATGCCTCTTTCAAAAAAAGTGTCTTTTGGCGGATAATTCGGATTGTTGGGGTTATTACTGGTATTATCAAAAGTCGCTTCTGCATGCACCACACTGCCTGCTGGAATTTTTAGGAGATTTTTGTATTGGTAAAATTCCTGCCACTGAAAATCCCAATCGGGGATGTTTACAAGAGGTATAGTATCTTTTTGAGGAGTTAAAGCAAATGCCTTAAAGTTTTTGCCCAGTAAGTGCATATGTGGGTTTATACTAATGAGGGACAAACTTTGCCCAACTTTAATATTCATTTCGTATTTCACCACAGTATCTGCCGGAATAATATTTACCTTGCTAAAATCCAGTCCAGTTGGCTGAAATGTAATAAACTGAATAGTTCTGGAAACAGGTTTATCAGTAAAATAAATATGAATTTC
>PBYL01000138.1 GCA_002729595.1 Thalassovita sp. | reverse complement strand
GCCAACAAAGAGAAGATCACCAAACTGAATTCAGATCAAGACGATGTAGCGAATGCTTGGTTTATTGGTCAGCCAACTCAGGTACTTTATGATTATAACAAAATTGGTATCTGGCAATTAAATGAGGAAGCTGCTGCCGCTGAGTTCGGACAAGCTCCTGGTGATATAAAAGTGCAAGATGTAAATGGAGACAATGTAATTACTGCGGATGATGACAGAGTAATTGTAGGCCAAGCAACACCAAAATGGACTGCTGGTATCACCAACAGATTTAACTACAAAGGAATTGAATTACAGGTATTCATTATTGCCAGAGTTGGGCAAACCATTATGAGTGAAGCAGCCAGACATTTTAGACCTGCTACTGAATCTAACTCTGCTGTTGTAGACTACTGGACTCCAGAAAACCCAACCAATGCTTATCCAAGACCTAACTCATCTAAAACAACAAGTAACATGTTGTATCACAGCACTTTGGGTTACAGAAATGGTGATTTCATGAAGATTAAAACTTTAACACTCGCTTATAATTTCCAGCCAAATGTATTGGGTAAACTGGGATTATCGAATTGGAGAGTGTATGCTACTGCCAAAAACTATTTCACCTTTAGCCATTTCGACGATTACGATCCGGAGAGAGGTGGTTCTAGCTCTTACCCTATGACCAAGCAATTAGTTTTTGGAACAAACATCAGTTTTTAATTTATAATCCGATGAAAATGAAAAAATATATAAATATACTTTTAGCTTCACTGCTCATCCTTTCTTGCGAGGATCAGCTAGATGAAATTAATAGAAATGCGACCAATGCAGAGTTGCTTTACAGCACAGAAGAAGGATACGAAAGCTTGATTAATTCTTGCTACGCGCATGCGCGTGTTTGGTATGGAAAAACAGAAGGCTGGGCTTTAACAGATGTAGGCACAGATATCTTCACTTTTGCAAGTGGTAGTCAGGCTGTTCCTTTTTCTACTTATTCTACAGATTTACAAGGCTCACTACCAGTGATAGAATTTCTTTGGAATGCCTTGTACAAAGGAGTTAATACTTGTAACACTGCAATTGGCAGAGCTGAGGAGGCTCCTTTAGATGCTGATGTAAAAAACAGAAGAATAGGTGAAGCCAGATTTTTAAGAGCTTTTTACTTGTGGCACATCGTAGAAACCTGGGGAGAAGCACCACTTTTAACAGAAGAAGTAAGCTCAGTAATTACCACTGCTCAACATACATCAGTAGATGATTTTTACACTCAGATTTTCGAAGACCTTGACATAGCCATCGAAAAACTTGCTGGCACAGCAGATAAAGAAAATGGCAGAGTAACTCAAACCGTAGCAAAAGCATTTAAAGCACGTATGTTGCTTACCAGAGGTATGTATCAAGAAGCATCGACTTTAGCCAAAGAGGTAATTAATACTGGTGCATTCTCTATGTACGATTCATTTGCAGAAACTTTCGATATTAACAACACAGAAGGTTCTGGCAACAACGAAGCAATTTGGTGGGTAAATTACAGCGTAGACAATAACCTTTCTCAGCGATTTGATGGCCAACAAGGTTTATGGTTATGGGAAGGTGGCAACCACAGCCACATGATGGCGGCACAAGTTTACTGGGATTTTCCGGGAATGTGGGTAACTCCCGATGTAAACAGACCTTATGTAAGCAGCATGCCAACATTGGCTTATCTCGATATGTTCGATGAGACAATGGATGAGCGCTTTGATGTTACTTTTAGACCAGTGTATTATGTGAATGATTCTACCAAAGTTGGCGATACTGGTTTAACATTGGGAGATACAGCAGTGGTTTGTACCAAGTACGATGTATCTGACGAAATAAAAGCAAGCAAAGCTTACACCTTTGTAGATCGTAGCGATGTATATGCAGCAGATGGCTCACCTATCGGCGCGAGAAATCACTTTATGTCTCTTTATAAATTTGAAGACCCTTTGAGACCAACCGGTTGGGAATCTGAAAGTAGAAGAGATGCTTATGTAATGAGAATTTCTGAAATGTATCTGATTGTGGCAGAGGCTGAAATGATGCTTGGTAATACTTCAGAAGCGGTAACTTATATGAATGCAGTAAGAGAAAAGAGAGCGATAGATGGTATGGAAGCAGATATGATGATTACAGATGCTGATTTAGATATAGATTTTATATTGGATGAAAGAGCCAGAGAATTTGGCGGAGAGCAAATCCGTTGGTTCGATTTAAAAAGAACTGGTAAACTGGTTGAAAGAGTTAAGCTACTCAATCCAGATTCAGAAAATATCCAAGACTTTCATAATGTAAGACCTTTTCCACAAGTTGAGTTGGATGCTGTTACAAACAAAAGCGAATTCCAACAAAATCCGGGATATAATTAAAATGGGTGTGTTAAGCCCGGTCTCCGATTTTTGGATTCCGGGCTTTTAGTTTTCAAATAATTAAAGACTTTAAAGCAGGAAGACGACAAACAAATGAATTACACTTTTAGCAAAATATCATTCCTTATACTTTTCATTGCTTTTTTGAACAATATACAGGCTCAGCCCAAAGTATACCCTTCTAAGTTTACAGTGGCTTTAGATGGAAGCGGAGATTTTTATACGATTCAAGAAGCGGTAAATGCTGTTAGAGATCATTCTGAGCAAAAGGTGACCATATTTATCAAAAAAGGAGTTTATGCGGAGAAAGTATTGGTTCCTTCGAGAAAGAGAAACATTGCTTTTGTAGGAGAAAATAAAGAAGAAACTATTATCGTAAACAACGATTATTCTGGCAAAATGCGACCTGCACCAGACGGAGAGAAAATCGCTGAATACACCACTTATTCTTCTTATACTTTAATGGTGCAAGGCAACGATTTTAGTGCAGAGAATTTAACCATTATCAACTCATCAGGCACTGTGGCTCAAGCAGTTACAGTACATGTAGAAGCAGATAGAATCTCATTCCAAAATTGTGTTTTCAAAGGTTTTCAAGATACTTTGTATGCAGCCAAAGATGGCACAAGAAACTACTTTAAGAATTGTGATATTTATGGCACTACCGATTTTATTTTTGGTGCTGCTACTGCTGTTTTCGAAAGCTGTAACATCATCAGTATTAAAAACTCATACATCACTGCAGCCTCCACCACAGATCAAGAAAAGTATGGTTTTGTATTTCTGGATTGCAAACTCATTGCAGATAATGCAGAAGTAACGGAGGTATATCTTGGCAGACCTTGGAGACCAAATGCCAAAACAGTTTTTATAAACACAGAAATGGGTGCTCACATCAGAAAAGAAGCTTGGCACAATTGGGGAAATCCGGAGAATGAGAAAACAGTGTTTTATGCAGAATTTAAAAGCACTGGCGAAGGAGCAAAAGATTTAGGAGAAAGGGTAAAATGGAGTCATCAACTAAGTAATTCAGATATAAAAGATTATCAGGTACTGAGCATATTTAATGGCTGGGAACCTAATTTTTTTAAGCTTTAACTGGTAAATTTAAATCAATTAGCAACAGGATTTACAACCTGGCAATCAAAATATAATCTCTCAAAAAAGAGAGCATCAATCATGTAAAATATGAAAAACCAACTATTGATCATCAGCCTATTTTTTCTCTGTAACATAGCTGTAGCGCAAAATACAGATGTCCCCAGAGATACTTCTTATACTTTAACTAGTGCACTGGCGCATGCGCAAAAGTATAATAAAGAAAAAGACATCAGCATTACAGGAGTCTATTCGAATCCTTCGGAGAAGATTGCAGTAAAAAACGATCTGGTATATAAACAGATGGGTGAAAGGCAATTACTGGCAAACATCTATTATCCTAAAAAAGCCAAAGGCAAGAAGCCGGGAATTATGATTGTGCACGGTGGTGGTTGGAGATCGGGAGATAAAACATTAATGACTCCAATGGCAGAAAAACTGGCTGATGCAGGTTATTTTGTAATCACTCCTGAATACAGAATGTCGCTAGAATCGCAGTATCCATCATCAGTGGAAGACCTCTACGATGCCATTAAGTGGATGCACGACAATGCAAAGAAATACAAGATTGATATGGAAAAACTGGTGGTAATGGGTTGCTCGGCAGGTGGGCAATTAGCTACTTTGGTTGGCACAACCTACAATCAACCAGAAAACATATATGGTAAGAAAAAACTAGGCACTGTCGCTGCAATTGTAGATGTTGATGGCGTACTTGCCTTCCACCACCCCGATTCTGAAGAAGGTAAATATTCAAGTTGGTGGATGGGTGGCACTTACGAAGAAATTCCGGAGGTTTGGACTGAGGCTTCCGCCCTCACTCATGTAGACCAATATACCCCGCCGACTTTGTTTTTGGCGAGCATTCATCCTCGATTTTTAGCTGGCAGGCAAGATTATATAGCGAAGTTAGATAAATATAACACTGCTTCGCAAACCCATTTTATGGATAGAGCACCTCATTCCTTCTGGTTGTTTAATCCTTGGTATGAGCCAACCATGAAATACACAATCGACTTTCTAAAAAACAATCTATAAGAAAATGAAAAGATATTTAATCGTACTCATCATAGCCATTACGCATCAGGTATTTGCGCAAACTCAAAAAGTTGAGTTTGACATGCCCGAAATGGTTTTGCCAAAAATACCAGATTACACGGTTTCAATCACAGATTTTGATGCTGTTCCAGATGGAGTCACACTCAATTCAGCAGCTTTTTCAAAAGCAATTGATGCGCTTTCTGCCAAAGGTGGCGGACATCTAAATGTACCTTCGGGTATTTGGTTAACTGGTCCAATCACTTTAAAAAGTAATATCGATTTACACCTAGAAAGTGGCGCACTTATTTACTTTTCTGGCGATAAAGACCTTTATCCAATTGTTGGAACAAGCTACGAAGGTTTAGATACTTACAGATGTATTTCACCGATAAATGCAAATGGTGTAGAAAACATTTCAATTACAGGTTCGGGTATAATTAATGGAAATGGTGAAAAATGGCGTGCAGTAAAAAAAGATAAACTCACCGAGCATCAGTGGAAAGAATTGATCGCCAGTGGCGGTGTATTAGACAACGATAATCGCCAATGGTTTCCATCAGAAAGCTATAAAAAAGGGCATTACTATTTTAAAAGTGTAGCTGAGGTAGCCAATGTAAAAGACCCGAAAGATCTTACTCCTTACAAAGATTTTTTAAGACCTGTAATGGTGAGTATTAGAAATTCTAAAAACATCTTATTAGATGGACCTATTTTCCAAAACTCACCTGCATGGAACATTCATCCGCTAGTTTGTGAAAACATCGTGATTAGAAATTTAACAGTTCGCAACCCTTGGTATGCACAAAATGGTGATGGTTTAGATTTGGAATCTTGCAAAAATGCATGGGTAGAAAATAACTCTTTTGATGTGGGAGACGATGCCATTTGCATTAAATCTGGTAAAGATGAAGATGGTAGAAAAAGAGGTGTGCCAACAGAAAATGTTATTGTGAGAAATAATGTGGTTTATCACGGTCATGGAGGTTTTGTAGTTGGTAGCGAAATGTCTGGCGGAGTAAAAAACATGCATGTATCTAATTGCACTTTTATCGGAACCGATGTGGGTTTGCGCTTTAAAAGTACGCGTGGCAGAGGTGGCGTGGTAGAAAATATTTATATCTCAGATATTGATATGATCAACATTCCAACTGAGCCGATTCGCTTTAATCTGTTCTATGGTGGCAAAGCGCCTAAATTGGTTAATGGAACTTATGCAGCCGATAATGCTGAGCCTGTTCCAGTTACCGAGGAAACTCCCTCATTCAAAGAGATTTACATAAAAAATGTAAGAGCAATTAATGCCGGTTCAGCTTTCTACTTTCAGGGCTTGCCAGAGATGAATATCAAAGGAGTTTATCTGGAAAATGTTTATCTGCAAGCTAAAAAAGGTGCGGTGATGATCGATACAGATAATATCAATTTCAAAAATGTAAAGATCGAAGTGGATAATGATGATGCACTTACTATCTACAATGGCAAAAATATTAAGATAGATAATTTTTCTTCTGATACGAAAGAGGGCAATTCTGTGAGAATTATCGGTAGCAAAACTACCAATGTAAACATCTCAGATTCTGAAACTCCCAAAGATGTTGTGGTGGGTAAAGAAGTAAAAAGTGGTTCTTACATCATCAATTAAATAGCTGATTAATAAGAGAATTTATGTTTAAATATTTTAAAATTCGATTGCCCGTATTTCTGGCAATTATGGCCATGCTATATGCATGTAGCAATAAGGTAGAATCAGAAAAAAAGGAAATTGTACAAGAACAAAAGCCTTGGTCTGTGGCCATGGCAGATTCTGAAATTAAAAGGAATCCTTCCGCATGGATGCTAGATTTTCGTGAAACACCACATTGGGGTTATGTAAACGGATTAGTTTGCAGTGCCATGTTAAAAGTGTGGGAAGATACAGAAGATCAAAAGTATTACAATTATGTGCTGAGTTATGCAGATACGCTAATTGACAAGAATGGTGATATAAAAGGATACAACAAATCTTCTTTTAACATCGACCAAGTAAATTCTGGTAAGATACTTTTCTCGCTTTACGAAACAAGTAAAGATGAGCGATATAAAAAAGCCATTGAAACATTATACGATCAACTAAAAGATCAGCCTAGAGTTCCTGAGGGAGGATTTTGGCATAAGAAAGTCTATGAAAATCAGATGTGGTTAGATGGTATTTTTATGGGTACTCCATTTTATGCTCAGTATGCTGCAACTTACGGAGTTGACTCAGCTTTTAATGACATAGCACTCCAATTTGAATTGATTGAAAAGCATGCTCGTGATTCGGAAACTGGTTGGTATTATCATGGTTGGGATGCTAGTAAGTCTGTTTACTGGGCCGATCCTGAAACTGGTTTATCAAAGAATTTTTGGGGTCGTGGTGTTGGCTGGCTGTATATGGCTTTAATTGATGTATTGGATTTTTTCCCGAAAGATCATCCGAAAAGAAAAGCTTTGGAAGCACAGTTTATAGACCTTTCGAACACCATTGTAAAGAATCAGGATGAGCGATTAGGAGTTTGGTATCAGGTGTTAGATCAACCAGATCGAGAGGGTAATTATCCAGAAGCAACTTGCTCAACTATGTTTGTTTATGGGCTTTTAAAAGGAGTTGAAAAAAATATTCTAGATGATTCTTTTATTACTCCTGCTAAGAAAGGCTATGAGGGCATTCTCGAAAACTTGATAAAAGTTCATGAAGATGGAGAAGTTGAATTATTAAACTGTTGCGCAGGTGCAGGTTTAGGTCCAGCTGATAATCCAGTTCGTGATGGCACTTATGACTACTACATCAACGAAGCGAAAAGATCAAATGATGGTAAAGGCACAGCTCCATTTATCATGGCTTCTCTCATTCTTGAAAATTCAGAAAAACTTAATTAGCAGATGAAATTAAATTCAATCTTATTACAAATATTCACTTTACTTTTTGTTACCAGTTTTAGCTCCTATGCGCAAGAAAACTATGTTTCTGAAGCTTGGTCACCAGATAAGGGAGATGGAACGTATAAAAATCCGATTATCCATGCAGATTATTCAGACCCAGATATTTGCCGTGCCGGAGACGATTTCTACATGACATCTTCTTCTTTTAATTCGGTACCTGCTCTGCCAATTTTACATTCTAAAGATTTGGTAAACTGGGAGCTAGTAAACTATGCGGTTAAAGAGTTTCCGAGTAGTTATTTCGATATTCCACAGCACGGAAATGGTGTTTGGGCACCTTGTTTCCGCTATCACGATGGTATGTTTTATATCTATTGGGGCGATCCAGATCGTGGCATTTATATGGTGCAAACTGATGATCCGAAAGGTGAATGGTCGGCTCCAGTCTTGGTAAAAAAAGCTTATGGTAATATAGATTCAAGTCCCCTTTGGGATGATGACGGCAAAGTCTATTTGGTGCATGCTTTTGCACATAGCCGTGCAGGTGTAAAAAGCTTGTTGCAAGTGGTAGAACTTTCTAAAGATGGCTCTCAAATTATGGATAAAGGCACCATCGTTTTTGATGGACATAAAGACCATCCAACCATAGAAGGGCCAAAGTTTTATAAGAGAAATGGTTATTACTACATTTTTGCTCCGGCTGGCGGTGTACCAACAGGATGGCAATTGATTCTGCGCTCAAAAAATGTATATGGACCTTACGAAGAAAAGATAGTTTTAGCACAAGGAGATACGCCTATTAATGGACCTCACCAAGGAGGTTGGGTGGAGCTAGACAATGGAGAAAACTGGTTTGTGCATTTTCAAGATAAAGGAGCTTACGGTAGAATTGTGCACTTGCAACCTGTAGAATGGATTGATGACTGGCCAGTTATGGGAAATGATAAAGATGGTGATGGAACCGGAGAGCCTTTTCTAATACATAAAAAACCAAAACTTTCAGGCAATGGAGTTATTAATCCGGTAGAATCAGACGAGTTTGAAAGTACTGAGCAAGGTTTGCAATGGCAATGGAATGCCACTCCCAAAAATGGTTTTTACAGCTTAAAAGCTAAGCCTGGCATGCTCAAATTAAATGCGTTAGCATTACCAGAAATGGCAAATAATTTATGGATGGCACCGAACATCATCTTACAAAAATTTCCGGCAGAAGAGTTTTCTAATACAATTAAGTTGGATGTGAGCAATTTGAAAGATGGAGAAGAAAGTGGGCTCATCGTCTTCGGTATGGATTACGCAGCCATTGCTGTGAGAAAATCTGGTGAGGGATATAGCATTGTTCAAAATGTATGTAAACAGGCAGATCAAAACAAAGCAGAAGCTACAGTGGCAAGCGAGAAAACAGATAAGACAACTATCTGGCTAAAACTCGATGTGAAGAAAGATGCATTGGTTACTTTCTCGTACAGTCTAGATGGAAAAAGCTTTAAACCACTTGGAGATACTTTTACCGCTAAAGAAGGTAAATGGGTTGGTGCCAAAACTGGTCTTTATTCCAAAAGATCATCTTCTTCTGGTCTTAGCGGTTATAGTTTAATAGACTGGTTTAGAGTAAAATAAGTATTTACAAAGGGTGTTTTTGATGCAATTGCTTATCAGAAACACTCTTGTTTTTTAATGATGTGCTTTGGCAATTAGCACCTTTTTAAAATAAATCGTAAACTCTGTACCTTCGTTCAATTTACTTTTTACTTCAAATTTACCTTTATTGCCTTCTACAAATTGCTTTACCAACATCAAACCTAAACCGGTTCCCTTCTCATTGTTAGTGCCCATACTTGAAATACCCTTTCCAGATTCTTTAAAGATCTTTTTTAGTTTATTTTCTGGTATGCCTATGCCACTATCTTTTACATGAACAGCATAATATTCCTCCTCATCTGAGTAAAAAATATTTACCACTCCATATTTAGGTGTAAACTTGATGGCATTGCCCAGAATATTTTGCACTACAATTTTAACATGGTCAACATCAGCTAATACCCGATTATCAGCATTGATTACATGCTTAATTTGAATTTGCTTTTCTTCTGCTAAAAATTCGTAAACTGAGAGTATTTCCTTAACAACATCAGCTAAAACAATCTCTTTAGGTACAGTTTTAATCCCTTTTTGCTGACTATTAGCCCAGTACAAAAGGTTATTTAACATTGTGTAAACTGTAGAAACCTTTTTGTGTAATTCACTAAAAAGCTTCTCCTTTTCAAATGCGTTGATGCTGCCCAACCTTATTAGCTCAAAAGAGCCTAAAATAGATGCAAAAGGGCTTTTTAGATCGTGGCTAATTACCGAAAAGAGTTGATCTTTTGTAGAGTTTAAATTTACAAGCTGTTGGTTTTGATGAGAAATCTTTTCTTTTTGAGTAGCAATGTTTTTATTCTTTTCTAATAAAAGTTGGTTTAATCTATTTTTCTGTCGACTGTTTTTATAGATAAGTAAAGTTACAATTAGCAGTGAGATGGCAGCCATACTTATAATTGTGATAAACAGTCTATTGAGACTATTTTTTTGCTGCTCTATCTGATTATCTCTAATAAGTTGTTGATTCTCAGCTTCTTTTTGCTTTAAATGCAAAGCGTTTATCTCTTTATCTTTGGCTTCAGTATAAAGTTCATCGCTATACTTTTTCAATAAAATTTGATATTCATAAGCGCGCTTGTAATTTCTAGCTGCAGCATTTGCATTGGCTAGAACTCTCAGTGCTCTTTCTATATCCCACTTTGCATCTAGTTTTTTTGCTAGCTCATAGCCTTTCCAAGCATTATTATTCGCCAATACATATTTGCCTAATGCAGAATAGACTTGCCCTAAACCAGAATATGCAAATGAATTTTCCCAATTGCTATCGCTTAAAGTATCGTATATTACTGTTTTATAGAGGTTTATTGCTCCGTCGTAATCTTTTAAATGATACAGAGTTTCGGCTTTGCGGTTATAAGCCATCTCAATCATTTTATGCGAATTTAATGTTTTGCCTAACTCAATAGATTTATCGACATATAATAGTGCGCTGTCGTAAGTACCTATTTCATCGTAGCACAAACCTATGTTAAAGTAATTCTTGATTAACTGTACACTATCCTTATGCTTAGTGCTAATCTTTGTGGCTTTAAAAAATTCTCTTAATGCCGATTGATAATTATCTTGCCCAAT
>PBYL01000137.1 GCA_002729595.1 Thalassovita sp. | reverse complement strand
TTTCTTTGTTTTATGTTTTTGCCAATGCCCAAGAGGTAAACTTAAATGTAGTAGAAACTACAGCTGCACATAGTGCTGGTTCTCACGATGGATTTGTTATCAATATTACTCAAGCAAAAGTAAAAGACGTACAAAACGCTTGGGAAAAAATGATAAACAAACAGTCTGAAAACAAGACAAAAGTAGAAGAAGTAAAAGGAGAATATATTATAAAAAATGCTCTTTTAGAGAAGTTAAACGATACTCCAATTAGTGTCTACGCTTTGTTTAGCGAAGGTAAAACTGGTGGAACTAAAATGCTCGCTTTTTTTGAAATTGATAGTGTTTTTATAAATGAGTCTAATAATGCTCAAGTAAGCTACAATGCAAAAAAATTGATGGAAGACTTTGCTATAGCATCTTATCAAAGTGCGGTTAAAGATGAGTTGAAAGAAGAAGAGAAAAAGCTGAAAGATCTTGAGTCTGATCTTAAAAAGCTTGTGAACGAAAATGAGAAAATGCACAAGACAATCTCATCTGCCGAAAATGATATTGAAAGCTTAGATGTTGATCTGGATATGAATAAAAAGGAATATAATCCTTCATACGGTGAAACTGTAGCGGTTTACGACTCAGAAGGAAACGAGATTGATAGAGCTGCTGCACCAAAAACAGTAATTAAACTTGACCCAGAGAAGAAGAAAGAACTGGATAAAGAGCAAAAGAAACTAAGTAAAAAGAAATATAAACTAGAAGCTGATATTAGAAAAGCTGAAAGAGAAATTCCACTAAACTTACAAGATCAAGAAGAGAAAAAGCTTGAAATTGAAAAGCAGGAAGCTGAAGTTGAGAGAGTTGAGAAGAAATTAAAGGCCGCTAACAATCTTAATAATTAATACAAATACATATCTCGAAAATTTCTCGAAAATTGAAAAAGCCGGCTTAGCCGGCTTTTTTATTTAGTTGCAATCAATAAATTCTTTCTTGTTTTCTTGTAGTGTTGCTGTTTCGATTCCGTTATCGACAGGTAATGGGTCAAGACTTTGATTTATGTTATTGTTCCCTTTGTCTTCATTATTGTTGTTTACTAGAATTAAAACAAGCTTTGCAATAACCAAAATAAAAAGGATGCAAATGAAAGCGTATAGTAACATAAAGTAGTAATGTAATTTTAAGCAAATATGTACTTAGTGTGAATAAATTGCAAATTAAATTTTCAATCTTGAGGTTTATTAATGCTTTAGCGGAGAGGATAAATTCTAGGAAATATAAAGTAAGCCTGATAAAAATCATGTAAATAATAAATTTAGGCTATTAAATTTCGCAAATGGTATTTTGAGTAAATAACAATGTTGATTTTCGATGTTTTAAAAAATCTTTAATAGGGTTATTTATCGTCAAAACTTAAGTGAAATATTTAAAAAATATTAAAGAGTATTTTGCTTGAAGTTTTAAGCAAAATAAATAAGCGGATTTTTTCTGATCAGATAAATAATATAAACAATAGATGCTTAGTTATGGTAATGATAGTGTCTAATCAAATATACCTACACTATTTTTTTTTGTATTTAAAATGACTATTTTTACAACTGAAATCCGCGGGAAGAATTTACTCAGATAAGCCAATCATCAAAATTTTCACTTAAGTGTTTAAGAAAATTCTCTGATTATTAAAAAAATGAATAGATACTTCTTGTAAAATAAAGAATACTACCATATAATTGTAATCTCAAATCTAAAGAAAGCAGAAAGTCCACTTTTTTTGAATTTACTGCCTCTCTAAGAAATCAAAAAATTTCGAAGATAGAAATTATCATAATCTTCATTTAATGTTATCGGTTTTTTTCTAAACCATATATCAATTTATGTACACGATAGAAGACTTGGAAATAAGGTTGCTGTCAGAGCTGAAAGTAATCGCTGAAGAAATAGGAGTGAAAAACTATAGCAAGCTTCCCAAAAAAGAACTTATCTACAAAATACTGGATCAACAAGCTATATTGCCAGAAGCAGAACTCCCACAAGCCAAAGAAACTCCAAAAAAGACTTCACGTAAACCCTCTCAGAAGTCGAAAAAAGAGCCTGAAAAAAAGCGTAAAAGAGTAAAACAACGTGAAAACGTTACTGATGAAACGCAAGTAGAAGAAACAGAAACTGCGACAGAAGAAACAGAATCTATATCAGTTAAAGCAAGTGCAGAAGAGGATAACTCTAGAACTGTAAGAAAATTAAAGCCACGTAGCAATTTTGCAGAAGATAAAGAAAATGATTCTGCAGATTCAGAAGAAACCGAAGATACTCCTCCAGTAGAATCTAAAGAACTACCTCATAAAGAGAAAGAGCCTGAGAAAAAGCAACAACCACCAGTAAAAAAATCAAGCATTCGTGAGTTTGACGGGGTAATTGAAAACGAAGGTGTGTTGGAGATAATGCAAGATGGTTACGGCTTCTTAAGATCATCAGATTATAACTACCTGGCTAGCCCAGACGATATATATGTTTCTCCTTCTCAAATTAAACTTTTCGGTCTTAAAACAGGTGATACTGTAAAAGGTCAAATAAGACCTCCAAAAGAAGGTGAGAAATACTTTGCATTGTTAAGAGTGGAATCTGTAAATGGTAAAACCACTGAAGAAATCAGAGACAGAGTTCCATTTGAATACCTTACTCCATTATTCCCAGACGAAAGATTAAATCTAAGTGGTAGAAACGCCAAACTTTCTACAAGAATTTTAGATCTATTTGCTCCGATTGGTAAAGGACAAAGAGGTATGATTGTAGCACAACCTAAAACAGGTAAAACTGTGCTTCTTAAAGAAATTGCAAACGCAATTGCCAAAAACCACCCAGAATGTTACCTTATTGTATTGTTGATCGATGAGAGACCTGAAGAGGTAACAGATATGGCTCGTAGTGTAAATGCTGAAGTTGTATCTTCAACATTTGATGAGCAAGCAGAAAGACACGTAAAAGTTTCTTCAATTGTATTGGAGAAAGCTAAGAGAATGGTAGAGTGTGGACACGATGTGGTAATTCTTTTAGATTCTATTACAAGATTAGCTCGTGCATACAACACAGTTTCTCCATCTTCTGGTAAAATACTTTCTGGTGGTGTGGATGCAAATGCACTTCACAAACCTAAGCGTTTCTTCGGTGCTGCAAGGAATGTAGAGAATGGAGGTTCATTAACCATTATCGCTACAGCACTTATCGAAACTGGTTCTAAAATGGATGAAGTTATCTTTGAAGAATTTAAAGGTACTGGTAACATGGAACTTCAGTTGGATAGAAAACTTTCAAACAAAAGAATCTACCCTGCAGTGGATGTGGTTTCTTCTGGTACAAGAAAAGAAGACTTGTTGCTTGATAAAGATACGCTTTCAAGAGTATGGATACTTCGTAAGTTTATGGCAGATATGAACGCTAATGAAGCAATGGAATATCTGTTAAACAACATGCGTGGCACCAGAGACAATGAAGAATTCTTAATTTCGATGAATGGATAATCTTAGTATTATCTGATTATTGAATCATAAATAATTAAAATTGAAGTCTGAGTATTAATTTTACTCAGACTTTTTTTGTTTTCTTTTAGGTGCAAATTCAATCTATTTTGTTTTAATCGTAAACAGATTCAATTTTAGGCTGTTAAAACATTAACTACTTAGAAAACTTACGCTTCATTTAATTTTAATTACTATTAAACTAAATGGTTGATAGTCATAGTGTCTCTTACTACTGTTACATTAATTAATTGGCATATCAACTTATTTCATTCTTATGGATGTTTCACTAGCTTTCTTTCCCCTTGGGTTAGTCGTTTTTCCTAATGAACCTCTCAATTTGCATATTTTCGAACCGAGATATAAGCAACTTATAAATGATTGCAAGGAAACTGGAATTACTTTCGGGATACTGCCCTACATCAATGATTCAATCAAAAGTTATGGTACAGAAGTAAAACTTACTGGAATTGTAAATAACTATAGCGATGGTAGAATGGATATTACCACTGAAGCTCTAAGAGTTTTTAGGTGGAAATCATTCAATAATCCGATGGAAGATAAACTGTATGCAGGTGGAAATATCGAATACATTACTAATAAAGATGATGCTTCTTTAGAGCAAAGGCAAGTTTTAATAGAAACTGCAAAAGAGCTATTAAAACTAATGCAAATAGAAATGGAAATTGATGAGAACCAAGAAAGCCTTTCTTATTATTTAGGTCATAAACTTGGCTTAAGTATCTCTCAGGAGTATGATCTTTTAACTGCTGCAAGTGAAAAGGAAAGGATAAATATTTTGCTTAATCATCTCAGTAAAAGCATTCCAATTATACAGGAATCTGAAAAGAGTAAAGAGAGAATTAAGTTAAATGGGCATTTCAAATACTTTAATCCTCTAACTTTTTAATTATATTCATCTATTAATTTTTCTGACATAATTAGTTTTATATCTAAAATGAAGCTTTTTGATAAGTCAGAGGGTGATTTGGGCGTTATTTTGCTAATATTTTCATTGTATAACTATTATTCACATACGTATGATTAATCAGTTACTTGTAAAAGCGTTTACAGAATAAGCATTAAGTTATTAATACAGCAGCCTGATTTATGAAAAAAATTTACTTTACCTTTCTATTAATCCTTTGCTTTAATCTTATTCAAGCACAGCAAATAGATTATCGTAAAAGTTATTATCCTGCCGTAAACAAAGCTGAGCTGGCCATTTCCGATAATAAGTACAATATTGCTCTAAATTTTTATCTGGAAGCTTTTCAAAATGTACCTAATCCCTTTTCTAAAGATTTATTTAATGCTGCTGTTTGTGCGGCATTAGAGCAAAATGTAATGATGACAATTTCATTTTGCGAAAAATTGTTGTTGAGTGGTACAGAAATAACCTTTATACAATCTCAGAAAGTATTTAGAAGAATTGAAGAGGATGAGCGTTGGAAGCATTTTATCGCTAATTACGCCAATTACAGAAGAAGGTATCTTTTAAATGTAAATATGCCTTTAAGAAAAGAGCTAGAATTGTTAACCGCTTACGATCAGCACTTTAGAATACAACCAAACGGATACGTAATTTATAAAGACACCATAAATGCTATCGATATTTCTAACATCGATAGGGTTAAATTTATAATCGAAAAATATGGATTTCCTGGTGAAGATTTAATTGGGGTAAAAGATCCACTTTCGGCACCTCCATTTCATTCAATTCTTTACCATCATTGCCAAAAAGCGGCAGATGGTTTTGGTAAAGGAATGGCAGATTTTCCGGGTGATTTGAGTGATGCTGTAAAATATGGTAAGCTTGATCCACACAGGTTTGCTTCTTATGTAGATATTCAAGGGCAACCAGTTTATGGTAACACTGCTTTTTATCGCATAGGCAGAGAAGGAGAATTGAGATATTTGAATATGAGTGATAATGTACTGAAGAAAATAAATAAAAGGAGAGCTTCTATTGGATTAGAACCTTTGGGAGAATACAGAAAGAAAATTCTATTTTCGATAAAAGACGACAGATTTATTTTCAATTTTAACGATAGCATTATTGTTCTTGAAGGTTTAGATTCAAGAGATATTGATAATCTAATTGAAAACTCAAGTTTAGTTAAGACTGAATAATTTTATTTTTGATTGTCGATAGAAGTTTTTCTCTATAAGTTTGAGATAAACTAAGGCGTGTTTTTCATGAGGAAAGTATTAATTTATCTTATTTTTTCAACTCTCTTTATTCGATGCCAGCAAAGTGGCGAGCCAGTAAATCTCGATGAAATTTCTCCAGAAGAAGACTTTATAGTAAACATCGAGACCTCGTATGGAACAATGAAAGCGATTCTATACGATGAAACCCCCAAGCATAAGCAGAACTTTTTAAAACTGGCTAATGAAGGATTTTATAATGATCTTCTCTTTCATAGAATTATAAAAGGTTTTATGATACAAGGTGGAGACCCTGATTCTAGAAATGCAGGCAAAGATGACATTTTAGGCAGAGGTGATCCTGGGTATACTGTTCCTGCAGAGTTTAATGATAAACTATTTCATAGAAAAGGTGCATTATCTGCTGCAAGAATGAATGACCAAGTAAATCCTAAAAAAGAATCGAACGGGAGTCAGTTTTTTATTGTACATGGTCAAAAATATACGAAAGAGGAATTAGCTTCTACAGCAATAGATTATAGAAAACTCTATACTTATTTTGATTCTGCAATGAGAAGTAATGAGTTTAATGAGATGAAAAGTCAATTTGCTTCATTACAAACAGAAGGATCTAAAGAAGATATCAGAAATTTTATTGTGGGAGCAAAAGATACCCTTGAGAGTGTTTATTCAGTCGAGTTGGATAATCCAATGCCTCAAGAGCGAATAGATGTTTACACTACAATAGGAGGGTACCCATCACTAGATGGTGCTTATACTGTCTTTGGGCAAGTAATAGAAGGACTCGAGATAATTGATGCTTTAGCAGCTAAAGAAACAGGAAAAGGGGATAGGCCTCTGGAGGATTTAAAAATGAAAGTTTCTTTGGAAGTGATGAAACGAAACGAGATTGAAGAGCAATTTGATTTTAAATATCTAAGTAAATAAAAAAAGTAGAGGTTTTACCCTCTACTTTTCTTTTTTCTCACAAAGGAGATTTCATAAACTGTCTCCTTGCCTTGAACTTTGATCTTTTGAGTTACATTTCCTTTCTTCTCTTGTAGAGTAGTAGTTGTTGTTTTCATATAATAAGGTGAGTTAAGGTGGAATATAAACCTAGAACGCCATATTTAATCTATGATTGTAATATTTGAAATCATTAGAAAATGAAGCTTTATTATGCTGTAGGAGGAGGTTTAGGGCATATTACTAGAGCTCAAGCATTTATTAGGCATTTTAGTCTGGAGGATGTTATTGTTGTAACATCTAGCATATATACCAAATCAATTTTAGGAGACATCCCTTTTCAAGTTTTACCATCTGATTTAGCATCTTCTAAAGAATCTCTGTCCAACTGGATAAATAACTTTATTAGAGAAAATAATGTAACTGAAATATATTTAGACGCCTTTCCTGCTGGAATTATAGGAGAGTGGAGTAATTGCATCCACTCAAACATTACTTTTTATTATGTAGCCAGAATCTTAAATCTGGAGGCTTATAAAAAGCACATAAGTAAGAGCCTTCCTGTATTTAAAACTGTATTTGTATGTGAAGGTCTTCCCATAGAGCAAATGGAATTTATCAGTAAACTGACTGATAATATTGAAAACGTTGAGTTTAATTATCCAGAAAGGGAATCATATGAATTACCTGAGTTTTTGCAAAATAGACAAAGTGAAAAAATCTGGCTAATTATTCATTCAGGTAGTAAAGAAGAATGTATGGTTTTATATAACCATGCTCTTGATTTAGCCCAACTTGAAAATGCTAAAGCTTCTATCATCTTAATACATCCAGAACCACACTTATTTAAAGGAGAAAAGCTAGAAGTTTATCAATGTTTTCATCAATCTGAAATGTATAAAGCCGCAGATAAAATATTTACGGCTTGTGGTTTTAACTCTATGCATCAGTTAAAGAATTACAGAGAGAAGCACATCTTTATTCCATTTCACAGAAAATACGACGACCAATTTTTAAGAGCAAAGTATTTTAAAGGTTTAATTAATTCTTAGGGAGCACATTTGCCGATATTTTAATTTTTGTTTGTGGCGTAACGGCATTAGAAATAATGGTAATTATTTTATTTTGAATTCCAGACTTCCCTCTGCTATCAAAAGCAATTTCAATTTCACCATCTTGGTTTGGTAAGATTGGTTCTGAAGTATAATTAGGAGCTGTGCAACCACATGTAGTTAATACATTAGAGATTACTAGAGGTGTGCTACCTGTATTCGTTACTTTAAAAGTATGAACTACTTTATCGCCTTGTGTAATTTCACCAAAATCGAAGGCTTGTTCTTCTAATTCTATAAGAGGCCCTTCTTGCTTCTCCTTTGGCGATTTCGCTTTTTCACTCTGTGCGTAAACTTGGCTTAATTGTATTGTAAATGCAATTAGTAAAAAGAATAATGTTTTTTTCATATCAGAATAATTAGCATTTATGCATTTAAAATGTCTCACCGAATTTATGTATTCTCACTGAAAAACTCAGTAGGAAAATTAATTAAATATAGTTCTTTTGAGCTTCTTGTAATAGCAGTGTATAGCCATCTTAAAAACTCAATATTTTTCATATCCTCTGTCATATAACCTAAATCCACAAAAACGGCTTCCCACTGTCCACCCTGCGATTTATGACATGTAAGCGCATAAGCGTATTTTACTTGTAGCGCATTTAAATAAGGATCATTTTTTATGAGTTTATTTCGCTCTTTTTCAGTTTCTACATAATTATATTCATCAACCACACTTCTGTAAAGGTTGTTCATATCTTCAGAAGGCAAGCTAGCATTTGGTGATTGTAGTGTGTCTAATAAAACTTTAGCCTCGAACTCCGGCTCGTCTGGGTAGTCAACTAATCGTAATGTTAGATCAGCAAATCTAAAACCATGTACCTCTTCGTGATTTCGCGATCGCATCACTTCAACAAACTCTCCATTTGCCAGAAAGCCTGCTTGCGAATCGAGTGAAAGCCAGAAATAATTATTTCTCACAATCATTAAAAAATCACCTGCTTCAACTTCATTTTCATAAAAAAGAAGACTTTTTCTCAAATACATATTGTAGTTGACAGCGCTTCGGTTTGACCTAGTAATGATGCATGAGTTTTCGATACCAAATTTGTTGTAAGCGTATTGCATGCCATCTTCTAGCTTTTGACTAGTCATTCTAAAAATATCTTTATAAGGTTTTGTGTTTAATTGAACCCTAAAAGACTTCTTTGCAATTGCTAACCTTAATGTAGTTGCATTCTCTAGTATACCTGATGCTTCTTGTTGCCTTACTACCTCTGTAAGTAGGTGAGATGTTACTTGTGCATTAAATATTTTTTCTATGTAAAGAGGATCTAAAGCTGGACTCAAATCTTGATGCACTGGAGGGAGCTGAGCTGTATCTCCAACCAGAATTAACTTATTGCCAGAGTCTGGCACTTCAAAAACGAATCTGATTAACTCGTCTAACAAACCATTTTTACCATAAACATCATTATTGTTATCTATCATAGATGCTTCGTCAATAATAAATATGGTATGTCTAGAATAATTTCTTTGTCTTTTAAATAACAACCTGCCGGTATTTGGGTCTTCGGTTTGTTTAAAGATTACTTTATGAATTGTAAATGCCTTCTTTTTTGCGTAGAAAGACATCACTTTAGCTGCTCTACCAGTAGGAGCAAGCAGTACAGATTTTTTACTCATAAACCGAAGGGAGTTTACGAGTGCACTTATTGTTGATGTTTTTCCCGTACCAGCAAATCCTTTTAGTAAAAATATTTGCTTGGCTATATCAATATTTGAGATAAAGTTTTCAAATAATGAAAATAGCTCGCGCTGTCCAGTGGTAGGAGTAAAAGGGAATTTCTGTTCAATATAATCTTTTAATGTGGTTGACATCTACAGACAGCTTTTAAGAATAGTGTAAAATTTAAATACATCTGCAAATGTATTATATAGAGGAACAGGTGCAACACGAATTACGTCAGGCTCTCGCCAATCGCAAATAACTCCATTCTCACTTATGCGATTAAACAGTTGTTTTCCATATCCAGCTATTACTAATGATAGTTGACAGCCTCTTTCTTCTGGATTATCAGGAGTTATAATCTTAATGATTTTTCTGTTTTTTTCAGTATTTATTTGTTCAATCAAATATGCTAAGTATTCGGTGAGTAATATACTTTTTTTTCTGAGATTTTCGATTCCTGCTTTTTCGAATATTTCTAGACTAGCTTTTAAATTTACCATAGAGAAAACAGGAGCATTGCTTACTTGCCAACCTTCTGCACCATACATAGGTTTAAAGCCTTTTTGCATTTTAAATCTTTCTTGTTCATTGTGTCCCCACCAACCCGCAAAACGAGGGAGAGTACTATCATTTGCATACTTATTATGGATGAAAGCTCCTGCAGGTCCACCTGGACCAGAATTTATGTATTTGTAAGTACACCATACAGCGAAATCTACTTGCCAATTGTGGAGTTGTAGCGGTATGTTACCAGCAGTGTGGGCAAGATCGAAACCAGCTAATGCACCGACATGATGAGCTGCCTGAGTAATTTCATTTAGATTATAAAACTGACCTGTATAGTAATTAACACCTCCCAACATTACCAATGCAAGTTCATCTTGATGTTTATTGATGTATTCGATGATTGCTTCAGTTTTAAGCGTTTCTTCACCAGCTTCTGGAAATATTTCAATAATTGCTTCATCGGGATCAAACAATTTGCCTTCTCCTCGATAAGCATGGAATTTAACTTGACTTTCAATGGCATATTGATCGGAAGGAAAAGCTCCACCTTCCATCAATATTTTAAATCTTTTTTTTGTTGGTCTATAAAAAGAAACCAGTAAAAGGTGCAAGTTTACAGTAAGCGTATTCATAATTACCACCTCTTCGGGTAATGCTCCAATTAAGTGAGCACTTGTTTTAGTAAATTGTTTGTGGTAATTCATCCAAGGATCTGGTTCTGTAAAGTGACCTTCAACAGCTTGATCTCCCCATTTATCAAAAGTTTCATTAAAATATTGTCTACTTTTTTTGGGTTGGAGGCCTAAAGAGTTTCCACAAAAATAAATTGCCTCTTTACCATTTACCTTTGGAATTATAAATTCATCTCTAAAATCTAATTTTTCAAATTGTTGATCGAGTTGATCGGCACAAACTTCTTCTATTGAAAATCTCATATTTTTGCTTTTTTGGCAGAAAATCAAATTTAAATATATCTTTTGAAGCTTTGAAAAGGTGCATTATATGCGCTGTAAAGCAGGTTTTTATTTTTTTTTAAAAAAAATCGATTTTTTTTTGCGAAATATTTGAGATTATAGAAAAACCGTATAGTTTTGCAATCTCTTTTCGAGGAAATAGTCTTAAATGCTACATGGGGAGATACCAAAGCGGCCAACTGGGACGGACTGTAAATCCGTTGACTTATGTCTTCGCAGGTTCGAATCCTGCTCTCCCCACCAAGACTAATCGAGTTTTATAAAGTTGATTAATAAGCGGGAGTAGCTCAGTTGGTAGAGCGACAGCCTTCCAAGCTGTAGGTCGCGGGTTCGAGCCTCGTCTCCCGCTCTGATATCAGCCGATGTAGCTCAGGGGTAGAGCGCTTCCTTGGTAAGGAAGAGGTCACGGGTTCAATTCCCGTCATTGGCTCAGCGGTATCAATAAGAAAATGTATTTTTGTAAGTATTTAATAAAGTAGTAAAAATGGCAAAAGAAACGTTTGACCGTTCAAAACCACACTTAAATATTGGTACTATTGGACACGTTGACCATGGGAAGACAACCTTAACAGCGGCAATTACTAAAGTACTTGCTGACATGGGTCTTTCTGAAACTAGAGACTTTGATTCAATTGATAATGCCCCTGAAGAAAAAGAAAGAGGTATTACAATTAACACTTCTCACGTAGAATATCAAACTGCATCAAGACACTATGCGCACGTTGACTGTCCTGGTCACGCTGACTATGTAAAGAACATGGTTACTGGTGCTGCTCAAATGGACGGTGCTATTCTAGTTGTTGCTTCTACGGATGGTCCTATGCCACAAACTCGTGAGCATATTCTTTTAGCTCGTCAGGTAGGTGTTCCTGCTTTGGTGGTTTTCATGAACAAAGTGGATATGGTAGATGATCCAGAGTTGTTGGAGCTTGTTGAAATGGAAATCAGAGAGTTGCTTTCTTTTTACGAATTTGATGGTGATAACATCCCAGTAATTCAAGGATCTGCATTAGGTGGATTAAATGGTGAAGAGAAATGGGTTGATACAATAAAAGAATTAATGGATGCTGTAGATGAGCATATTCCTCTTCCAGAGCGTCTTATCGACAAAGATTTCTTAATGCCAGTTGAGGACGTATTCTCTATCACAGGTCGTGGTACAGTTGCTACTGGTAGAATCGAAAGAGGTATTGTTAAAACTTCTGAGCAAGTTGAGATTATCGGTCTTGGTGCTGAGAAAATGACTTCTACAGTTACTGGTGTTGAGATGTTTAGAAAAATTCTTGACAGAGGTGAAGCTGGTGATAACGTAGGTCTACTTCTTAGAGGTGTTGATAAAGATAACATCCAAAGAGGTATGGTAATCTGTAAGCCAGGTACTGTAAAACCTCACACTAAATTTGAAGCTGAGGTTTACGTACTTTCAAAAGAAGAAGGTGGTCGTCACACTCCATTCTTCAAAGGTTACAACCCTCAGTTCTACTTCAGAACCACTGACGTAACTGGTACAATTTCTCTTCCTGAAGGAGTAGAAATGGTTATGCCTGGTGATAACGTAACTATTACAGTTGAGCTTCAGAAAGAAATTGCAATGGAGCAAAACCTTAGATTCGCTATCAGAGAAGGTGGACGTACAGTAGGTGCTGGTCAGGTAACTAAAATTATCGAATAATATAGCATTATATAATATTCAGGTCCTGTTGGTATAATTCTAACAGGACTTTTTTATTTGCTTGTAATTCAGTAAATTAAGTATAAAATATTTGTAAATATTTATGCTAAAAAATCGGTCATATATTTGAAAGTTAGCATTTAGTTTATAGCTTTGCAGTCCGATTCAATAATCATATACACGGGAGTAGTTCAATTGGTAGAGCAGCGGTCTCCAAAACCGCAAGTTGGGAGTTCGAATCTCTCCTCCCGTGCTTGTTAAGTAAATATTTCGGTTTAGATACCATGTTTAATAAAATTAAAATTTTTCTAAAAGACTCTTACGTTGAGATGACTCAACACGTGACTTGGTCTAGCTATAGAGAGTTACAAAATAGCTCTATTCTAGTGCTAGTTGCTTCGTTGATTTTTGCTCTTGTTATAGGAGTAATCGATGCAGGTTTTAGAACTGTTCTCGACATGTTCTACGGGTCTTTCTAATTTCAATTCCTATGACTGATAACGAATTAAAATGGTATGTAGTAAGGGCAATCAGTGGACAGGAAAAGAAAGTGAAGTCTTATCTTGAAAAGGAAGTTATTAATAACAATCTTCAGGATTTTGTAACCGAGGTTTTAACTCCTACTGAAAAAGTTTACCAGATTCGTAAAATGAAAGATGGTAAGAGTAAGAAGATAGCAGTAGAGAAAAACTTTTTTCCTGGTTATGTAATTATTAATGCCAACCTTAATAATGGTGAGGTAATTCACATGATAAAAAATGTGCCCGGTGTGATTGGTTTTCTTCAAGTAGATGGGAAAGATCCTTCTGCTTTACCGAGACCTATGAGGGAGTCGGAGATAAACAGGATATTAGGTAAGGTTGACGATATAGACGAAACTGAAGTAAAACACGACACAACTTTTATGGTTGGCGAAACTGTAAAAGTTATGGATGGACCTTTCAATGGTTTCACTGGTACAGTAGAAGAAGTCTTCGAAGAGAAGAAGAAATTAAATGTAATAGTGAAGATATTTGGCAGGAACGCTCCTGTTGAATTAAATTATGTTCAGGTAGAAAAAGAAGAATAATATGGCTAAGGAAGTATCTGGTTTTTTGAAACTTCAGATTAAAGGAGGTCAGGCTAATCCATCGCCTCCGGTAGGACCAGCACTAGGTAGTAAAGGTCTTAATATAATGGATTTCTGTAAGCAGTTCAACGCAAGAACTCAGGAAAAACAAGGAGTATTACTCCCTGTACTTATTACTATCTATTCAGATAAATCTTTTGAATTTGTAATTAAAACTCCTCCAGCACCAGTATTGTTGAGAGAAGCTGCAAAAATTAAAAAAGGTTCTTCTGAGCCAAACCGTAATAAGGTAGGATCAGTAACTTGGGATCAAGTTCGTGAGATCGCTGAAACTAAAATGCCAGATTTAAACGCATTTACTGTTGAGTCAGGTATGAAAATGGTTGCTGGAACTGCAAGAAGCATGGGGTTAACTGTTGAAGGAAAAGCTCCTTGGGATAACTAAGAAAAATTAAATTTAAATCATAGGTGGTAGGATAGTGGTTTTTGCCAACTGCATAAAATATCCGATTCCCACACAAATTTTAAAATATGGCAAAACTCACCAAGAACAAGAAGGCTGTCTTGTCTAAATTAGATAAAGACAAGTCTTATTCATTAGAAGATGCGAGTGCATTAGTAAAAGAAATAACTTTTACAAAATTTGATGCCTCAGTAGACCTAGACATCAGACTAGGTGTTGACCCACGAAAAGCAGACCAAATGGTTCGTGGTATTGCTACACTCCCTCACGGTACTGGTAAAGACAAAAAAGTATTGGTTCTTTGTACTCCAGACAAAGAAGAAGAGGCTAAATCTGCCGGGGCTGATTATGTAGGCTTAGATGAATACATAACTAAAATTGAAGGTGGATGGACTGATGTAGATGTAATCATTACTATGCCAACAGTAATGGCAAAAGTAGGTAGATTAGGTAGAATATTAGGACCAAGAGGTTTAATGCCTAACCCTAAAGCAGGTACTGTTACATTGGAAGTTGGAAAAGCTGTACAAGAAGTAAAAGCAGGTAAAATTGACTTTAAAGTTGATAAATTCGGGATTATACACTCAAGTGTAGGTAAAGTTTCTTTTACTCCTGAAAAAATCAGAGAAAACGCAATGGAGCTTGTTCAGGTTATTTCAAAATTAAAGCCTTCAGCAGCTAAGGGTACTTATTTTAAAAGCATCACGCTTTCAAGTACAATGAGTCCCGGAATTAAAATAGATAAAGCATCAATACCAGGATTATAGTCATGACTAGAGAAGAAAAACATCAACTTGTTGGTGAGTTAAGTGAAAAGCTTGCCAATACAGATTATTTTTATATTGCGGACGCATCAGGTCTTACAGTTTCTGAAATCAATGATTTCAGAAAGATGTGTTTCGAGAAAGGTTTAGAGTACAGAGTTGTAAAAAATACTTTGATTAGCAAAGCTTTAGAAACTCTGGATACTGATTATACTGAATTCTCTGAAAAAGTTTTGAAAGGTTTTTCAGGAATTATATTTTCTCCTGAAGTAGGTAATGCACCTGCTAAAGTTTTAAAAGATTTCCAAAAAGCTAACGGATCAGATAAGCCTGCATTTAAAGGTGCTTCTATCGATTCTGATGTGTTTATTGGAAGTGAAAATCTTGATCTTCTTAGTAAGCTTAAATCAAAAGACGAGCTATTGGGAGATATCATTGGATTGCTTCAATCTCCAGCGAAAAATGTTATTTCTGCACTTCAGAGTGGTGGTCAAACTATCTCTGGTTTGTTGAAATCGTTGGAAGAAAAAGGCGACAATTAAAATAGAACGCTGTTACGTTAAGGATCAGAAATTTCTGATCCAATGCTTCCACCATATAATATAACAGATTTAAAAACTTTTTTAAAAAATTCATAAAATGGCAGATTTAAAAGAAATCGCAGAACAATTAGTTAACCTTACAGTAAAAGAAGTTAGTGAGTTAGCTACTATAATGAAAGATGAGTATGGTATTGAGCCTGCTGCTGCTGCTGCTCCAGTAATGGTTGCTGGTGCTGCTGAAGAAGCTGCTGAAGAAAAATCTTCTTTCGACGTAATCTTAGCTTCAGCTGGTGCTTCTAAATTAGCTGTTGTAAAACTAGTAAAAAGTCTTACAGGTCTTGGTCTTAAAGAGGCTAAAGAAATGGTTGACTCTGCTCCTACTGCACTTAAAGAAGGAGTTTCTAAAGAAGAAGCAGAAGATCTTAAGAAACAACTTGAAGAAGCTGGTGCTTCTGTTGAGCTTAAATAATAAGGTCTTTTTAGATATAAGAAAGTCATCTCTGAAAAGAGATGACTTTTTTTATTCTTTAGGTTTTGGTGTGAATAACTTCTTTTTTGTTCCTTTATAAAACCCAAAAATTCCCCCACAGATGCCACCTAATATATGGGCAAATTGAGAGATGTTATCTGGTCTAAATGCATTTGTAATTTCTTTGCCCAAGAATAAAAGTACAACCAAAATAAATGTTAGTGGAATATAACCTTGTCTTAGGTTTACAAAAGAACTTAACAATATCATCATAAATACAATACCACTAGCACCCATCAATCCACTTCCAAATAAAAATACATTCAATATACCTGTTATTAAAGAAGTAAATACAATCATTTTCAGTAATGATCTGGAGGTGTATTTCTCTTCAAGTATAGGTCCTAATAGCAGTATAAAAGTAAAGTTTCCTATTAAGTGTTCCCAGTTTGCATGGCCAATTACGTGAGTAAATAATCTTAGGTAATCTAAGACATTTAAAAAATTCATAGTTGGTCCTACTGAGATAATAGGAGTAAGAAGGCCTCCAAGTACTTGATTAAGTATAAGTGCAATGCAACTTATTATTGTAAATGTGAGAACAACTGGTGCGTTATAATCTATTTTCATGAAATCTCAATTTCGGTTTTTGCAGAATATATAAAGCTTTAATGTAAAACATCTGTTTCTGGCCAATTTTATGGATTTAAGTATTAAATACCAATAAAGTTTATTTTAGAATTTCAATTTTTGGTTTAAAAGGAAATTACTGTAATAAGCCAAGAACTAATTGATATAAAAGAGATACTATTTAAATATCTGATCTCCTTTAGAATAGTCTGATGGTCTTTTCCCAAGAATTTTATAAAAAGTATTACTGAATGTTGGTACACTGCTATAACCTACCATAAATGCTATTTCAGAAATGGTATATTTTTCTTCATTCAGATATTCTATTGCTTTAAAAATTCTCAAAAGTGTATAATACCGGATAAAAGAGATATTCATATCACTTTTAAATAATCTATGTAGCGATCTTTCACTTAAGCCAATTTCTTTTGCCAAATCAGAAAACATAATAGCTTCTTCCAGATTATCTTGTAGGTATTCTTCTAACTTTTGCAATCTAGCATCTTTGGGTTTTGGTAAAGTTAGAGAAAGCGGGTTTTGTGAGATTTGAGAAAGTAAAACCTTAAATGCATTTACAATTGGATACTGTGATTCATTATCAATTCTAATATCACCTTTCCACTTTTTAGTAAACAAGAGCAACTGAAGTAGCATATCAGATACATGGTAAATACCTAGCGTATGATAGAATTTATCATCAGTTATTTCTACAGGAAAATATAAGTTTCTCATTAACACTTTAGGAGAACTTGGATAAATAGAATGCATCATTTTGGGAGGTATCCACATATAGTGTCTGGCAGGTAGATAGTGAATTTTATCTTTTGTTTTAATATGCACCATTCCTCCTTCGGTATAAATAAACTGCCCTTTTGAGTGTTCGTGCTCTTGTATAAATACCTCGCCCATTAAGCTATGGTGGCAGTATATGCTGTCTGTTTCTTTATCAACCTCTGTAAGATAGTATTTACTTTGATGCATTATTTGTGAAAATGTAGCATGTCTGAAATGAATAAGTATTTGGCATTTTTGAATATTATGAATAGTTGCCAAAACATTAAATTGTATTCAATTAAAACAAATCAAAAATAACTTTCCTTATCTAATGTAATCTAAATTAAACATGCCAAAAAGAATATTATACGGTAAATATGAAAATAAAATAGTCTCACCAGAAAATGCCGCAAAACTTATAAAAAACAACTCAGTAGTTGGTGTAAGTGGTTTTACAAAAGCAGGTGATAGTAAGTCAGTATTACCTGCTTTTGCAGAAAGAGCTGAAGCAGAAAACTTGAAAATTACTTTGTTAAGCGGGGCATCATTAGGATACGATACTGATGGTAAACTAGCAAAAAGTAATGCATTGAGTAAAAGAATGCCTTTTCAGGTAGATTCAGCTTTGAGAAATAATATAAATAGTGGTGAAGTGCTATTTATAGATCAGCACTTGAGTGAGACAGCAGAACTTTTAAACAACCAGCATTTGCCAAAGGTAGATTTGGCAATTATAGAGGCTACTTATATCGATGAAAACGGCAATATTATTCCAACGACATCTGTTGGGAATTCTGCCACATTTGCAAAACAGGCTGATCAAGTAATTATCGAGGTAAATACTTCAATACCACTTTCTTTTGAGGGAATACATGATATTTACATGCATAAACAATATCCCAAAAGAGATATAATACCTATTACAGATTCAGATACTAGAATTGGTAATAAGTTTATTGAGGTTGACCCAGAAAAAGTTGTAGCAGTTGTATATACTGATCAGCCTGATAGCCCTGCTAGAATTTCGCCACCAGATGAGCATACTAAAGCTATAGCAAAGCATCTGTTAAGCTTTTTTGAGAATGAGGTTAAGGAAAAGCGATTAACGAAATCATTAATGCCATTACAAGCTGGCATAGGTAAAATTGCCAATGCAGTATTGTCTGGTTTTATAGATAGTCCATTTGAAGATTTAACGATGTATTCGGAGGTGTTGCAAGACAGTACTTTTGAATTATTTGATGCTGGGAAATTAAACTTTGCTTCGGCTTCTTCAATAACAGTATCTGAAGAGTGCAGAAAGCATTTTATAGAAAACTTTGAAAAGTATAAAGATAAGATTGTTTTAAGACCACAGAATATCAGTAATGCGGCAGAAGTAATAAGGCGGCTAGGTATTATTGCTATTAACACAGCCATTGAATTTGATATTTACGGAAATGTAAATTCTACGCACATTACTGGTACAAAAATGATGAATGGCATCGGTGGCTCGGGAGATTTTGCACGAAATGCATATCTAAGCATTTTTGTTTGTCCATCAACATCTAAAAATAATGCTATCTCTCATGTAGTGCCGATGGTTTCACATACAGACCATACTGAGCATGATGTAGATATTTTGGTTACAGAGCAGGGCTTAGCCGATTTAAGAGGGCTTGCCCCAGTAGAAAGGGCGATTCAAGTTATTGAAAATTGTGTGCATCCAGAATATAAAGATCAAATGAGACAATACTATGGTGAAGCACTTACACAGGGAGGTCACACTCCACATATTTTAGAAAAAGCGTTCAATTGGCATTTGAATTTTAAAAAATATGGTACTATGAAAATAGGAAAACCAGCATTTGCTTAAAAAGATCTAGAATGTGTATAGTAGTTTTAAAGGGAGTAGAAATTCTACTTCCTTTTTTTATTTTCCTATAGCCTTTTCCATCATAATCCTCCAAACATTCATTGGTAACCATTCTTCGTAGTTCATTAAATCTTTGTATTGAGGCATTTTTACAGTGGTGGGAATTTCAAAAAATGGAGTATCACTTTTTAATGCTTTATCTACAGCTTCATACAAGTCATCAAAATAATTTTGCATGAGTGTAACATCATCTCTTGTACCTATTGCTCTTACATGAGCCATGTATACTTTATCAAATTCTAGTTTTTGAATTTCTTTAAGGTGAGCGACCCAGTTTTTTGGGGAAGCATCTGGCAAATAAGCATATAATACTCTGTCTGGCACAACTAGATCAATTATAAAAATAGCATTGTATTCCGGAAATCTAAATACCGTCATTCCTTCACCGTGGTTTTTACCATAATAAAAGAGTTCTATAGTTTTTCCTCCATAAGTAAATGTGGTATTTGCGCCATTCCAAGTGCTGTCTGGAGTTAATACTTTAGGATTGGGAGTAATGTTTTCTTTGGCTTTAATATGGCTGATAATTTTAGCTCCTTGATCTTTAAATATTTTACCTCCGCTTATATGATCCCAGTGATTATGACTGTAGAAGACATATTTTACAGGTTTATTAGTCACTTTTTTGATGGCTTTCATTGTAGCGGCAGCATGTGTAGAGTCTAGTGGATCAATTACTATTACTCCATCATTAGTGATATAAAAACAGGAATATGTTCTGTCACCTACAAAATAAAGATCGTTTTGGGCTTTTATGGTTTCAATTGGTTGGGCAAAAATATTCACCGACCATAAGCCGGTGAATAATAGCATTATTATATGTTTATAGTTCATGTTGTTAAGTTTCAGAATATGTAGAAGCATTGTCTAATTGTTCCATATCTTCAGTGGATAAATTAACTTGAGTTGCTTCAAGGAATGCTTCAATATGTTTTAATTTAGTAGCACTCGCAATTGGTGCGGTAACTACTGGCTTATTAATTAACCAAGCCAAGGCAATACCTGCCTGAGAAACATTGTGTTTAGACGAAAGGTCATCAAGTGCTTCTAGAATTTTCTCTCCTCTCGTATTCAAATATTTTTCAATGCCACCTCCTCTTGCACTTTTATTTAGATCATCTTTGCTTCTGTATTTTCCAGTTAAGAAACCACTAGCTAATGAATAATATGAGATTACACCTAAGCCTTCTTTTTGACAAATAGGAGCTACACCTTTTTCAAAACCTTGGCGGTCGTATAAGTTATACTCAGGTTGAAAAACTTCGTATTTAGGCAGACCATCTCTTTTGCTTGCTTCTAATGAAGCAGTTAATCTTTCTGGACTTAGGTTAGATGCACCAATAAATCTTACTTTTCCAGCTTTGATCAATTGCTCATAAGCACTCAATGTCTCTTCAACTGGAGTAACATCATCATCCCAATGAGAAAAGTATAAATCAATGTGATCTGTTTTTAATCGCTGTAATGACTCTTCAACAGTTTTTAAAATATATGCTTTGGTAAGATTTCTATGACCTTTACCTAGACTTCCGCCTACTTTCGTAATCAAATTAATTTTCTCTCTTACTCCTCTGTCTTTCATCCATTTACCAATAATGGTTTCAGACTCTCCACCACTGTTACCCTCTGCCCAGCGAGAATACACATCTGCTGTATCGAGGGTAGTAATTCCTGATGCTAATAATTGATCCAGTATTGCAAAAGACTGTTTCTCGTCAATTGTCCATCCAAAAACATTACAGCCAAAGACAACTGGATAAGTATATAAATCTGTATTGCCTAATTGTCTTTTTTCCATGATCTATTTAAGAGTTTACTGTTGCTATATTTACTTTTCTTTTTCTGATATAAATAATTGCGAAAGCGATAAGAATACCTAAGGCTGCCATTATTGCTCCCACTAAATCTGCTGAAGTAAAACCGTAACCAAGTGCAATTGGCAAACCTGCCAAGTAAGCACCTGAAGCATTACCCATGTTAAAAGCGCTTTGGTTCATAGAAGAACCGAGCATTTCTGAGCCTTTAGCAGAGTTAATCATCGTCATTTGAATTGGCGTAGTTACACAGAAAGAAATTACCCCAATTAAAAATGTCATTACCATTACGCCAATCTTGTCGTATGCAATAAAGGTGTTTGCAATTAGCATTGCCGACATTAAGACCAGCGTGAGTATTACTGCATTGATAGGAGAAAATTTATTAGCTAATCTTGCTCCAAGTAAATTGCCAACAGACATACCTAAACCTGCGAGAATCATTGCGTAACTTACCACTCTTTCTGGGTGGCCAGCTACATTAGTTATTAGTGGAGCAATGTAACTATACCATGCAAAAAAACCTCCTGTACCAATGGTTGTTAGTAGTATAACCATCCAAAGCTCAAGTCGTTTCAAGATTTTTAAATCTTGTCTAAAACCACCATCAGAAGAAGGGGCTAATTCTGGCATCCAAAATTTTATGCCTAAAACAGCTAAAACTCCGATTACACCAACCATATAAAAAGCAATGTTCCAGCTAAATTCATGACCGAAATATGTGCCTAAAGGAACACCTATTACATTGGCGATAGTTAAGCCAGTAAACATGGTAGCAATTGCCTGAGGTTCTTTGCCTGGTTTTGCTAACTTACTTGCTACAACTGCACCTATTCCGAAGAAAGCACCATGTGGAAAGCCGGAAAGAAATCTGGCTATTAAAAGGGTAATATAGCTATTAGCAAAGGCTGAAAGTGTGTTGAAAACAGTGAACCATACCATCAACAATAGTAATACTTTGTGTGCAGGCCATTTTCCACCAATACCTGTAAGCAGGGGAGCGCCAACAACTACTCCTAATGCATAAGCCGAAATAAAATGACCAGATTGCGGAATAGTGATGTTTAATGCAGTAGCAACATCAGGTAGAATCCCCATAATTACGAACTCGGTCATACCAATACCGAATCCTCCAATAGCCAAGGCTATCAATGCTTTCTTCATAGATTTAAATTAGGCGGTTGAAAATTATATTATCTTAAATCAGTGCGAAATTAGATAATGGAATTCACAACACCACCATCCACTCTTAAAGCTGCACCATTTGTTGCAGAAGAAAGTGGACTTGCTATATAAGCAATCATATTAGCTACCTCTTCATTATCGGCAAATCTTTGAATTAATGAGGTTGGTCTTCTATTTTTGAAAAACTCATCAACTACATTTTCCACACTTGTATTAGTTTCTGCAGCTAGTTCTTTCATGCCATTTTCGTTGGCTCTACTCCATGTAGGCCCTGGCAATATAGAGTTTACAGTAACATTTGTGCCTTTGGTTAATCTTGCTAATCCTCTTGAAATTGACAGTTGAGCAGTTTTACTCATGCCATAATGCACCATTTCTGTAGGAATGTTTTGGCTAGATTCACTAGAAATAAAGATAATTCTACCTTCATTTTTAGCTAACATTTTAGGGAAGTAATGTCTGGCAAGTCTTACCCCACTCATTACATTTATATCAAACATCTCAAACCACTCCTCATCAGTTATTTTCTCAAATGGTACTTGATTATATATTCCCACATTGTTGATGAGTATATCAACTTCTGGTACTTTTTCTATTAGGTTATCTATATCTGATTTTTTAGAGAAATCTGCTGCAACTCCACTTACTTTTGAGTTATCAGTTTCATTTTTAATAGCATCTACAACTTTGTCAACATCTTCTTGCTTTCTGCCATTTATAATTACTTCTGCTCCTTCTGCCGCTAAAAGTTTAGCTGTTGCATAACCAATACCAGCAGTTGATCCGGTAACTAATGCTTTTTTATTTTTTAGTTTTAAATCCATTGTTTAAATAGTTTTCTGATTGTTAGTAATTGAATATCCGTTGTACTCTGCAAATAAAAAGAGTATAGAAAGGTATAGTCCGTAAAACATCTGAATAGAAACAGCAGACCAATTTTCTTGGATACTTGATCCAAAAATTAAGATGCAAATAAGAACAGTACCTGCTATTGTTACTTTCCTCATAGCAATTCCACTTATTAACAAAATACCTAGCAACAACTCTACGAAGGGTAAAATGTAGGCAAATGCTAATACAAAGCTATAAGGCAAAATACTAGCACTAAAAGCCCCTGCCATGCCTTCTGCAAAAACAGATATTTTAGGGATTCTAATAAAACCATGTCCCAAAAAGCTAAAACCAATGGGCAATCTTGCTAATAAATACGCTAAGTTTTCTTTCTGCATCACTTAATTATATGTTTCAACAATTAAACAGAACCATTCCTATTAAGTTCTTGTATATTTCTATGGTTATTAGGTAAAAAAAGACTATGAAAAGATACAAGCAGTTTGACAGTCTTATAGTTTCTGATTTTGAAAGAGATGAATGGGCAGATCCAATACATAATCACAATCATTTTGAGCTTATCTATATTGCCAAAGGCAGTGGGCTCCATCATCTAAATAATGTGAAGTTTCCTTACAAAAAAGGTGATTTGTTTTTGTTGGGGCCAGAAGATATGCATGAGTTTGAAATAAGTAGGAGGTCTCGATTTATTTATTTCAAGTTTACTAAGTTGTATATTACTACAACAAATGAATTACCTATGCCCGACCATTGGAATCGAGATATAGATCAACTGCTTTATAACTCAGAGAGGAAGAAAGGAAATTTGTTGCAAAATGAGGCAGATCAAAAGCTAGTATTGCAGTTGATGGATATGATTGTAGCAGAATACAATTCGAAGAAGCTGCTAAATGAAAAAGTGATCTTTCAGCTATTTACAGTAATTATTATGTTGATTAAGCGGAATAAAAATGGAGTTATTCACAAGCATAAGTTGAAAGAGCATAATGGTATTGCTGAAGAGATTTTAGAATATATTGAGCTTAATATTTACGATCCACAAAAGTTGACAATTAAAAATCTAGCTAATCATTTCCATTACTCGCCTAATTATATTGGTATTTTATTTAAAGATAAAGTCGGGAATAGTTTAAGAGAATATATAAGTGAGTATAGGTACCGATTGATTGAACAAAGGATTAAATTTGGTAAAATCGGCATGAAACAAATCGCTTCTGAATTTGGCTTTGTAGATGAGAGTCATGTTTATAAGTTTGTAAAAAGCAAGTCGGGAAAGCGACTGAGAGAAATTAAAAGTATTTAGAAAAGTAAAAGAAGATATAAATGGTTTTTGAACACTTCGCTATTAATGTAAAAAATCCACATGAGGTGAGAGATTGGTATTGTGAGCATTTAGGCTTAAAAGTAGTGTGGGAATTAAAAGAACATCCTTATATGATGTTTTTAGCAGATTCTACAGGACGAGTTGTTTGTGAATTATATCATAGGCCAGAGTTTGAGATAACAGATTTCTCAAAAAAGCATCAATTGGTTTTTCATTTTGCATTTGAGTCTGAAAACACGGAGGCTGATAAAAATAGATTGTTAAATGCGGGAGCAAGCTTTGTAGAAGAGATGAAAAAAGAAGATGGTACTCACATAGCTATGCTTAGAGACCCTTGGGGA
>PBYL01000136.1 GCA_002729595.1 Thalassovita sp. | reverse complement strand
TCGTGGTCCTACTCCGTGACTAGGCTGAGCTCCTAAAATTTCTCTTCAAGAAAAAATTTATAATTTAAATAATATTTACTCATAAAATTTTTCTCAAATCTAGCATCTTGCTTATTAACAAGTCTAATTAAATGATGTAGTACTTCTTTAGGAGGATTGAACATCAAAGAAATAACAAATGCTATTACAAACACTACACCTTCAACTCCAAACTTAATTAGAAGAGGAAGCTCTAAATATTCTGCAAAACTTACAGTTGCATAAGTAATTGCACCTGTTATCAACGAAATAATTATTCCTGTTGAAAATGCTCCTATGAGAGATGGAATACTTACTTTTAGTATGCTATTCATAACAAATAAATAAAATATTGTATTTGCTATTTGAGTAATAACCACGGCAAATGCAAAACCTATTAGGCCTAAATCCATCAAAAAATAAAAACTAACACACAATATCACCATTTGATAGATATTGTTAATCATTCTTATTCTCAAATTAGCTGTTGCATCACAAATAACACCAGCAAACATATTTATCATTCTTAAAGAAACCCCCAACGCCATAATCTTTAGAATAGGTATCGATTTTTCCCATCCATCTCCTAAAAATAAGTTGATGATATCTTCTGCTGTTAAAATCACAAATACACAAAGAGGTAAATTTAAAGCAGAAATACCTGATATAATTCCTTGATATGTTTTACCTAGCTTCTTTAGATCATCTTGTATTTTACTAAATGAAGGAAGCATTACCTTAGACAAACTTGTAGACAAGTTATACATAGGAAGGTAAACTAATTGAGTAGCTCTATCATAAAATCCTAAAAGTGATGTCCCTAAGAACTTTTCAATTAGTAATTTATCTAAGCTGAGGTTTATAAAATCCAAAAAGCTTATTACGGACATTTTTGAGCCATAAGAAAGCAGACTCATAAAGTATTGTTTCTTAAATATAAATAATACACTGTGTCTACTAACTGCATATGAAAAAATACCATTTAAAAGCACTTGGCTCATCATGGCTGTGATAAGACTATAAACTCCAAAATCGTAAATAGCCATAGTAACACCTATACAGAGATAACCAATTATATAAGAAACAATAGTTATAATTGCGAGCTTCTTAAACTCTAACTCTCTGGTTAATAAGCTGATAGCAGTACTACTTATCCCTTGAATAAGGAAAGAAACTGATGCATATCTTATTACACTTACTAATCTTTCATTATCAAAAAATTCTGTTACAAATGGTGCTAAAAAATACACTAACACCATAGAAAATAATCCTAAGAAAAACGATAATGTAAAACCTGCTCTTACCTCATAATTAGATAATTCTTTTTTCTGAATTATTGCTTGAGACATACCCATTTTGGCAAAGTAGTCTACAAACCTTAATACCACGTGCATAATGGCTACTAAACCAAACTCTGCAGGATCAAGTAACCTTGCCATTATTGCTCCATAGCCAAGCTGCATTACAGCATTAAATATGGTTGAAATGGTACTCCACTGTACACCAGTGGCTGTTTTTGATGCTAGATTCTGAGACATAGAATTCTAATTTCTTATAGTTTATAAGAATTTAAAATAGATAAGAGATAGTTATTAGAAAGGATTAAAAGATAGATTAAATAGAAATATAAAAAGAGAAGAAATGGATTAATATCCATTTCTTTTATCTCCGTATCCGTAAAGTGCTTGTGATAATTTCACATCATTAAGCACAACACTAATATTGTCTACTTTCTTATTGTTGTAAAGATCGTTGATTTCGCCTAATAGCTTCTTGTTGGTATAATTTGATCTTACAACATAGATGCTTGAGTCAACATACTTTTTCAGAATGAAGTACTCTGCGACGAATCCAATTGGAGGAGTATCGATAATAATTTGATCAAACTCTTGCTTCAATTTTTCCATCAACTGCTCCATTCTGGCAGAATCTAAAATAATTGTTGGGTTCGGGTTGTTTGGTGCATAACCAGCATCAATAACATAAAGGTTTTCTATTTTAGTTGGTTGAATTATATCATTGATAGTGAAATCACCAATTAAATATCCAGATAAACCAGTTTTATTATTAATATCAAAATACTCTGAGAATTTAGGCTTTCTTAAGTCACCACAGATAATAATAGTTTTCTTACCTGATTGAGCAAAAGCAGAAGCCAAGTTTACAGAACAGAATGTTTTACCTTCACCACTTACAGAAGAAGTTAAACCAATAGTTTGAATACTCTTATATCCATTAACTTTTCCATTAACACCTGCTCCATTAGGCGCATGACCATTTACACCGTTTAATGATGGTCGCATGTGTTCTAGGTTTACACGAAGTGACCTAAACGACTCAGCTACACCAGATCTAGACTTACCTTCAAAAACTAAAGCATTTGATTTTTCGCCTCTTAAAATCATACCCAAATAAGGTATTTTAGTAGAAGTAATTAAATCATCTTTAGATTTCACACTGTCATCAAGATAGTCTTTCAATGTAATTAATACATATGGAATAGCTAAACCAATGATTAATGCTAATAGATAAGATACTGTAGTTTTTGGCGAAACTGGTTGATTCCCCACCATTCTAGCTGCATCTAATATATCTACATCAGATGTAGTATTCGTCAACAAGATTTCTGCCTCAGTTTTCTTTTGTAGAAGATTCTGATAAGTCGTTTTATCAAATTCAGAGCTTCTTTGTAACTCTTGTATTCTTCTTTGTTGAAGTGGAATCTTATTAAACTGTGCTTGATTTGAAGCTAACTGTCTATCTATTTCTTCCTTTTTAATTACAGTAGATTGAATAGCAGTTCTTACTTGTTGCTTTAATGCATCTCTAGCACTTTGAATCTGTAAATTAATTCTCTTAATAGATGGGTGTTCAGGACCAACAATTGGTTCTTGTTGTGCTTTTTCACTATTTAACCTAATAATTTCAGTTAACATAGCTTGAACACTACCATCATTTAAATTATATGCACTTGCTGCAATACTCTCAGTTAATTCCAGATCGCTTTCTAAATATCCTTTTAATCGCTCATAAAGCTTAAGCGTAACAGCTAACTCATTTTGCTGTTGCTTTAATCTAGACATTTCAGCAGATAGCGTTGTTGTTGCTAAGTCTGCATTTACAATATCACTAGACGTCTGATAGTTTGTTAAACCTTGTTCTGACTGAGTTAAATTAAATCTTGCATCATATAACTGGGTATTAATATACTCTAGCGTATTTTCACCCAATTTCATTTTTTCTAATAAGTCAGTAGTTTTAAATACTTCCATCAACTTATTAAGAATTGCTATCTCCTTCTTAGGGTTACTACCTGTAACTTCAAGATCTAAAATGTAAGAATCTCTGTCGCGCTCCTTAACTTCTAACCTTTTAATATAGGTATCAGCTAAACGATCATAACTATTAAAAATAAAATGAACACGCTCTTCAGGAATACCTCCCAAATATTTATCATCAGGAATAATCATGAAGCTTAAATTCTCATGAGTGAATTTTTCTCTTGCATGAATTCGTTCTTTTATTTTAAGCTCTGGCAATACTCTAACTACTTCACTCAAACTATAATCATAGATAGGCACATTTTCCGCTTCAACTTCAACTTCATATGTTGAATCGGGAAATAGTTTCACAAAAACAGGGACACCTAATGGTTGAGGATCTAATGAATCTATCACTATTTTGAAAGGAAACTCACCATCACCAAACTGTTCATTTTTCCCTTTGTCCTCTCCTACAAAATATGAGGCTTTAAGATTAAGTGCCTCAAAAGTATTTCTAACCATTGTAAATGAGGTAAGTCTACCCATTTCATCTTTTAGGTTAGTAATATTTTTTTGCTCTGCTCCCATCGCAATCAGTATCTCGTTTGCACTTTTCGGTCCATTTTGATTTTGACCTATAATAAGGCTCGATTTAAACTGATATATTCTTTGTGCAGTTTTATTATGGACAAACGCAAGCAGGAAAGCCACAATAAGAGAACCTACAAAGTAATACCACTTGGATAGCACCCTGTTGGCAATGGCTTTTATGTCGATAAATACAGTATCCTGATTTTCCATGATTGTAGATATTTATTTGACAAGTTAATATGTCCTGTTAAGTGATTAGTTATTAGTATTCGTGATGGCATAAATTAAACCACCTAAAGCAGCAATACTACCTAAACCAGCAAAAATAGTGGTTAAGATAGGGATACTAGTTCTCTTGGTTGCTTCCTCAAGTCTCTCAGCATATACTACATCATTAGGTTGCAAATAGTAATAAGGCAGTCTTAATAGGTTTTCTTCTGTAAGATCTATTAACACCACTTCAGAACCTTTACTATTTTGCCTAATCAATTTTATTCTTGTTCTATCAGCTGAATCAATTAAGTCTCCAGCCATACCTAAAGCTTCAAAAATATTTGCTTGGTTGTTAAACACATAATATGTTCCTGGACTTTTCACATCACCAAGTACTGTTACTTTAAAGCTTACAAGCTTAACCGTAACCGTGGCATTCTTCAAATAGTTTTTAAGAACTTCCTGAACTCTATATGTGATATCCTCTATAGTAGAACCTGAAACCTTCAACTTTCCAATCAAAGGAAGAGTAATATTTCCATCTGCATCTACTGAGTAACCTTTCATATAAAAGGTAGCGGCTGGCTGCATGCCTCCTTGTACATTATTAGACTCACGATTAAAAATTTCAGACGCTGCTGGATCTGCTGGACTTACGATGTCAATCGCTAATACATCGTTGCTCTGTACAAGATAATTATTTCGTGTATTGTTATACTGAACTGCAGATTTTGTAGTGATGTTATCACTTTGTAAGTAGATTAGCTTTTCATTTTTAATGCAAGAAAATGTACAAAAAACTAAAAAAACAAATAATAATTTTCGAGACATGTTTTAATCAAATATAAATTGGATATACAAAATTAGTTTTGAGTTCTTTTGTAAAACTACGGTTATAAGAAAGAATTTACACAAAACGTTAAGTAATATTAACCTGTAAAAGTTTTGTGTCTAGCTGATTTTTTAATGTTTTAATTAAATAAGTAATGCTACTTACTACAAAATACGGATGTCATAAATTTAGTCCAAAGTTAAAAAAATTACAGAACTATCTATTAATATTATTACCTCGTCAGTTGAAATATTCATAAAATTTTAATTTTGAGGAATAAATAACTGATGAATAGATTAAATTAATTATTGTTCATTTTTTTTATTAGAACTTACATCCTTTCTTGTATCAATTTTAATGAACAAAGTAAACTAAAAAGATTGTTTTTCTTTACAATTACTTCTGCTTTCCAAACAAAATTTGTTCCTCTATAGCTTTTCGTAAATCATTATTGTGCTTTTTTTCAAAAAAAACATAATAATTAAGAAATATTCTATTAACAATCAGCTAAAACCTTTTTTGTTATAAAATCCAAAAAATATAACATCTAAATTTTTACTAGCTTGAAAAGCAATAAAAAAAGCTGCCAAAACTATGACAGCTCTCTTTAAATATATCTTAATAGTTAGAACAGATTGTTAAACATTTACTGATTCCGCAGTAACATCAGGTTTTTTCTTAGTCTTTTCTACAAGCATACAAACTGTTGCATCACCTGTTACATTTACTACTGTTCTACACATATCTAATATTCTATCTGGTGCTAAAATAAGTGCTATACCTTCAACAGGAATTTTAGCCTGCTCGAGTACAATTACTAGCATAACAATACCAGCTCCTGGTACGGCAGCAGACCCAATGGACGCTAAAGTTGCAGTTACCACAATTCCAAGTTGTTGACCAATAGTAAGATCTAATCCATAAGCCTGAGCGATAAACACTGCTGCAACTCCTTGATACAAACTAGTACCATCCATGTTAACAGTTGCTCCAAGAGGCAAAACAAAACTGGCAGTTTCATTAGAAACTCCTAAGTGCTTTTCAACACGCTCCATAGTTACAGGCAAAGTAGCTGCACTAGAACTGGTTGAGAAAGCCATCATTTGAGCAGGAAATATTCCAGAGAAGAAATCTTTGTATTTAAACTTAGCAAATAGCTGAACCAGCATCGGATAAAAACCAAAAATCATTAATCCTAGACCAAAAACAACTGTTAAACTATACTGAGCTAATACTCCTAAAAGTTCAACAGCTCTATCAGGGTTATCTCCAGCAATATCTACTAATAGAGAACATAACAATGCAAAAACACCGAATGGAGCAAATAGCATAATGATATTTACCATTTGTATGACTATTTCATTTAAGCCATCAAATGCACGTTTTATCGGTTCTACAACAGGAGAATTAACCATAACCATTGCTACACCAAAAAGTATAGCAAAGAAGATTACCTGTAGCATTTTAGCATTGTCAGCAAATGAGACGAAAATATTATCAGTCACTACATCAACCAATGGTTGAAGCGGCCCCTGCCCTTGAACTGCTTTAGCTGAACCAGCCCTACTTTCTGTATCAGAAGCATAATTTTCGCTAAATTCTTTTCGAGTTTCTTCTGTAAAACCTTTACCAGGATTAGTAATGTTTACTAATAATAGACCTAATGAAACAGCAACTACAGTCGTACTGACATAGATTAATACTGTTTTACCTCCCATTGAAGAAAGCTGTGAAACGTCAGTTAAGCTAGTAATTCCCTTTACGAGGGAAAATAACACTAAAGGAACAGCTATTAATTTTAGAGAATTGATAAATATTTTACCGAAGGGCTTAATCCAGTCATTAGAGAATTGTCCCCAACCAGCACTAATTAAGATTAGCCCTACTACTATACCGAGGACCATTCCAATAATTATTTGCCAGTGAATTGCGATTTTCTTCATTAGGTTGAATTATGTTTTAGGGGTTAATATACCTTTAAATTATATGATGTTCTTTAAAAGAACATATATGCAAAGTAATTAAAATTCTAAAATATAACTTTTTAAATAAAAAATAATAAAAAAGGCAGATCATAAGACCTGCCTTTTTTTATTTTTATTTCAATATCTCTTATAGAAGCTCTGTAAGTTTATCTTCAAGTGCTTTTCCACGAAGATTTTTTGCAATAATTTTTCCGTCTTTGTCAAGAAGAACTGTCATCGGAATTCCTTCTATGTTATACAAAGGAACTACTTCTGAATTCCAGAAATTTAGATCAGAAACATGCAACCAAGTTAAACCATCTTTTTCTATCGCTTTATTCCAAGCATCTTTATCTCTATCTAGCGATACACCATAGATTTCAAATCCTTTATCTTTAAACTTGTTGTAAACTCTCACAACATTAGGATTCTCTTGTCTACAAGGGCCACACCATGAAGCCCAAAAGTCGATCAACACATATTTACCTCTCAAAGAAGACAGACTGATTTCTGTGCCTTCTGGACTTTGCAATTGGATATCTGGAGCAACCTCGCCTATTGCAGTATTTTTAACTGCATCAATCTTCTTTTTAAGATCAATTACCATTTGCTCTTCTGGGTACTTCTCATAAAGCTTATTAGAAAGTGCAGTTAAATATTCTGAGTCTTCGTCTATATTTAATTGAGTAGCAGGGAAAATAGTTACTATTGATCCATCTGCTTTCTCTATAAAACCTTTAATTTCTGCCACAGCACCTTTCACAAACTCATTGTAATCTTTTTCGGCTTTTTCTTTATCTTCGGTCTCAAAATATGTTTGTCTTTGCATATTCATTTGAGTACTTAACTTTTGATCTAATGCTAAATACTCAGTAAGCAAATCTGTATCAGGTGAACCTGTAACTTCATAGATACCATCTGCACTTAAGCCATCTGCTGTAATTTCAAGTTTATCACCAGGGTTTAAAACCAACATTTTTTCTTGGTTCTCATAAAAGTTAATTAGATAAAAACCAGCCCCTGTAATAGGGAATGTTGCTTCAAAAGAACCATCACCGCTTACATTTAAAGTGTCAAATGGAAATTTCTGATTCTCTTTGATTTGATATAATATAACCTCGCCTTCTTGTGGGTTTTGAATCTTGCCGGATATGGTAGTTGGTGTACCGTTTTCTGCTTCAGGTGCATTTGCTATTCCTTTCTCCCCTTGTGATGAGCATGCAACCACAAGCCCAAACAATACAAAAATTCCTATCTTTAAATATTTCATTTCAATGTTGTTTAATATTCTCTTTTATATCCGGCTAACAAAGCCCTGTAATTTAAAATTCAATCTTAGATTATGCCTTTTCTAATTGCTTTCTAATTAGCTCATTAGCTTTTTTAGGATCTACTTTGCCCTTACCGGCTTTCATCACCTCACCCATAAACAAACCTATTAGATTCTTTTTCCCTTTTTTGTAAGCCGCTACCTTATCTGGCAAACGAGCTAAAACTTCATCAATAATCGGAACTATAAAACCATCATTACTTTCTTGAATGAGGTTTAATGATTTTGCTAATTCCTCAGGGTCTTTACTTGGCTCATTTATAAGTGCTTTAAACAGATTACTAGTTGCTGTGGTATTACTTACTTTTCCATCATCCACCAAAGCAATGAGTTGAGCAACTTTAACCGCTTCTAGTTCAATCTCGGTAATATCTTTACCAGAATCGTTTAGGTAAGACTTAATAGTCGTCATTAACCAGTTAGATGCTGCTTTAAAGTTTTTTGTATGGCTACAAATTTCTTCAAAATACAAAGCTAATTCTTTCTGGTCAGTCAACACTCCTGCATCGTAGGCTGGTAGCTTATATTCTTTCGTGAATTTTTCGAATAATGCTTTTGGTAGTGGAGGCATCTCTGCTTGTAGACGCTCAAGCATTTCGTCTGAAACTATTATTGGTGGAAGATCTGGCTCCGGGAAATAACGATAGTCGTTCAACTCTTCCTTGGTACGCATACCATAGGTTTTGCCTGTATCCGGATTAAAAGTTCTGGTTTCAGAGATAATCTCTTCACCAGCTTCTAGCATCTTTATTTGTCTTATTTTTTCATGCTCTATTGCTTTTTGTACATTACGCATAGAGTTCATGTTTTTTACCTCAACCTTTCTACCAAGTTTGGTATCTCCTATCTTTCTCACAGAAACGTTCGCATCACACCTGAGCGAACCTTCTTCCATATTGCCATCAGAGATTTCCAGATAACGAACTAGCCTTCTCACTTGCTCCATTACTTGTATAGCTTCTTCTGGATATCTTATATCTGGCTCTGTTACAATCTCGATCAAAGGCACTCCTGCCCTATTCAAATCTACCATGGTATAAGCCGCACCTTCTAAGTGAATAGACTTGCCTGCATCTTCTTCCATATGGATGCGGTTTAGCCTTATTCTAGAAGCTTTCCCTTCATTATTTTCTACATCAAAATATCCTCCAACACAAATAGGTGCTTTATCTTGAGTAATCTGGAAACCTTTGGGTAAATCTGGATAAAAGTAGTTTTTACGATCATATATATTATATCTGGTAATTTCACATCCACAGGCAAGTCCCATTTTAATTGAATATTCTAAAGCCTTGCCATTACTTTTAGGCAATGTACCCGGATGAGCCAATGTGATTACACTAATGTTTGTATTTGGATCTTCTCCATAAGCATTTGCATCTGGAGAAAAAGCTTTTGTTTTAGTTGATAGCTGCGCGTGTACTTCTAGCCCTACTACCAATTCATATGTATCAATAATTTCCTGCTTCATCTGAACTCTTCAAAAATTGATTAGGTGGATGACACAAAGCTAATTAAATTGAACCTATTATTAAGAAAGTCGCTGTTTTCTTTATACAGTAAAAATAAATTTATTAATCAATAAATAGTGATTACATCACACCCTATAACCAGATGGAAGAACTATTAAAGGAATATTTCCCCGTATTTTCAGATTTAGAATTGAGAAATCAATTGCTAAACAATGCCAAACTAGAAAAGTTTGAGACTGGTGACCTTATATTAAAACAAGGTAGTTATATCCATTATATTCCCCTCTTAATAAGTGGCTCTGTTAAAGTTGTGAGAGAAGATGAAGAAGGCCACGAAATATTTCTGTACTACATAAAACCTGGTGAGAGCTGCGCGCTTTCGTTTTCTGCTTATATGAACCACCGAAAAAGCGAAGTAAAAGCCATTTGCGATGAAGATACACAGTTAATTCTTATACCATCTCGTATGATTGACGGATGGCTACAGGCTTACCCTTCTTGGCAGCAATTTGCACTACAACTCTACGACATTCGATTTGCCGAATTACTCAATACAGTAGAAAGTGTAGCTTTTAAAAAAATGGACGAAAGGCTTATTGAGTACCTTAAAGAAAAGCTACATCTTCAACAAACAGACATATTGCACATAACTCATCACCAAATAGCTACAGATTTGGCTACATCTAGAGAAGTTATATCTAGGTTATTGAAACAGCTTGAAAATAAAGGCATGATTAAAATCTCTAGAAATTCTATCAAAATAATTGGCTTTATGTAACTAATATCACTCAACTACTGCTGTAGCGAGCATATTTTTATCATACAAATTTTATAACTCTAATCTGATAAGAATATGAAAAAGAATATGGGTACTGCCGATAAAGTAATAAGAATTGCAATAGCAGCAATTGTAGCTGTTTTATATTTCACAAATGTAATAAGTGGCACTGTAGCAATTATAGCCGGTATATTAGCTATTATATTTTTACTTACCAGCCTAATTAGCTTCTGTCCTCTCTATGCGCCATTTGGTATTTCTACATGTAGATCTAATAAACAAAAAGCTTGAATATTAAGTAAAATTGCTTAACCTAATCTTTAAAGGTACAGATTGATATCTGTGCCTTTTTTATTACATACTTTAAAATATTTTATTTACAAAATCTAAGTACATAATCTATAAAAGATACTTGTATAGTAAGAACTTAAAAAGTTTTCGACGCGTTCTGAGACTTGTTTAACGAAGATTTAAACTAACAGGAAATTTTATTCCTTAATTTTGAATGAATAATTCAATCATTTTTAATAGCGATAAAAAATTAGTGATGAAACAATTAGCGATAGCATTTCTTATTTTATTTTCATTTACTGCCCAAGCACAATTTCTAAAAAATTTACAAAAGGCTGTAACTGATGCTACAGGTGGATCAGTTTCTTTTACTGAAGAAGAAGCAGGTAACGCAATTATAGAAGCTCTACAAACAGGTGCTGTAAACGGAGTAGCAGAAGTATCTCAGCTTGATGGTTACTTGGGTAATCCTGAAATTAAAATCCCTTTCCCAGAAGAAGTTCAAATAGTTGAATCTAAATTGAGAGCAATTGGCATGGATAAAATGGTAGACGATGCCATTACCTCAATAAACAGAGCTGCAGAAGATGCATCTGGTGAAGCAAAAGATATTTTTATCGGGGCAATTAAGCAACTTACTTTTACAGATGCGATCAACATTATTAAAGGTGATGACGATGCAGCAACTCAATACCTGCAAAAATCTACCACAGATAGCCTTAAAGTTAAGTTTAAACCTATTATAGCTAATTCATTAGAGAAAGTAAACGCAACAAAATATTGGGGTGATGTAACAACTCAATATAACAAAATCCCTTTTACTAAAGCAGTAAATACCGATTTAGCTGAGTATGTTACAGAAGAAGCAATTAATGGCTTGTTTATAATGATTGCTAAAGAAGAATTAAAAATTAGAGAAGATCCTGTTGCTCGTACTACAGATATACTTAAGAAAGTATTTGGTAGTGTAGACGATGATGAATAAATCTAATACCTAATCATAAAAAAAGAGTCTCCTCTGCGTATTCAGAAGAGACTCTTTTCATTTCAGAATACTATATAAAAATACTGCGAATAACCCTGCGATTAATGTATTTGCAAAGTTTACAGTATCATTATTCAACCAATGCTTTTTTTGCAAGGTTGCCCCTAATACAGAATCAACAAAATTCCCAAAAATACCAGCAAGCAATATGATGACAGCCGCAGTTAGACTCCCATTTATTAAATAGAAATACAACGAGATTAAAATACTACCTACAACTCCTGCAAGTGTTCCTTCTAAACTCACTACGCCATCTAAACCACGCTTATCTGGCTTAAGGGTAATTACATTGTAGTAATTTTTGCCAAAGTAATTTCCTAATTCAGATGAAAAAGTATCAGAAGCGGCAGAGGCAAATGATGCAGCTAACATCACATGAAACACCTCAAATCTATCTGGATTAGCCCAACAAAGAAAACCACAAATAGCAGCAACTCCTGCATTGGCTAAAGCATTATTGTAAGAGCGTTTTCCCTTGTTTTTTTCTGCTAAGCCCAGCTTTTGTTTTTCTTTAATCTTAAAAGCTGATGCTGCCGAACCTGCTATAAAAAACAAAAAGAGGTATCCCATCAATAGAAAACCTCCTCCTAAAAAAAGACAAAATGCTAAAATGCCACCAGTTAAACCTCCCGGAATATCTATTTTGCCAGATAAAATACTTAGAACTACAAATAAGATTACTACCAGAACTCCCAGTAAAAAATTGGCTGGCAATGCTGGTAATACAAATGCCAATTTGCTAAAAATTGATTGAAATAAGCTCAAAAAACATTATCGTTTAGTCTTCTCTCGCAATATAAAAGCTTTCTGTTTTTGATTTTAAAACTTCAAAATCTTTTTTAAGACAAGCCAACTTTTCCATTT
>PBYL01000135.1 GCA_002729595.1 Thalassovita sp. | reverse complement strand
TGCTGAAATACTTCTTCTTGAGGTGCTGCTGACGATACATATTTAATGTATGGGCTTTTTGTAATACACTCTTCTACACCAGGAATCAGTTCAATTTTATCAATATTCTTATCTAATATATCTACAAACTTCTTCAAATAATTTTCTAACCTGCTTTTATCAAGATGTGTATCCAATATTTCTTCAAAGATTTTTTGAATCTTAATTGTTCGATACATCCCTTGACAGCTTCGGTTTAAAGCGATAATCTCTTTTTCTTTAGCTGGATAGTCTTCTATAAGTATTTTTTCGAGTGTTTGGAGTTTGAAGTTTTCAGAATCTGTAATTACTCCATCTTTATCAAATACCAGAATTGGCAGTTTTTTACTCATCCTTTTTGATGTGTTGTTCCCAATATTTTAAACCTGCTTCAGCCATTTCTTGATGGTTAAAGTGCCATTCTTTAATAGTATCAATCTTTTGAAAACTAATATCTTGGCTCTCTACTGATAATTTAATTTCTCCTTCTTCCACTTCACAGTAAAATAATATTAGGTAGATAGTATGGGGGAGACCAAACTCTCCGGGGTATCTGGTGAAAATATGGATGATCTCTTTAACTTGAGCGTTTAAACCAGTTTCTTCAAAGATTTCACGCTTCATAGAATTATAAGGAGTTTCTCCTGGCTCAGCCCAACCACCTGGAAGCCCCCACGCGTCGTCGTCAACTCTATGTTCAAGCAGCATTTCGCCCTGTGAGTTGCAAATAATTGAGTTTACACCAACTTTAGGTGTAATGTAGCCTAATTCTTTAGAGAATTGCGTGTGTATTTCTTCTGGTTCTATATTAGAAATATCGGCATATTCATTAGCTAGCAGTTCGAGCATTCTGTGGTATCGCTCTTTGTCGTATACACCATCTGTATGGTTTATTCCGGTTTGAGCAATAGATCGAAACTCATCCAACATGCGGATGATACTTGTCTTTTTGGAATTGGTCTGCATAAAATTTTTAATACGCTGGAGAGCTTTTAATTAAGTTTGGCAAACGAATGTAGCCTGTTACTTACTTTGTTTTCTATACCTTTTGCTTTAGGGTAAAGAATCTCATTCTCAATGTAGGCGTGTTTTTTTAAATCTTCTTCGAAGTTTTTAAGCTCGAGATAAACTGTACGAGTATACAAACCACTATTTTCTTGTAAGAAATAGTTATTGGTTAAATCTCTTATGCCTTTCATCTCATCGTCTTCCTCCTTGTGTTCTAAAAGAATATTTGTAATAGAGTTTTCTCTTAAATCATTAAACAAAGTGTAAGCATTTACATCGTAGTTTAATGCGTGATTAAGCCTTTCTATATAACCAAAATGGATTTTTTCTTCTTCGTAAATGTGTTTTATAAAGTCTTCTACAAATAGGGGGAAGATAAATTTAAGGTCTTTTGCTATATCAGGTAAATCAAAATACTCTGGTGAGATGTTTTTGATCATATCGCTGATAAAAGGAAGTTTATGCCTTATAAAAGATTTGTGTGTTTTCTTAAGATAGGAGAGAATAACCTCAATCGGTAAATCTTTTAAAGTTGATTGAGTTTCTGTTTTCGCTTGAACTAATACATTTTTTAAACTATTGAGCACCACTTGAATATCCAATCCTTTGAGTTGACATACCTCTTCAAGTCTATTATCCGGATACTTATAAAATGAGATTCCGAAAAAATGGAGTACCGATGCAAAGTGATGATTTTGAGCTACTAGGTCCTTAATATATGTATCAGGGTTTCTTATCGACATATTTTATTATTAAAAAATCAGTATTTCTATATTGATTTACTGTGTTTAATCAACGATACAAAATATTGCTTAAATGCATTAATTCGGCAAAAATTGTACTTTCCGAACCTGAAAATAATAAAATTATTTAAGTGAAAAAAACAATGGCAAACTGTAAAGTGAAAAAATAAAAAAAGCTGTTCTTTTGGAACAGCTTTTTAAAGGTTTAAATTTCAATTATTCTTCGCTTTTAGTTTCTTCAGCTTCAACTTCTTGAGCTTCAGAAACCTCAGCTTGAGGTTGTTCATTTGGCATCATACTCTTTCTCTCTTCCTCGATCATCTCCTTCAGTTGTTTTTCATCTAGAGTAACCTCTTCAAGATTGATATTTGATTTTATATTTTCAAATAACTTTTTCTGGAATACTTTGTCGTAGGTTTGCTCCATGTTTTTGCCGTCTTCCATTTTAAGGTAGTTTTCAGCAAAAGAATCAAGCATTGCGTCGTCTAATGGAATGTTGTAACCCATAAATTGCTGCTTCACGATATTTCCAGCTTCTTTCTTCACTTCATCCATCTCCACTTTAATCTCGTTTTTCTTCGCAATTATATCACCGATTACTCTCCACTTAACGGCATCTACGAATATAGGAAGGTTTTTATCAAGTTCTTCTTGAGATAATTCGCTTCCTTGGCTATTGATTTTGTAAATTTTCTCAACGAATTCTTTGTTTACATCAAAGTCGTATTTTTCCAAAATCACTTTTTTAATATTCTTTTCAGAATAGTAATCAGCGTTCGGGTTGTTGTTTTCGTTGAGGATAGATTTAATTTTTGCTTTAAAAGCATCTAAATCTTTAATTTCTTCAGCTTCTTTTTCACCAAGAATCTTTTTGAAGAACTCTTCGTTAAATTCAGCCTCAGATTCTCTAGAAATTTCACTTACTGCTAATTCGAACTCTCCGTTAAGCTCAGCAGCTTCTTCTTCGTTTTGTAAACCGAAAAGAATTTTAATTTGCTTATCTTCTGGAATTGCAGTTCTTAAATCGAAAGTGATAGTTTCGTCTTTCTTTTTACCAAGAAATGTTCCTCTTGCGCTCTCTTCAACTTGGTTTAATGGAAGAACTGATTCTTTTTCGAATTCGCCACTTTTAAAAACACCTTTAATAAAGTCACCTTCACCAATCTCCTCTACATTTTCTGTATTAGGGTAGTTTTTCTTTAAGTTGTTAAGGGTATTTTCTACTTCTTCGTCAGAAACCTCAGCTTTGTAAACAGTTGCTTGAATAGTATCGTCAAGAACAACGTCTAACTCAGGGCTGATGAAAAGTTCGAATTCTAAATGATGATTATCTTCGTTTAAAGATTCTTCTGCGATAGGTTCGCTTTTTAATAATGGAGAGAAAACTACTGGTAAGTTTTCGTCTTCAATATATTTACTTATAGAAGAGTTAATAGTGTCATTGATCGTTTCAAACTTTACTTGCTTACCATACATTTTATTGATAAGACCTGCTGGAACTTTTCCAGGTCTGAAACCTTTTATAACCGCTTTCCTGCTATAGTCCTTAATCTTCTTTTTTACTTCTGGCATGTAGTCATCAGCAACAAGATCAAGTTTAATGATCCCATAAGCGTTCTCGTGTTTATCCAGTGTAATTTCCAAGGTATGCGAATTTTAAGATGTTGTTTCTAAATAATGAGATAAAAAAAACCTCAACTTATATTAGCTAAGTTGAGTTTTTTAGTGCGGATGGAGGGACTCGAACCCCCATGCCGTGAGGCGCTAGATCCTAAGTCTAGTGCGTCTACCAATTTCGCCACATCCGCGTTGTAAATTTGAGATGCAAAGGTAATAACTAATTTTAAAAAGTCAAGTACTACACAGAAAGAATTTCATTTTTTTTAAACTTTTTTTTTCAGGCTTTTTTTTATGCCTTTACTGACTTATTATTAAATCGTTTAAATATCAATAATGATCTGTTAATTCCTTTAGTTATATCATAGCTTATCTGTAAATAAATATATAATTTTATATTAACCAGTTTACAGAAAATATAATAATCAGCTCCTTATGAATGTAATGGAAATAGACGAGGTAAAAGAGAAAGAACAAATTCTGTCGCTTTACAGAAGGTTGTTGAGAAAAGCGAAACCTTTTCTTAAAGATGATGATGCCAAGCAGATTAAAAAAGCATTCAGATTTGCTGAAGATGCACATAAAGAAATGCGCAGAAAATCTGGAGAGCCTTATATCTACCATCCTATCGAAGTAGCTTTAATTACTGTAGAGGAGATGGGCTTGGGAACTACTGCCATCATTGCGGCGCTACTTCATGATGTAGTTGAAGATACTGGTTACGAAATTAGTGATATCGAAGAACGCTTCGGAACCAAGATTGCGAAAATTGTAGATGGACTCACTAAGATATCTACTAAGGCCACTAAAGGTAAATCTATTCAGGCAGAGAACTTTCAGCGTTTGTTAGTTACCATATCTGAAGATGTAAGGGTGGTGTTAATCAAAATTGCTGACCGACTACACAACATGCGTACGTTAGAAAGCATGCCTGATCACAAGCAGATGAAAATCAAGTCGGAGACAGAATATATATATGCTCCTTTAGCACATAGACTTGGTTTGTATACCATTAAATCTGAATTGGAAGACCTTTGTTTAAAGTTTTCTGATACTGAAGCATACAATGATATTGTAAAAAAGATTGAAGAGACAAAGGCTGCACGTTACCGCTTTACCAAGAGGTTTATAAAACCAATCGAAATCAGTCTTAAGAAACAAGGCTTTAATTTCAAGATTAAGACTCGTATTAAGTCAATCTACTCGATATATAAAAAGATGCGAAAGCAAAATATCGAGTTTGAGCAAGTATTCGATCTTTTTGCAATTAGAATTATTGTAACTACAAAGCCTGCCGAAGAGAAATCTGCTTGTTGGAAAATATATTCGGCAGTAACAGATTTTTATACGCCAAATGTAAATAGGCTAAGAGATTGGATTAGTACGCCAAAGTCTAATGGTTACGAATCTCTACATACTACTGTAATGAGTAATACAGGGCAGTGGGTAGAAGTACAGATTCGTACCGAAAGAATGGATGATATTGCGGAGAAAGGTTATGCTGCTCACTGGAAATACAAACAGCAGAAGCTTACCTCTAAGCAAAAAAATGAAAGAGGTATTGACCTTTGGTTGCAAGAGGTTCGTGAAATGCTCGAAACAACCAAATCAGAAGGCGTTGATTTTGTTCAAGACTTTAGGTCGAATCTATTTATAAAGGAGGTATTTGCTTTTACACCTAAGGGAGATATGAAAATCTACCCGAAAGGTGCTACTATTCTCGATTTTGCATTTGATATTCACTCAGAAGTTGGTGCCAAATGTATGGCAGCTAAAGCAAATGGCAAACTAGTTCCTTTTAACTACGAGTTGCAAAATGGAGATCAGATCGAAATTTTAACTTCTAATAAATATAAAGCAAATGAAGGTTGGTTGAGCTTTGTGAAAACATCTAAAGCTCGGTCGAAAATAAAAGAATATTTAAGAGAAGATAAAAAGCAATTTGCGAAAGAGGGTAAAGAAATAGTAAGGCGTAAGTTGAAACACCTTAAGTTAGACTACGGCGAAGAAACATTAAGAAACCTCTGCGAACACTTTAATCAGAAAACTGAAAGTGAGCTTTTCTATAAAATCGGTAAAGGATTAATTGAGCATAACGAAATCAAAGGTTTTGTAAATAAAAAGCCAGTAGAAAAACCAGTTGCTCAAATAATATCTGAAAGTGATGAGCTGCTTAACAGCGATGAGCGTGATGTTAAAAAGCTTAAGGATGAAGAAATTGTAGTAGGAGATATGTCTAGCCTAGATTATAGCTTGGCAACTTGCTGTAGTCCGATTCCGGGTGATGATATCTTTGGTTTCGTAACTGTAAGTAAAGGAATAAAAGTGCATAGAAAGTCTTGCCCGAATGCGGTTACCATGATGGCAAACTTTGGCTATCGAATTATTCGTGCAAGGTGGATGTCTGACAAGCCAGATAAAGATAAAGAGTTTGATGTATCAATCAATCTGGAAGGTATGGATAGAGTCGGCTTGGTGAATGAGGTTACTAGTGTAATTTCTAACCAGATGCAAGTGAATATAAAATCGATTACAATAGGTACAAGAGATAATATATTCAATGGAAAGCTCGACTTATTTGTGCATAATAAAGATGAGTTTGAAAAGCTCCTAAAGAAACTAGAAAAAATTGAAGGAGTAGTAAAAGTTACAAGAATTGAAGAGACTGTTTAAACAGTCTCTTTTTTTTTGATCTTAAGAAGTGCCACCTTTTACAGGTTTGTACTTAGACTTTTGGAAAATCATTTGAGCATCATTCATATCCATCAAATCTTTAAGCGATAAATCTGGATGCTCTTGCATATATTTTTTTACAATCTTCCAACCTAACCATCTGCCAACTCTTCCCGGACATTTATCTGAAATTTCAGGTACAATTGGCCTTTCACCTACATATCTCGATTTAATATTTTCTGCTTTCTCATAAAAGAGGTTATCTTCTATAAATCTCCCCCAAATAATATCTTGAAAACCATTACACAACCCTAATTCTCTGCTTGAATAACCTGTAATAATTGTATCTGCAGTATAAGGCATAACTTTATGAACAAACTCATAAGACTTGCCATAAAAAATCATGTCGGCAATGAGGGTTTCATCTTGGTTATTGTAATTGTTGTAAATAGATGAAATGAACATCATTGTACTTGGGACTATGTATTCTGGTGTATATCTGCCAAGAATGTATAGCGGAGTTTCTGGTGGGCGATAAGTTGCCGTTTCACCAGTGAAATAGTCTAAGCCAATTACGATAAAGCCTTCGGTTAAGAAAATGTCTTGACCAAAGCCAAAAGAACCAAAGCCAGAAACAGTGGTATAAATTTTAGGAGGCTTAAAACCTGGGTAATAGTATTGTAAAAACCTGAAAGCCTGCTCAAACTCTTTTTCAATATTATCAATATTGGCAAAAACCGCTTCTGTATCTGCTAAGAGCGTATCTGTATGCACATCTGTAGCAAACTTGTAAATGTTATTTATCACTACAGTATCAGAAGCAAACCTGCCAGCTCTAAAATATTTTTCTGCTACATCTCTGTGCTCATTTAAAAATGCAGCGATTGCTTCTTTGCTTTTAGGAGCAATTATTTCTTTTTCCATACGAATTACTTCAATATCAACTTCAGGAACTGAAGAGATATCAGGGATTTTTTCTTCTGAGCTGTCGCAGGAGATGATAGTAATTGCAATAATGAATAATAGGAAGAAGCTTTTAAAAGGATTACTCAATCTGACCAAATCTGTCGCTTGTTTCATGAAGGTTAGTAAGTATAAAAAAATAGGAGAATGATTAAAAAATTAACTTTATAAAAGTATGTATGTGATTAAAGTTCACTATACCATTTTTTTACCGTTTTTTCTGCGGCTTTATTGTGGGGAGAAAAATCTCTATCGTCAGAATGGCTATTTTCAAAAGTGGTTGGCCATTTCCACCAAAATAGTCCTTTGCACCATTTTTCATTTTTTAAACAGTCGAATACCACATCATAGCATTTTTGCTGAGCCATTTCACTGGCTTGCTGTTCTCCCGGATAATCATGTGGTTGTACCCAAGGAGATTCTATACTTCTGAATCCTATTTCTGTGAGTAAGATAGGTTTGTCAAATTTATCTGAAACTGATTTTAGTTTTTTTAGATTTTGTTTAAAGCCTTTTATCAATTCTTTTTCATCAGGTTCAGTAGATTTACTCAAAGGGTAATAACAGGAAATGCCAATGTAATCGAATGCATCCCAAAATTTAACTTTTTCAAATTCCTCGCCCCAATTAGCAGAATAGGTGAGTTTGCCGCTATAAACTTTTCTAATCTCTGTTATCATGGCTTCCCACTTTTCAGGATGTTTCAATGTGGTTTTTGAGAGTTCTACACCCAAACAGAGTGCATCTGCCTCATACATTTCTGCAATAAGTGCATAATGTCTTATCCATTGATAATAGTAGTCGAAAAATAAATCCCAATCAGCTTGGCTTTTTAAGTCAATTTCTCCCGGCCAGCTATTTCTGCCTACCCAAATTTGCGGCTTCAATAAAACTTTTAATCCCTTTTGCTTTGCTTGATAGATGGTATGAAATACAGATTCATCTGTTTCTCCACCACCATTATTAGGAATCCTGAATGGCTCAGGTTGATTCGGGTTCCTCATAAATGAATAGGGGATTACTGCAATACTATTACTATTCAGGGATTTTAATTTGTCTAAAGATAAAGCAGCATGCTCAGATAGGTAACCATTATATATGCGGTAACCTTCGTGTGTAAAGTTGAAGCCTTTCCAGTAAAAATTATCTGATAATGAGTTTGTCTCTTTTTGAAGATTATGGTTAGATAGAATCTTCTGTTTATAATCTTCCCAATCTTTACTCAATTGATTGATTTCACTTTCAGTAATGCCATTTTTATAAATTTGGATAAAACGCTCTTTGCCATACTTTTCAAGAATAAAAGAGACAAAAGCAGCCCCAATACATTTTTCAATTAAATCTGAATTTTGCTGAAAAGTCGCATTATCCAATAGATTTTGAATAGTAAAATCATTCTTTGTTTTAATCAGTTTCTCAAACCAATATAGATAGCCTTTTTGCTTCCAATTTTCAGCAAAATAAATGGGTAAGCCAATCTCAAAAATTGCTAGATTGCTATTGCCTAATATATTTTTTGCTAATAGATTAATTTCAGGATGTTCTTTATAGCCTTCTAAATCGCGACTGATTGTGGCAAAAACTTTTGAATTCTTCAAATTAATATGAGCTGGCAAAGTATTGCTTGTCATCATGCCTTTTTGCTCACCATTTTCGAAAAACTCATACTGTATTTTAAGTGAGCTAGGCACTTTAAATAAAGAATCAAATTTAGCAGTAGCCTTCTTTACTTCTCTAATTATTTCTGTGAGTTGACCTTCTGAACCTTCACTTAGATTAGAATAAAAAGTGAAGGTTTCGTCTTGCTCTACAATCTTCGCTTTATTTGGAAAGATAAAGCTGTTTTTGTTATCTACTTGCCAAAGTATTTTGTCATTAGGGTCTCTTTCATCAAAATCGCCCATGGCAACTCTTTTTCCCTCTTTAAAAATCTCATACCCCCATCTGCCAAAAAGCATTTCGTTATCATCTTCAGCAAACATATTAATGAGAGCATCAGATGTATTTGCAGTTATGATGCTAACGGGTAGATTCTTATTTAAAGGATTGGGATAATATGATAGAAATAATACCGAAGAACTATCATTATAAACTTTTCCTGCAAACTCAAAGCTTTGTTCTTTAAGAAATACAGGTAACTGAGGAGCGATTTTTTGCAAGCATTTAAAATTCTGATGTTCACCGATTAAAAGAATAGGATTGTTTTCTAATATCTCAGCATTTATTTCCGCTTCGTTTTTAATGATATATTGTATCCTTTCTGAGCGACTGTTTATTTTCTCAAGTATGCTTTTGATTTTCTCATCTTCTTCTTTATTACTACTACAGTAAATTATGTAATAACTTTTACTTCGAAATGCAGCACGCCTCAAACTTCTACTACTTATTTGTTCTTGCTCTTTATTATTGTTTGGGCCTTGCGATTGACAAGACTCCTGCATCAGCAGGCATAATAAAAAAATACTATGGTAGAGAAGTTTTTTCATCTATATCAGCAATAGGCAGGTAAATTTTCTAGCATTTGAAAGCTACTTGTTTCAAAATCGATTTTACAGAAATAATGTTCCATTCCATTAGTTACCGCAAGAAATGGAGCTTTAATTATCCTATTATAGTTGGCAACTTGTTCAAAAACTTTTTGTGTAATAGGTACATCGGGAGATTTGCATTCCACTAATAAATAGGGGCTGCCTTCGCGGTTAAAAGCGAGGATATCGCTGCGCTTTGCCATCGTATTAAACTTATGGCCTCGCTCTATTTTGAGCAAGCTTTTAGGATAACCACTGGCAAGCATAAAATGAATAAAGTGTTGTCTAACCCATTCTTCTGGTTCCAGCATAATGTATTTCTTCCTTATCACATCTAAGATGTAAGGTCTGCCATTTTCCTGTTTAATTTTATAATCAAAAGGAGGTAGGTTTAATGTTAGTTTGCTACTCATATAAGTTGTTATTTTTAACAAAATTAGCGCTTATCTGTAACAGCTTATGCAACGATCTAATAAATTTACCGTAATAATTGATTGTTTACTAGTTAAACATGTTACTTTTTAAGCACAAGGTTAATCAATTCAAAACTCCAAACTATTTTTATCAGATAAATAAAAGGTAAAAATCAATCAGAAAATTTATAAAAGTTTTAGATTCAGACTATCGAATTTTAATGTAATATTCTTTTATAAGATGTGAATTAAAAATACGAAAAAGCATCTTATGCAAAATGTAGAAGAAGATATATGAAAAAGACTTCCTTGTTAATCTTGTTGATATTCAATATCAGTTTAGCCATTGCCCAAAGACATAGTACAGGATTAGTGTTTGACGATGATAAGTACGATAGTGCTCCAGTAAAAGCAACACTTACCAGAGGACTTTATGTTGAGGAAATTGCTACCAGTAACTCATTGAAAATGTATTGTCCGACACCGATGGACCAAGGCGATTTTGGTACTTGTGTTGGTTGGTCTAGTAACTGGGCTGCCAGAACAATTATTGAAGCCATGAAAAACGGATGGACAGACAGAGAGACAATTAATCAAAATGCATATTCTCCTGGTTTTATCTATCAAATGATTAAAGATAAAAGCGATCAGAACTGCTCATATGGAGCCAGTATTTTTGATGCGCTTAACTATATGAAATTTAATGGTTCTGTAAAATACCAAGACTTTTCATCACAATGTGCGACATCTGTTGAGTCTTCTTTGCAACAAAAAGCAATGAGCCATAAGATTAAAGATTTTGCTAGGTTATTCGGTAGAGAACAAAGTCCTTCCATCAAAATTGAAACAGTTAAGAAAAGTCTTTCTGAAAATTACCCAGTGGTATTCGGTATGAAATGCGCTCCATCTTTTTACGATGCTAAAGATGTGTGGAGACCAAGTGAAGACCCTAACGGTAGCTTTGGAGGACATGCTATGTGTGTAATTGGTTATGATGATACCAAGTATGGTGGCGCTTTCGAAATTATGAATAGTTGGGGAGAAGACTGGGGAAATGATGGTTTTATCTGGATTACCTACAAAGACTTCGGAAACTTTACCAAGTATGCCTACGAGATAATTAGTGAGCCAGTTAAACAGCCAATAATTGTAGCTAAACCACAAGAAGATTTTTCTGGTCAACTTAAATTGGTTACTGATAAAGGCAAAGAGATGGAAGGTGAGTTAATGGGACAATACTATAAACTGATCAAATCTTATCCATCTGGTACAAGCTTTAGAATTTATTTGAGCAACAATGAGCCAGCTTATGTATATGCTATAGGTACAGATAATACAGAAGAAATCTTCCAACTATTCCCATATGCGCCTGAGGTAAGTGCGGCATTGAACTATAAAAAGAATGATGTAGCCTTACCAAGTGAAGATCATTATATAACCATGGATAATACGGTGGGTAAAGATTATTTGTGTGTGTTGTACTCGAAAGATCCTTTAGATATTGATCAAATAAAAGCCTCATTAGATAGAACAAATGGTAGGTTTATGACTCGCTTAAAAACTGTGTTAGGTAGCAAACTAATCAGTCCAGAGAATGTAAACTTTAATTCTAATGAAATCTCATTCAAGGCATTTAGCAAAGGTGGTTCAGTAGTAGCATTAATTGTTGAAACAGACCACATTTAATTTATAGAAAGTTTTAAACAAAAAACCTCGATCTAAAATGATCGAGGTTTTTTGTTTGTGCTCAGTGCTATTTTTTATCTATAATTCTCGGAACATTTTCTTTTTGCAATAGCTTCACAAAGTTCTCAACATCATATTCCATTATTTTTTGCAGGTTTTCTACATGAGGTTTTAACTCAGCTTTCAAATCTTCTAATCTCTCATAAGAACCTTCTGTAGGTCTGGTGTCTTGAAAGTTAGATACTGAATACAAATAAGCAAACTGGTCATCTAACATCGGTGGATAGTTAATTGGGTCTTGTCCACTTTCACTTTGTATCTGTATCAATTCTTTTTCTAGTTTATCAAGCTTTTTGGTAATGTTCTTTGCTGAGGCTTGTAATGTATCAGCAAAGCCATTTTTAACTGCAAGTTGTGCAATTTCATTCACTTGATCTCTTACTGAGCGAATGCTTCTGATGGCATCATGAGTTTCGTTCAGCTTTTCCAATACAGCTTGTGTAAACTCAAACTGAATTTCTAAGTCTTCGTTGCTGATGTCTGTCCATCTAGGGTCTTTAATAATCTGTAGTTTTTCTTCTGTCGTTTTCCCTTTATAAGAAATACTTACAAAATATTCTCCTGGAGGAGCTGTAGCACCACCAGTGTAAGCAAGTGACATATAAGCATCATCTAGAATATCAGGAGCAGCGTATTTCATATCCCAATAGAAAAGATTTAAACCATCTTTTACTTTTAGCTTTTCTTCTTTAGCCTCTTTATCTGGTTGGCTACTAAAAGTTTTAATGGTTTTACCAGATTTGTCTTCTAGAGTCAATTTTAAAGTATCACCTTTATCAAAATAAGATACATTAAAATAAATAGAAGCACCTCTTGGAATTGGATCAGGAGCAGTATCTCCACCTCTGTAACCTCTTAATTGTGTTCTGTAAGCAGGTCTAGGTTTAAATAAGTGGACGTCTTTAGCCAGTACCTCATCACTTATTTCTCTTAATGGACTTAAATCATCCATTATCCAGAACGATCTACCTTGGGTTGCCACCACTAAATCATTATTATGGATGAGCATATCTGTAATTGGAGTAACAGGCAGATTTAGCTGAAATGGCTGCCATTTTTCACCATCGTTAAACGAAATGTACATTCCGTATTCTGTTCCAGCATAAAGCAAACCTTTTCTCTCTGGGTCTTCTCTCACTACACGAACAAAATGCTTTTGAGGAAAATTACTCTTTTCGTTGGTGATGAGCTTCCAAGTTTTACCATAATCGTCGGTTTTGAAGATATATGGTTTATAATTGTTTTCTCTGTATTTATAAACTGATATAAATGCTCTTCCTGGATGGTGCTTAGAAAGCTCAATCGTGTTCACTGTTCCTTCTTTAGGCATATTCTCTGGTGTGATGTTCTCCCAGCTTTTACCACCATCTTTGGTAATATGAACCAAGCCATCATCTGAACCAACCCAAAGTAAACCAGCTTCTAAAGGTGATTCTTCAAAAGAGAAGATGGTAGTGTAAAGCTCGACACCTGTATGGTCGTGTTGAACAGGTCCACCCGGAATATCGTGGTATTCGTCTTTGTTGGTAGTGAGGTCTGGGCTAATAATCTTCCAAGACTGGCCACCATTGGTAGACATATGCACATATTGCGAGCAATGGTAAAGTATTTTAGGATCGTGTGGTGAAATTCGGATAGGAGCATTCCACTGGAAACGGTATTTAATGTTTCTTGGAGCAGTACCATCGTGCATTTGAGGGTAAGCAACTACATTTCTGCTGTGTCCTTTTTCAAAATCACTTCTATCGATTTGACCAATATAATTTCCTGCATAAACCACATCTGGGTTTTCTGGGTCAACCGCAATATGTCCACTTTCACCTCCACCAACTTCTTTCCAATCTTGAATTGGGTCTACACCTCCCGGACTTTTGCTATAAACACTAATGGTTGTATTGTCTTGCTGTGCCCCATAAACTCTGTAAGGGAATTGGTTATCTACAGTAACTCTGTAAATTTCAGCAGTTGGTTGATTGTATTGTGTAGTCCAAGTTTTGCCACCGTTAAAACTCACATTCGCACCGCCATCATTGCTTTCAATCATAATATTTGGGTTATCAGGATTGAGCCATAAGCAATGGTTATCGCCATGTGGAGTAGGGATGTTTTCGAAATTTTTACCGCCATCTATCGACTTATAAAAACTGGTATTAAGCACATACACAGTATTTTCATCTTTAGGGTCAGCAAAAATTCTAGAATAATACCAAGCACGTTGTCTCAGTTTATGTTCGCGGTTAACTTTTGTCCAAGTTTTACCGGCATCATTAGAGCTAAAAATACCACCTTCTGTTTCTTCTTTAGCTTCTTGTATCACCCAAACTTTTTGAGGGTTTACAGGTGAAACCGCAATACCGATTCTTCCAACAATTCCTTTCGGTAAGCCTTCTGTAATCTTTTCCCAAGTTTCTCCACCATCAAGAGTTTTATATAAACCACCTTCTTCGCCTCCGTCAATCATTGTCCAAGGTTTTCTTTCGGCTCTCCACATACCAGCATAAATCACTCTTGGGTTACTCGGGTCCATCACTAAATCGATGGCACCAGTAGTATCGTTTATGTATAGTATTCTTTCCCAGTTTATACCACCATTGGTCGATCTATAAATGCCTCTGGTTTCGCTTTTGCCAAAAATATTTCCCAAAACAGCAGCATACACCAAATCTGGATTTTTTGGATGGATTTGTATCTTAGCAATTTGCCCGGCATCTTCTAATCCCATTTGTTTCCATGTTTTGCCTTTATCCATGGATTTGTAGATACCGCAACCCGGAGAGATATTTCCTCTTGCACTGGCTGAGCCTGTTCCTACATATAATATATTTCTTTCTGATGGAGCTACTTCTATTGTTCCGATAGATGCACAAGCAAAGTAGTCGTCGGAGATGTTTTGCCAAGTTAATCCGGCATCTGTTGTTTCCCATACACCACCTCCGGTAGAACCCATGTAGAAGTTAAATGTCTCTCCCGGAACACCAGTAACAGTCGTTACTCTTCCACCTCTAAAAGGTCCTATCAACCTGTATTTCATAGATTGATAAGCACTTTCGGGTACTTGTGCTTCAGCAAAAAATGTATAAAAAAGTAACAGGTAAACTCCTAATCTCTTTCGGCTTTTAAAAATTCCTTTTAAATTCATTTTTGTTTGGTTTGGCATATATTATGGGAAATTATAAAAAAAACTATTAATAGTACAATCCAACTCCCAAAAGTAATCTTTTACAAATTGTTTGAGCAAATTAAAAGGAAATGGATATTGAAAAAGCTGATAGTAAAAATTGCGAACTGCTTATAGAAGCCTTCTATGAGCACGTTTTCACCGATTCTTATGACAGAATAAAAAAATGTTTAGATTTTTTATCTGAAGATGAAGTTTGGTATTCGCCCAATGAGCACGTAAACAGTATCGGAAACTTAATTTTACATCTTTGTGGTAATGCAAAGCAATATATTTTAAGTGGAATTGGCGGTAATATAGATTCAAGGAAACGGCAAGCTGAGTTTGATGCAGTTAAAACTACAAATAAAGCAGGATTAAAACAGCAATTAGATGAACTAAAAATCGCTATTGCGCCTGTTCTAAGTGAAATTGATGCTGAAAAATTGAAAGAGGTGAGAAGGGTACAAGGATATGAAAAAACTGTACTTGCCATCTTGATACATGTAATCGAGCACTTTTCTTATCACACCGGACAAATTACTTTTTTAGTGAAATTTATTAAGAATATTGATACCGGATATTATGCAGGTGTAGATTTGAATATTACGGAATAATCATTACTATTTAACAAAACCAGCGTGCGACCTGAAATTTTTTAATTAGATTTGGATGTAAGATAATCGCATGGAAACTTCTTCTGACTTTACACTGAACGATAAAATTTCTCTGCTGAAAAAAATTAATCTTTTTTCAGGGATGAATGATGCCTTGCTCAAAGAAATCGCTTTCAGGGTGTATGAAGTCTATTATGAGAAAGATGATATAGTTTTCAAAAAAGGTGATCAAGGTAATAGGATGTTCATGATTGTTACTGGAAAAGTGCGTGTTCATGATGAATTCCACACCTTTTCAATTTTTGAAACAGGTAGAATATTTGGCGAATATGCGATTATAGATACAGGTGAGCGATCTGCAACAGTTACTGTGATTGAAAACACCCATCTGTTAACGCTCCACAGAAAAGATTTTTTAGAGATTATTGCCGACAATCACGAAGTGACGCTAGGAATACTAAAAATTCTTACTGGACAGATTCGCGAAAAAGATATTCTTGAAACAAAATTAGCCCTCAGAAACAAAGAAATAATAAAACAGAAACAGGAGATTGAGTGCCAGAAACAAGAGATAGAAAAAAGTAATGAGCGTCTCAAAATACTGAATCAGGAAAAAAATCAGATTATTAGCATTGTAGCACACGATTTAAGAAACCCCTTAACCAGTGCGCAGAGTATTTCTTACATGCTTGCTCAAGAGCTAGAAGACCTTACCGAAGACCAAACCGAAGCTTGTAAATTAATTACAAGGTCATTAAAAAGAATGGATGAGATGATCACCCGTATTCTTGATGTAAACAAACTTGAGAGGCAACATGAACTGATGGATAGAAGACCCATCAGCCTACAAAGTACATTACAGCAAGTAATTTACGGCTTTGAGGAAATTTCTTCCAGAAAAAAAATTGAAATAAAATTTGAACCTGTTTCTTTGTATGTGCACGGAGACGAAGACTTAATGATGCATGTTTTTGAAAACCTGCTTTCTAATAGTTTTAAGTTTTCTCCAAGAGAGAAGCGAATTTTCATAAATACTTTCGAAGAAGATAACAAGGTAATTTCGGAGATTAAAGATGAAGGCCCCGGAATAACAGTGGAAGATCAGAAAAAGCTCTTTAGAAAATTTCAAAAACTTTCGGCAAAACCAACAGAAGGAGAAACCTCAATGGGTCTAGGACTTTCCATTGTAAAGAAATATGTGAATATGATGAATGGTGAGGTTTGGTGTAAGAGTGAGCCGGGCAAAGGAGCTTCTTTTTTTATTGCACTACCAAAAGCTGAAATTCCGGATTGTTAATAGCTAAATTACATGCACAAATTTTTAATTTTTTCTCTTATCTGTCTGAGTAGTATTCATGTATTTGCCAGTTCAGATAATCTCTATTTTTCTCCTAACGATACCTCCAAAACGATAGACATTGCGCAAAAAAAGCAATTGCTAGAAATGGCTGTAGACAGTCTGGCGAGAATTGTAATAGATTCGGGAGCAGCTCCCGGTTTTCAGGTTTTTGTTTCGTGGAAAGATCACACGCTTTTAAATAAAGCTTATGGTTACCAGACTTACGAAGAAAAACAAAAAGTAAGTTTAGATGATGTTTACGATTTGGCATCTGTAACTAAAATTGCTGCTTCTACAGTCGCATTAATGAAGTTACACAGCGAAGGTTTAATTGATTTAGACAAAAAGCTAAGCGATTACTGGCCAGATT
>PBYL01000134.1 GCA_002729595.1 Thalassovita sp. | reverse complement strand
TAAACTTACGATTAGTCACTTATTTTTGAAATTTAATTTAACCTAAACTATAAAATGAAAATCACATTCTTGCTACTTGGTTTAATGTTTACCACAATGTTGTATGCTCAGAAAAATGAACAATTACCTTATAAGCAAATTCCAGAATATGCAAAAGATTTTGCAGCCGGTAATGTTGTAGCAAGGTTTATAGATGGTTTAGGTTACAGGTTTTATTGGGCAACAGAAGGTTTGCGAGCAGAAGATTTGGAGTTTAAACCTGCTGAAGATATCCGTTCTACTTTCGAATCTTTAAAGCATATCTACGATCTTACAGAGGTAATTTTAAATGCAGTTGAAAAGAAGCCTAACATTAGGCCTAGAGAAGAAAAAAAGATGACAGCGGAAGAACTAAGAGCAGGCAGTTTATTGAACATCCAAAAAGCCAGTGAGCTATTTAAAGACAAAGAAGAAATTTCGGAGTTCATAATTCTCTTTGATCTCAATGGTAATAAAAGCGAATTGCCAGTTTGGAATTTGATGAACGGGCCAATTGCCGATGCCATATACCACACAGGTCAGATTGTGTCTTACCGCAGAATGAGCGGTAACCCAATTAACCCAAAAGTGAACGTGATGATGGGTAAAACAGGTGAGTGAGGTTAAATATAAAAATCCTTTTTAACATCTAAACTATCAAATTAAAGCATTTTTAATGGTCACATTAACTGAATATTTTTTTAGTCCATTAACTCAAAAGCAAGAATCGAAATCGGTAGAAATAAGAAGTGTTAATGAACTACATACTTTCTTTGATGAGTTTGATTGGACTGAAGTCCATAATATGTATAGTAAACCGGTAGAGAAAATTGATACATCTCATCAAAGATATATAGAAGTTACGAACTCAGTAAGCTCAATCAATTTAAGTATTGGAAGTTATGATGCAGGTAATTTCAGATTAAACTGCATTGAGAAAGATATACTAATTTTTGATAATAATTACTCATTAGAAGCTATAAAAACTGTTCTAAGCAATTATTTCGAATTATCTAAGGAGGAGTTTGATCAAGAATTACCAAAAGTAAAATCTATACCTGTTGGTGAAAATCAAAGAAAGATTACTGAAAGTATAGATGATACTATTGCAGCAGCGGAGAAACTTCAAAAGGAGCTTCAAGATTTAAATAAGAAGTTGGAGAGTAATGATGATAGTAAATTTAGTTTTATTTTTTCGGTAATCATCATCGCAATTATTTTTATCTTATATCTGATCAATACATTTGTATTTCAATTTTATTGATATGGTTTTTAGCTTACATTGAATCCATAATTAGCATAAAATTAAATGAAAGCAGATAGAGATAAGAAAACGATTTTGAGTAACTCAACCCAAAATCAATTCCATCTTTTTATCACGATCGGATAACTGGCTCTCACATACAAATACGCACCGCGCGAATGAACGCTTGCATTATAAGTAGCAAAAGTTTGATTTTCACCATCAAGAAAATTTACTTGGTAATTAATATCTTCTAGATCATTAAGACCTTGGTTATACAAAATCTCAAGTCGAAGTCGATCCCTATCTCGCTGGAAGAATTGAATGGCAAATCCAGCTCTCAATGTAAAGTTGTATTCATTATAATTAGTTGTATTAATTTGATCTACTTGCAAACCCGAATTTAATATCTGAGATATTTCATAGATAGATTCATTTTGATGGTGATCAGTGATATTAATACCCAATGCAGCTAACCATTTAAATTTAAATTGCAGAGCAAATGTGGCCGGATAATCTTTCTTGTGTTTTCGAAAAGAGTTTAATGTTCGGTATATCCAACTTTGAGAACGTATAGGCAATAATTGATAGGGATAACTAAGATCACGAGAATAATTCAATAACACTTGATGCATTTCTATAATCTCGAAGTTATTTCTAAAATACCTAGTATTTTGATTGTTATCTATATGCCATCTTGAAAACCAACTCTGTTGACTCCAATTATACTCAACTCCAATACCCCAGTTTTCCCAATTAATTTCAGTACTTGCTCCCATTGATACATCCAACCATGAATGTGGTTTACAGCAATTAAAGTTTTCAGAATTTTTACCTCTTCCAAAACCGTAACCTTCGCCTACAATTGGCCTTATACTAATGTTTTGAGCTAAAACTATTTGTGTAAATAAAATAAAAGTGATTAAGTGAAACTGCTTCATTAAATACTATTCGATTGATGGATAATAGTAGAAATATGATCTATAGGCAGTTTTTGAAGTTTAAGCGGTAAGTGAAATTTTTTCAAGGATAAATGCTATTATTGAAATTGACAAAAAATTTTAACCATTTTTTAGCATAAAATTAAATGAAAGCAGATAAACCAATAGAGATAAGAAAAGCGGAACTAGTAGATTTTGAAAAGATTTATGCCTTTGTAAATGAGTTGGAAGAAACGGTTTACGATAGAACTCAACAGCATAAAATCTATCAGGCAAATATCTCTAATAAAAACAACATTTATCTGGCGGCACAATGGGATAATATTATTGTGGGTTATTTGGCTTGTCATATTCAATTGTTGTTACATCATAGCGCACCCATTGCCGAAATTCAAGAAATGTTTGTAATGGCTGAATACAGAAAGGAGGGTTTGGGAAAAATGTTAGTGACAGAGTTGAAGAAATTACTGAAAGATAGGGGAGTAGAGCAAATTGAGGTAACTTCAACCTTGCATCGAGCAAAAGCACATCAGTTTTATGAGCGAGAAGGTTTTAAACATACCCACAAAAAATTCATTTATAAATTCAGTATTGAGCAGGAATAATCATTATTTTTAAATATCAATTCAGTAGGCACCTTCTCACAATTTTTTAATCAAAAAGAAAATACAATGGCTTATAATGAAAAGCTGGCTAATAGGGTGCGCGAATCACTCATGCATCTACCCAATGTTCAAGAGAAACCCATGTTTAGTGGATTAACTTTTATGGTAGATGAAAAGATGTGTGTTGGTATTAAAGAAGAAGAAATTATGTGCAGAATCAATCCTGAAACCTACGAAGCAGAACTAGAAAAAAACGGAGTTAGACCGATGATTCACGGAAAGCGAACCATGAAAGGTTTTGTGTTTGTGAGTGAAGAAGTGCTCGATAAAAAAGAAGATTTAGATTACTGGGTTAATTTGGCTTTGGAATACAACAAAATTGCTCCCAAAACCAAGAAAAGCAAAAAGAAGAAATCAGCTTCGAGCTAGCTGTTAGCTAGCTATATTCTCTTTGCCATTTCAATAATGTCGTCTCCTTCAATTATATTTTTGCTTGGTTGGTGCTGTGCCAAGTATATCATCGTATTGGCGAGCTCTTCCATTTTGCAGAATCCTTTAGAGTATAAAGCTCTGCCAATGGGGAATAAGCCTGTGATGTATTTATAAAAAGCCAAAGCATTGTTTTGCCCTTTTATCGGTTTAATAAATCCCGGTCGCACACCATAAGCTGCCTTAAATGGCAATTTCATTAAATCGTTTTCTGTTTTGCCTTTTACCCTTGCCCAGCGCACTTTTCCTTTTTCTGTGCTATCTGTTCCGGCTCCTGAGATGTAACAAAACGTCATTTCAGGATTTTGTTTGGCAAGAACCTCAGCTGCATGCAAGGTGAGGTTGTAGGTGATTTTCTCATAATCTTCGGCACTAATGCCTACAGAAGAAATTCCAAGACAGAAGAAGCAAGCATCGTATCCACTGAGTTGATTTTCGATGGGAGAAATATCATAGAAATCTTCATGAATAATTTCTTTCAGCTTTGGATTTAGAACCTTACAAGGTTTTCTGTTAATCACTAAAACCTCTGTAATTTGCGGGTTATCTAAACAGGTGAGAAGCACACCTTCTCCCACCATACCTGTTGCACCAGTTATTATTACCTTCATATATTTTTTAATATAAATTCGATAGAAATTGTTCTGATCGTATTTGTATTTAATTCAGATTTATGCACTTGTAAGATGTTAAACTTTTATGAGTTTTTAATCGATTAATCTAAAAATTCATTTTTAAGCAAATAAATTTTAATTGTTTAAGAGAAGATAGAGTACATTTTCATATTACCAGACTTTTACGGTAAAGTGAACTTAATTTTATGAAAATTTTTAGAATTAATGTTCTATTGTTTAGCTTTAGGGTTACTTAGCCTATAAGTACAATTCAAATTAGTTTTCTTACCCAATTAACTAGAAAATTTTTCTGGGTCAGATTAAAAGAGTTTTGTTGAGTTAAAGTACTATTTGGAGGCTAGTCGAAACACAAGGTTTATGAAAAATAACGTAAACGATTTAAGTAGTTTATTACAACAGGTACAGCAAAAGGCAGATACTAAATCTTTTAAATTGCTTTTTGATGCTACATACCCCAGACTATTACAATTTGCCAAATACTATGTTAAAACACATTTTCATGCGCAAGAGGTGGTTTCTCAGGTTTTTATAAAACTTTGGGAAAACAAAAGTGAGATGGGTGATGTGCAAAATGTGAGTGCCTATTTATATACAGTTACCAAGCGCCTTTCTTTAAATTACCTGCGCGATAACGATCTTTCCAATACAGTTTCACTCAATTTGTTAGATCAGAACATGAAAACTGTAGCCGCAAACCCAGAGAGTGAATTACTTTCTGCCGAGTTGCTATCTGAGATTAACAAATCTATTTTAAGCCTGCCGCCAAAATGCCAGTTAGTTTACCAAATGGTAAAAGAAGATGGCCTCAAATACAAAGATGTTGCGCAAATGCTAGATATCTCAGAAAAAGCTGTGGAGAAACACATGGGCAATGCTTTTAAAAAGCTCAGAAAAGACCTCGACAGTTACTTTAGTAGTCATGAGATTAACAAAGCAGTGTATCATTTATCCGTTTCAGTGCTGGTTTTAACAGCTTTTTCAATTTTTTTAAATTTTTTTAACAGCTGAGGTAGGGTATTTTATTTTTTTCGTGTCTGCTAAATTGAACACAAGATAAAATCTAGGTAAGTTCATGAACGAACGCGAAATTTACGACCTTATAGGTAAATACTTAGCCAATGAAACCACTCCGGCAGAAGAAACCCTTTTGAAAAATTGGGCGAACCATTCAGCGGAGAACAAACACACATTAGAGACCTTTTCCAAAATCTGGAAGAATACCAAAACACAATACATACACAAAGAAAAAGATGCAGTTTTTGAGAAGGTTTTAAACTCAATTTCCGATGAAAAAAAATCCGATAAGCTTGTAAATTTTAAGCAAAACGCCAACAGGAAAAGCTATAGCTATTTAGTGCGGGTTGCTGCTGTGTTGGTGTTGTTTACGGTAAGTACGGTGGTATGGTACTCATACTTTCAGCAGCAATCAGATACAGAAGTAGCACTTGTGCAGGAGGTTTGGGAAGAGCGAAGCAATCCGGCAGGGCAGAAGTCTAAAATCTTTTTGCCAGATGGTTCTGAGATTGTGTTAAATGCAGAAAGCAAAATTCGATTTAAAAAGAATTTTAATTCTGGTGCTATTAGAGAAGTAGAGTTAAGCGGAGAAGCTTTCTTCGAAGTAAAACCAAATCCCGATAGGCCATTTGTAGTAAATGCCAGAAATGTGCTCACTACAGCTTTAGGAACTTCTTTTAACATAGATGCTTATTCTGAGTCAGATGTAAAAGTATCTCTGGCAACGGGTAAAGTAGAAGTAAAAAACTCAGAAGCGACTACCACAGAAGATAGTCTGGTGTATTTAATTCCCGGTGAAGAAGCGATGGTGAAAAAGCAAGAGGGAAAAATTACCAAAGATGAGTTTGATGCACAAAGTGTACTTTCTTGGAAAGAAGGCATTATTCATTTTAAGAAAGCATCATTTAATGAGATTGTGCAAAAGTTAGAAAGGTGGTACGATGTAGATTTTGAGATTAAAGATGCTAAAAATACTACTGGTACTTTTTCGGATAATTTTGATAATGAAAGTCTTGAGTTAGTAATGGAGGGGATTAGTTTTTCTTATGGCTTTAAGTATAAACTCGAAGGGAAGAAAGTAACAATTTACTAATAAAAGACTACAGTATAACAATGTAAAAACATATGTTTTAGAAATAAATAATAAGGTATTTTAATACAAGACTATGAATACTTCTTAGATTTTTTTTCTGCCTATAGCTTTCAAAATCTTCGAATTTCACATCAAAAAAGCAGATTTTAATCGATTTGCGAGATAGAAGTTTAAGATAAAATTACTAGCTAAACCAAGAGTAGGCATTACATGTAGAACAAAAAAAAACTCTCGATTTGCTGCACGTTGGGGAACGGGTCACAGCGAAATGAGAGTCCTCCTGATTAATATATTTTTTAACCAAGATTATAAAGTTATGAAATCGAAAATACTTAGACAAATCATTATTATGTCGAGGTTAGCTATAGCGGGTATCTTGCTGCAGTGTGTGTTTTATTCACTGCTCACGGCTGCAGATGGAAAAGCCCAGCACGAAAAGCTTTCTGAAATTATACTTACAGTAAATTTCAAAGGAAAAAGCCTGAGTAGGGCATTCCACGAGATTGAGGAAAAAACTCAATTGAAGTTTGCTTATAATCATCAGAGAATAAATGAAGGTATGCAATTAGATATAGAAGCGAAAGATGAGTCTTTGGCTAATTTGCTACGCGAAATATCTAAAGATGCAGGCCTTAGATTTAAAAGAATTAATGAAAAAATCTACGTAAACCATCAAGAAGGTGCCAAAGAAGAAGATAATATAGAAGAAATTCTTGATCCAGTACAGTTAAAAGTATCTGGAACAGTAACCTCTAGCGAAGACGGTGCGCCACTTCCGGGTGTGAGTATTGTTGTGCAGGGAACAACCAAAGGTACCACAAGTGATTTCGATGGTAAATTCTCAATTGAAGTTGCAGAAGATGCAGTTTTGATTTTTAGCTATATTGGTTATACCAAACAAGAGGTTCCGGTAAATAGCAGAAGCACTATTGATATCGTAATGAACACAGATGCTGAGCAATTACAAGAAGTAGTTGTAACAGCTTTTGGTTTAGAGCGTGAGAAAAAAGCCATTACTTATTCAGCTCAAACTGTAGAAGTAAAAGAATTTTCTGAGGCAAGATCACTAAACATCGTAAACTCTTTGTCTGGTAGAGTTGCAGGTTTAAACATGTCAACTGCATCTAATGGTGTGGGTAGTTCTTCTAGAGTTGTATTAAGAGGTAACAGATCGCTATTAGGTAACAACCAACCATTATATGTAATTGATGGTATGCCGATAGATAACTCTACTAGCGGTACTCCATCAGACGAAACGGGTGGTACTACTGGTTCAGATGGTATCTCTAACATCAACCCAGAAGACATCGCTTCAATCTCTGTATTGAAAGGTCCTTCAGCAGCGGCATTGTATGGTACTCGTGCAAGTAATGGTGTGATCATCATCAACACAAAATCTGGTAAAGGCAAAACAGGTACTTCTATCAACTTTGCTTCTAACTTTACTTTAAACTCTCCATATCTTTTACTAGATATTCAAAACCAATATGGCCAAGGTAGTAACGGAGTTTACAGTGTAAACGAAACTCGTAACTGGGGTCCAGAACTTGACGGAAGCAGTGTAGCAGCATGGCAGTTAGAGCATAACCCAGATTACGAAGGGCCTGCAACTTACTCTTACTCTGCACAACCAGATAACATTATCGATTTCTTCCAGACTGGTTATAACTTAGCAAATACAGTTTCTGCAACAATGGGTAACAATGTAGCCCAAGGTTATTTCTCTTATACCAATACCAAAGCAGAAGGTGTTGTTCCGGGTAACGAGCTTAACAGAAATAATGCGAACGTGAGAATCACGAGCAAGTTAAGTGAGAAACTTCAGTTGGATGCAAAGATTAACTTTATCCAACAAACGATAGATAACCCAGTTCGTTCTGGTGAAGATTCTCCAACTTTTGGTGCTTACACTTTACCGAGAAACTTACCTTACTCTCAGTATAAAGATTACGAATACATAGATGCTTCTGGAAATCTTCAGTACAACTACATCAACCGTGATGCAGTAGGTGCTAACTCTGCAAACCCATTCTGGTTAGTATATCGCCACAATACATCTACCATTACAAGAAACAGAGTAATTGGTTTTGCTTCTGCAACTTATGAGTTTCTCGAAGGATTAAAACTTAATGTAAGATCTGGTATTGACCAATACACAGACAAGAGCGAAACAAAATCTTATGCTACTGTAGCTTGGACTAGCGATTTAGGTAACTATTACAGAAGCTACCGTGATGTAATGGAGTGGAACTCAAGTTTCTTATTGAGCTACGACAAAGACATCAACAATTTCTCAGTAAATGTAAACTTTGGTGGTAATGCTTTAACGCAACAAAGAAATGCACTTACAGCAGGTGGTATGTTAAGTAGACGTAACTTCTTTGCGATCTCTAACACAGATAACCCAGTACCAACAGAAAGCCCTTACGAGCGTGAGATCAACTCTTTATATGGTTTCGCTCAAATCGGATATAAAAACGTATTGTTCTTAGATGTAACAGGAAGAAACGACTGGTCTTCTACCTTACCGGCTGATAACCGTTCATTCTTCTATCCTTCAATCGGTTTATCTGCGGTAGTTTCAGATATGTTTACTTCTTTGCCAGAAGCTTTAACTTATGCAAAACTTAGAGTTTCTTATGCGCAAGTAGGTAACGATACAGACCCTTACAGACTGAATCCTTACTACACTTACTCATCTGCAAACGATGGTATGGTATTTAGAAATGAGATTCTTTTCAACCAAGATTTAAGACCAGAGATTACTTCTTCTACAGAATTTGGTGCTGATGTTAGATTCTTAGACAACCGTTTAGGTTTAGATTTCACTTGGTTCAAGTCTAACACCGTAGATCAAGTATTCCCAGTAGCAACTCCTGAGTCTTCTGGATATTCTTCTCAGTACATTAATGCTGGTGAGATTCAAAACACAGGTGTTGAATTAGTACTTTCTGCTACTCCAGTTCAAACAACAGATTTCTCTTGGGATATTACTGCAAACTTCTCTAGCTACAACAGTAAAGTTGTGAGCATCAATGGAGATACAGAAAGACTTGTACTTAACTCAGGTGGTCGTTCAGTAAATGCGATTATCACTAAAGGTGGAGAGTATGGAGACTTTTATGTAAAAGGTTACGAAAGAGATGATGAAGGAAATATCTTGATAAACGAAAACGGTTTACCAGAAACTACTTCAGATTACAGTGTAAAAGCAGGTAACTTTAACCCAGACTGGTCAGGAGGTTTACAAAACAGATTTAACTACAAGAACTTCTCAATGAGCTTCCTAATCGATGCTAGAATCGGTGGCGAAATATTCTCTTTCACTAGAAGTGTACTTTCTTATACTGGTTCTCTTGAGTCTACTTTAGCAGGTCGCGATGGATTTGTGGTTGACGGTGTAGTTGCTACAAGAGACGACGATGGAAACATTGTTTCTACTACTCCAAACACAACTACTGTAACTGCCGAAGAATACTGGACAGCGATAGCTGGTAGCAGCCCTAACTCTGCAGAAGACTTTATTCTTGATGCTACAAATATTAGATTAAGAGAGTTTGTATTAGGTTATACTTTCCCTAGTAGCTTACTAGACAAAACTCCTTTTGCTCGTGCAAGCTTATCGCTTGTAGGTAGAAACCTCTTCTTCTTTATGAACAAAGCCAAATATTTTGATCCTGAGCAAGCTGCTGGTATCAGTAACTTCCAAGGTATTGAGTCTTACTCGCTGCCTCCAACTAGAACTTATGGAGTGAGCTTAAAATTTGGTTTCTAAAAAAAATTAAAAATATCCATCATGAAAAATATGATTAAAATATTCAAATTGATATTCATCATCGGGTTGGTGGGAAGTTGTACTGGCGATTTCGACGAAATCAATACCGATCCGTCTAAAATTACTGCTGAATCTCTAGATGCATCTTTCGTAGGTCCTGCTTTTGCCAATGTGATTTACAGAGGTCTTAACCAAGGTTGGGGTAACGGAATTAGCGACGACCAAGGTACTTACGGTTTAGGAACAACCCTACACTCAACTACCTATGTACAATATTTGTCAACTACTTCTACTAGTTTTCAAACAGAAAGATATGCATTTAACGATAGCTGGAGAGCCAGACTTTGGACAAGGTTTTACACTTTAGCAGTACCTGCACTAAACACTGCTTACGAAGCTGCTGAAGATGCAGAAGACAACGAATTAACCAATGCTGTATTAGACGTTTGGAAAGTGGAAATTTACCACAGAATGACTGACCACTTCGGTCCAATTCCTTATTTTGATGCAGGTAATGGTGGAGAAACTGTAGCTTACGATTCTCAAGAAGATATCTATGCAGATTTCTTTACTTTATTAGATAATGCTATTGAAGTTTTTGATGCAAATGCTGGTGGTTCTGTAGGTCCATTAGTAGGTTACGATCGTATTTACGATGGCAATGTAGATAGCTGGAAGTTATTTGCAAACTCTTTAAAACTTCGTTTAGCATTAAGAATTTCTGACATCGATCCATCAAATGCACAAGTTTATGCAGAAGAAGCAGTAGCTTCTGGTGTAATGCTTTCTAGCAGCGAAAGTGCTTTCTACGAAGTAAGCGACGATACACCGCATAACTTAAACATTATTGCTACTTGGGGTTTCAGAATGAGTGCTTCTATGGAAAGTATCTTGAGAGGTTACAACGACCCAAGAATTGGACTTTTCTACAGCGGAGCTTCATCAGATGGAGAATACAGAGGTCAGCCAAATGGTGGTGGAACTTTAAGAGATTGGGATGATGACGATACATCTGAAATCGGACCATCTTATGCATACGATCTATCTAACTCAACTGATATTTTGGTGATGACTGCTGCTGAAACTTATTTCAACAGAGCAGAAGGTGCATTAAACGGATGGAACATGTCTGGTTCAGCGCAAGAATTATATGAGACTGGTATCGCTACTTCTATGGACGAGTGGGCAGTAGATTCTGGCGAGACAAGTACTTACATAGCAGGTACTACTACTCCAGTTGAGCCTTACTTAGTAGAGCAATACGAGGTAGATGATAGAACTCCTCCAGTACAAGTTCCAGTAGCTTTTGATAATGGCGACGATACCAATGCAAGAACTCAAATCGCAGTTCAAAAATACTTGGCTTTATTCCCAGAGTCTTGGGAAGCATGGGCTGACTTAAGAAGAACTGATATTCAGATATTATATCCGCTTTTACAAAGTGATAACAGCAACATTAGCAGATACGAATTAGTAAGCAGATTGCCATTTGTACCTAACGAGTACAATACCAATGCTGTTGAAGTAACGAATGCTGTTCAGCTTTTAAATGGTGTAGATAACGGTGCTACCAAAGTTTGGTGGGACGTAAACTAATCAAAGTATTATTATCATAGTAAGTGAATGACTAACTACGCTTAACCAATAGGATGATAAGAGGGAAAACCAAACGGTGGACCCTCTTACTCTTTTGATGAAAATCAGTTTTAAGAAAGACTTTTACACTTTTGTCTACAAAATTATCCATTAATATTGAGCGAGTTTCCATAATGTGTTTACTTTACACTTAATGAAGTGAAGATGACTATCGAAATATGTATTAGAGATTAAAAAGCAAGTAATGGACAAACAACTCAATTTAAGACAGCTAATTATTTTAGCTTTGTTTTTTGTAATGGGTGAAGCAGTTGCGCAGGAGATTCCAGAGTGGCAGGTACCTGACATTGTTTCTGTAAACAAAGAAAAACCTCATGCATGGTTTATCCCATATCAGGATGCAAAAACTGCAAGAACTAAAAATCCTTCAGAATCAGACTATTACCAGTTATTAAATGGCGATTGGAAATTCCAGTTTAAGAAATCGCCAACCGAAGTAACAGAAGATTTTTTTGCAACCGATTACAACGACCAGTCTTGGGATAAAATTCCTGTTCCGTCAGACTGGCAAATGCAAGGATACGATTATCCTATCTATGTAAACATTCAGTATCCTTTTGTAAATGCGACACCACCGCATGTTCCTTTAGATTACAACCCAACTGGTTTATACAGACACACTTTCGAAATCCCTTCAGATTGGAGTGGCAAGCAAGTGTTCATCAACTTTGGTGGTGTAAAAACAGTTTTCTACCTGTGGATTAACGGAGAGAAAGTAGGTTACAGCGAAGATAGCAAAGGTGTAGCTGAATTTGATATTACCAAATACATCAAAACAGGCACCAACCAACTGGCTATGGAAGTAATTAGATTTGCTACTGCCAGTTACATGGAAGACCAAGACTTTTGGAGAATGAGTGGTATCGAGAGAGATGTATTTCTTGTAGCTACTCCAAAAGCAAGAATTGAAGATTACACAGTAAAAAGCGACCTTGATGGTGCTTTTAAAAATGGTATTTTTGGTTTAGACCTAGACCTTAAAAGTCACGACAATGCAGACTTAGATGTATCGGTAGCTATTAAGTTATACGATGGAGACAAGTTACTTTTTGAAGACACAAAAACTGCTGAAGCAGGAAAAGTAAGCTTTACTTCTGAGATTCAAGATGTGAGAAAGTGGAGTGCAGAGTTTCCGAATCTTTACGATTTAGAAATCGAGTTAAAAGATGGCGATAAAGTAACTCAGGCGATCTTCCAAAGAGTAGGTTTCAGAAATATTCAGATTAGCGATGGTATGCTAAAAGTGAATGGCGTACCTGTAACTGTAAGAGGGGTAGACCTTCACGAAACACATCCAATTACTGGCCACGTAGTTGATCTTGAAACGCGCATCAAAGACCTTACTTTGATGAAGCAAAACAACGTAAATGCGGTTAGAACTTCTCACTATCCGCAAGACCCAGTATGGTATGAACTATGCGACGAGTACGGAATCTATCTAGTAGACGAAGCAAACATCGAAACGCATGGTATGGGTTACGATTTGGATAAAGCACTTGCGAACAAACCATTGTGGCATACTGCTTTTATGGATAGAACTGTAAGACTTTACGAGCGTGATAAAAACTTCCCAAGTGTAATTATATGGTCTTTAGGTAATGAATCTGGTAACGGATATAATACTTACGAGACTTACAACTATATGAAGTCTGTTGACTCTTCAAGACCAGTGCAATACGAAAGAGCCATTCTTGAGTGGAACACAGATATTTTTGTGCCGATGTACGCAAGTATGGAAGGCATGGAAAGATATGCAAGAAATTATTCAGACAGACCACTTATTCAGTGTGAGTATGCACATGCGATGGGTAACAGTTTGGGTAATTTCCAAGACTATTGGGATTTAATCTACCAATACGATAACCTACAAGGTGGTTTCATTTGGGACTGGGTAGATCAATCTTACGAGAAAGAAAATGCAGCAGGTGAAAAATTCTATGCTTATGGTGGAGATTATGGTCCGGCAGATGTATTGTCTGATGGCAACTTCTGTAACAATGGTGTAATCAATCCAGACAGAACGCCGCACCCTGCCTTATTCGAAGTGAAGAAAGTTTATCAACCTGTTTATTTTAAAGAAGCAGATTTAGCAAACGGAAAAGTACAAGTGATTAACCACTATGCTTTCGACGATCTTTCTAACCTTTCATTCTACTGGGTGATCGAGGCAAATGGTAAGGAGTATAAAAAAGGAAGCAATTTCAACCTAAAACTTGAGCCAGGTGCTTCTCAAACCATCGATTTGAAATTACCATCAATCAAAGCGAAAGCAAACACTGAGTACTTTGTAAATATTTATGCTGTTTCTAAAGCGGCTAAAGGTTATGTGCCAGCAGGTCATGTAGTTGCTTATGAGCAATTTAAGTTGCCAGTTTACAATGAAGCAGCAGTTACTTATAGCACAAATGGTAACCTTGATCTTGCAGAAACTGATAATGCTATTACAGTATCAGGTGGTGGATTTGCCATTGCTGTAGACAAAACTACCGGATGGGTAAGTAGCTATAAGTTAGGAGGAAAAGAGATGATGGAAATGCCATTGCAACCAAACTTCTGGCGTGCTCCAACAGACAACGACTATGGAAACAACATGGGAACTCGTTGCAAAATCTGGAGAGATATGGAGAAAAACTTCAAAGTAAACTATATCAACACTAGCCAACCAGTACCGGGTAAAATTCAGGTAGAAGTTGTTTTTGATATTGAGGAGTTGAACTCACCAGCTAACATCAAATATACTTTCTATGCAGATGGTACTTTGAGTGTAGACAGTTGGTTTAAGTTGATGAAAAGAAGAACGCAATTGCCAGAAATTCCAAGAATTGGCTTTAGAACAAGACTTTCTTCCGATTTCAACAACTTCGAGTATTATGGTAGAGGTCCATACGAAAACTATGTTGACAGACACACTGCTTCACTAGTAGGTATTTATTCTTCAAAAGCAGAAGAGCAGTATTTCCCATACATCCGCCCACAAGAGAATGGAAACAAAACAGGCATCAGATGGGCATCTTTAACTAATGGTTCTGGTAAAGGATTAAAAGTTATTGGTGATGAATTAGGAGTGAGTGCGATGCCTTACAGCCAAGAAAGCTTCGACAGTGGAGATACAAAAGGCCAAACTCATACAACTGATATTAAAAAACAAGATTTTGTTGAGTGGCATATCGATTACAAACAAAGAGGTGTAGGTGGAGACGACAGTTGGGGTGCTTATCCACACGATAAGTATTTGATTTATCCGGGTATTTATAGCTATGGATTTACCCTCTCACCAATCAAGTAAATTTCATATTAAATTATAAACCAACCAGCTATAGGGGAGCAGATAATTCTGCCCCCTTTTTTTATTCATTTCTTAAAGTATCTACTGGGTTTACGGTGGCTGCTTTTATAATTCTGCCTCCCATGGCAACCAAAGCAATTAGTAAAATGAGCAATGCAGGAATGCTATAAAACCACCATTTTACCTCGATGCGATAAGCAAAACCAGTAAGCCACTCACTAATAAAATAATTCGCAACAGGGATAGCAATTACAAAAGCAATCAATATAAGTTGCAAGTATTCTTTAGCAAGCAGATAGAAAATATTGAAAACCGAAGCACCAACTACCTTTCTAATACCAATTTCTTTGGTTCTTCTATTAGCTGCAAACGAAGCCAAACCGAGTAAGCCAAGTGCGGCAATTACAATGGCTATAAAAGTGAAAAACTGAAACATTCTAGCTGTGCGTAATTCATCATTATACAAATTATTAAAAGCCTCGTCTAAGAAGTAATAATTAAAAGGCTGCGTAGGTAAAAAGCTATTATGTACTTCTTCCAGATTTGCCAGCACCTCTTGAACATTGCTTTCTTTATGAATTTTAACAAACATGCTAGCTCCACCACGAACTAAGGCAGTAGCTGTATCATTTTTCACAGTAATGGCCAAAGGCTCTATAGAAGTTTGCATCGATTTATAATTAAAATCTGAAACTACTCCCACCAATCTTTCATTAATGCCAATGCTTTGTAAGCTACTACCGATAAGTGTATCAGATAGATCAAGCGCTTGCATAGCTGCTTCGTTCAATATTACATCATTGTTTACTAAATCTTGAAAAGGAGCAGTTTTCCAATCAATATCCAATGTCTCAAAGAATTTCTCATCCACATTAAACATATTAATTAGCACCTCTTCTCCCGTAACTGGCGATTTAGAAAAACGGATTAAATTCCCTCTAAAAGCAGGTTTGTAAATGGCTTTGGTAGAAGTTGTGGCAGTTAAAATTCCATGCTGGTTACTAATCGTATTTTTAAGTGCGGCATATTTATTTCCGATTTCTGAATGGATGTTTAAAACCAATACCTGATCTTTTGTGAGTCCGGTATTTTGGGCTCGCATAAAGCTTACTTGATTTTGAATAACCAGACTAAAGCAAATGAGAATAGTAGAGGCTGTAAATTGAAAAACGGTCATATATTTTCTAACAACTGCACCAGAATTCCTTCTGCCTTTTCCACCTTTTAGTATGTTGATGGTATTAAATTTCGATAGCACAATTGCCGGATAGATACTACCCAACATGATGCATAAAATGTAAAGCGAAGCAATTACAATGGTAAAATCAGTACCGAATGCAAATGCACTGTTAAAATCTAGTTCAAGACTATTGATAAAACCATTGAGTGAAAGATAGAGCAACAGTATTCCCAGTAGGAATGCAAGTGTATTTGTAACAGCCGATTCAAACAAAAACTGAATAATTAAAGTACTTCGCTTGGCACCAATTACTTTGCGAATGCCCGTTTCTTTAGATCGTGTAGTTGCTTGTGCGGTAACCATGTTGGTATAGTTCATTATTGCGAGCAACAGAATTACAATACCAGTACAGAGAAATGCGATGAGATAAGTTTTTTGGCTTGGGTTTTCTATTAAGTGTATAGCATCTAAAGGATTTAAATAGAAGCGCACATATTCAATATGGTTACCATTGTTTCTAGCTGTCTCATTAATTGTCTGCTCAATAAAATCCAAATCTTTTTTATCTGGTATATATAAATAGGTTTGAAATGGGCCATCACCTATAAACTCTTCGTTAATTGCAGACTTTTGCTCTAGTCCCATAGTGTAATAGCTACTTAAAGGAGCCAGAAAGTCAAACTGAATGCTAGAGTTACTTGGCGGGTTTTCCAATATACCAACTACTTCAAATGCATACTCCGATTTGTAGTAAAGCATTTTACCTACTGGATTCTTTTCACCAAAGTATTTAAGAGCAGTATTTTCAGTAATTAATACTGTATTTGGTTGATTTAGAGCAGTTTCTTTATCGCCAACTTTTAGTTTAAAATTGAATAAATCGAGAAAGTTGGCATCTACAAAGTAGAATTGAGACTCATAGTATTTTTCCTTTTCAGCAGTGCTTACCGTAGCTTTTTGATCAAAACTTACCCGTACAAAATCTTTAATTTCGGGGATACTTTCTTGCATAATAGATGCAAATCCGGCAGTAGAACCAGTGATATTTATCTTTCTTTTCCCAAAGTCAATTTCTTCCTTTACTAAGTAGATATCCTTCACTTTATCATGAAAACTGTTGTAACTGTATTCATGAGTTACATGCATAAAAACCAACAAGCTGGCAGCAATTCCGATAGCTAAACCAAAAATATTTATGAAAGAGATAAAGCTATTTTTAAATAAATTTCTCTTAATGATTTTGAGGTAATTCCAGAACATTGTGATTGATTTTTTCCGAATTTCATCCAAACATATGAGACCACCTAATTTTTGCAGTCAGGTGTTCACATTTTGCAGGAAAGCGAATTACTCATCCCTCAAACTATCCACTGGGTTAACTGTAGCCGCTTTAATAATTCTGCCTCCCATAGCAAACAATGCGACTGTTAAAATTAATAAAGCTGGCAAGGCATACAACCACCATTTTACTTCGATGCGATAGGCAAAACCACTGAGCCATTCGGTAATAAAGTAATTGGCAACGGGAATCGCGATTACAAAAGAGATAAGAATGAGTTTGAAATATTCTTTAGAAAGCAGATAGAAGATGTTGAATACGGATGCACCAACTACTTTTCTAATACCAATTTCTTTGGTTCTTCTATTAGCTGCGAATGAAGCCAAACCGAGTAAACCAAGCGCAGCAATTACAATGGCAATCAGGGTAAAAAACTGGAACATTCTGGCAGTTTGCACCTCGTCTTTGTATAAGTTGTTAAAGGCTTCGTCTAAAAAGTAAAACTCAAATGGTTGATCAGGCAAAAAGGTTTGATACTTTTGTTCGATCTCTGCCAAAAGTTTTGCTAAAGTAGCATCCTTCTTAATTTTAATATACATAGTAGCCCCATTAGCAGTCAAGTTAGGAGATTCACTTTCTTGCACTAATATACCTAAAGCCTCAATTGGGTTTCGATCTGTAGAATAAGTAAAATCTTTCAAAACTGCTGAAAGAATTCCTCCAACTCCCGACAAAGGTTGTCCCATAGAAGAATCAGAAAGACTCATCTGTTTCAGAGCAGTTTCATTAAGAATAATACTGTAGTTAGATAAAGGGGCTACAGGTGGAGTTTTCCATTCTATATCTAAAGTTTTTAAGAAATCTGTATCGATACCAATCAGGTGTAAGGGAATTTTTTCGCCAGTTGTTGGCGACGAATATAAAATTGTAGATGGAGAATTTTTGTAGACAGATAAGCCAGTTGATGTACCTATTGTGCTAATCTCATGGTAGCTATTTAATGTATTTTTTAAATCTGCGTATTTCGATCCGATGGAAGCAGGTATGTCTACAACCATTACTTGTTCTCTGTCTAACCCAGTATCTTGATTCTGTAATAGGTTTACTTGAGATTGAATGGCAATACTAAAACAGATTAAAATGGTAGAAGCCGAAAATTGTAAAATAGTGATCGACTTTCTTACAGTAGAGCCTGTTGAGTACTTGCCTGTATTGCTTTTTAATATATTATTTGGGCTAAATCTAGATAGTACAATAGATGGATAAATGCTTCCTGCCAAAATACAAAAGAGAAAAAGGCAACTTGTAGTTATTAGAAATTGATTGCTTAAAATGAAATCTTCATTCATTTTAATATTAAAACCATCTATAAAACCAGAAATACTAAGGTGTAAAAGTAAGAACCCGATGGCAAATGCAATTGAATTGAAAATGATGGATTCGAATAAAAATTGAAAGATGAGTGTAGCTCTTTTTGCGCCCATTACTTTCCTTACACCAGTTTCTTTAGCTCTCGTGCTTGCTTGAGCTGTTACCAGATTTGCGTAGTTCATTATTGCCAGAAAAATAATGGCAATGCCTGAAAGTAAATATGCTAAAAGATAAAGCTTTGTTTTTGGATGTGTTTCTAAGTAAAAATCTTGAATAGGTTTTAGTTGAATGTTGATATCTTTAATTTGCTCATTTCTCACTTTAGGAGAAATTTTGTTTTCAATTTCATCTAGATTGACACTCTCATCGATTTGGAAAAATGTATGAAAACTCCCTAAGCTTATTTTTTCATTATTATATCGAGCTTTTAGTTTTTCGCTCATGCTAGCAAAGCTGCTAATTGGAGCTAAAAAATCGAATTGTATACTCGTGTTGGATGGTGGATTTTCGAGCACACCAACTACCTCAAAAGTATACTCAGAATCATAATATAGAATTTCTCCTATTGGATTTTTATTACCGAAATATTTTTGAGCAGTCTTTTCTGTGAGCCAAACTGTATTTGGTTTCGAAAGAGCAGTATTTACATCACCCGATATGATTCTGAAGCTAAAGAAATCTAAAAAGTTATTATCAGTAAAAGTGAAGTTATTCTCGTAGAATACCACATTTTTTTTATCAGATATTTTAACTTTTTGATCTGAATTTAACCTAATAAAATTGGTAATACCGGGTATAGTTTGTTGAACATCAGTACCAAAATCAGCAGAGAAACCAAAGGCTTTTCTAGTCTCGCCTGCAAACTCAAATTCACTTTCTGCTTTGTAAATTTCATCAGCATTTGCATGGAAACCATCGTAACTAAACTCATGCGTAACATGCATAAAAACCAACAAGCTGGCAGCAATTCCGATAGCTAAACCAAAAATATTGATGAATGAGATGAAGCTATTTTTAAATAAATTTCTCTTGATGATTTTGAGGTAATTCCAAATCATTTAATAGATCAGTTAAAGTTTATGTTTTTTACTCATCTCTCAAACTATCCACTGGGTTAACAGTCGCTGCTTTAATAATTCTGCCACCCATAGCAAACAATGCAATCGTTAAAATTAATAGAGTAGGCAAGGTATACAACCACCATTTTACTTCGATGCGATAGGCAAAACCATTGAGCCATTCGGTAATAAAGTAGTTGGCAATGGGAATTGCGATTACAAAAGAGATAAGAATGAGTTTGAAATATTCTTTAGAAAGCAGATAGAAAATATTGAATACCGAAGCGCCAACCACTTTTCTAATGCCAATTTCTTTGGTTCTTCTGTTAGCTGCGAATGAAGCCAAACCAAGCAAACCAAGTGCAGCAATTACAATGGCAACCACAGTAAAAAACTGAAACATTCTGGCAGTTTGCACCTCGTCTTTGTATAAGTTGTTAAAGGCTTCGTCTAGAAAATTGTATTCAAATGGATAGTCAGGAATAAACTTTTTATAAGTGGTTTCTACCTGAGCCAACATATCTGAAACATTGGCTTGCTTATCAATTTTTATATACATCTTAGGGCCTCTATAAAAGAATCCAGACGAAGTATCTTTTGCGACAATGATAGACAAAGGATTAATATCGTACTGCATAGAAGCATAATTGAAATCTTTCACCACACCTATCAACCTGTTTTCTTCACCCATTAAAGATAGGTTGGTTCCCATAAGCGTATCGGGTATTTGCATTACTTCCATCGCTTTCTCATTCAATACCACATCACCATCCCTAATCTCCTGATAGGGAGGAATTGCCCATTCTATTTCGAGAGTAGAAAAGAAGTTTTCATCAGCCGACATGCCACTCAATTGTATCTCTTCGTCAGTGATTGGTGAATTAGTAAAAGCTACCCAAGTACCTTCTTTGTACATGGTACTAGTTGCTGTAGCCACAGAGTTAATACCATTAAGTTGAGACATGGCATGTTTTAAACTTGGGTATTTCTTGTCAGCATCTTTATGGATATTTACTACCAGTACTTGATCTTTTGTAAGCCCAGTATTTTGCTCTTTAAGGTAATTTACTTGGTACTGAATGATGAGACTAAAGCAAATGAGTACAGTTGATGCCGCAAATTGAAAAACCGTCATGTATTTTCTTACAACAGTGCCAGTTGCTTTCTTTCCTTTGCCACCTTTAAGAATGCTTATTGTATTAAATTTAGAAAGTACAATGGCTGGATAAATGCTTCCTAAAATCAAACAAAGAATGAACAAAGAAGCAATAACAGTTAAAAACTGGCTGCTAAAGGCGAAAGAACTGTCGAATTCTAGATCGAGACCACTTATAAAGCCTGAAATTGTGAGGTGTAATAACAAAAAGCCCAAGGCAAATGCGAAAGTATTGATTACCGCAGATTCGAAAATAAACTGAAATATAAGTGTGCTTCTTTTTGCTCCAATCACTTTTCTAATACCTGTTTCTTTAGATCGTGTTGTAGCCTGTGCAGTTACCAGATTGGTGTAATTCGTTATTGCCAATAATAATATTACAATGCCAGTACATAGAAAAGCCACTAGATATTTGGCGTTTGCTTGGTTGTCTTTAATGTACATCCCATCGAATGGACTTAAAAAGAATTTGCTAGTATCATCACCTGCTTTTTTATCGACTATCACTTCTGCCATAGCTTCATTAAAAGCATCTATATCTTTTAGCTCAGGTATGTACAGATAGGTTTGAAAAGAACCCAATCTAGGTAAATTATCTTCAAACAGGTTTTGTTTATTTTTATCGAGTGATGGAAAACTAGTGATAGGAGCCAGTAAATCGAATTTCAGCGAAGAGTTTGTCGGCAAGTTTTCCAATACACCTGTTATTTCGAATGCATACTCTGAGTTGTAATACAGTGTTTTGCCAAGCGGATTTTTATCTCCAAAGTATTTTTGAGCGGTACTCTCAGTAAGCACAATGGTGTTTGGTCTGCTCAATACTGTTTTTGGATCGCCAGATTTCAGCTTAAAACTAAAAAGAGTCAATATCTCCGGATCGGTGAATCTTAATCTGTTTTCAAAATAAATCTCACCGTTTTCTGTGCTCATGGTGCTTTTTTCATCATAGAAATAGCGAACAAAGCCTTTAACTTCTGGGATTTCATTTTTCATGATTGGGCCAAAAGCTGGCGAAAGCGCACTCATATAAATATCAGTACCGCCATAATTCATTTTGCCTTTTACCTGATAAATATCTTGCCTGTTGGTATGGAAGCTATCGAAACTGTATTCGTGAGTTACATGCATAAACACCAATAAGCTGGCAGCAATACCGATGGCCAAACCAAAAACATTGATAAAAGAAATGAACCCGTTTTTAACGAAGTTTCTTCTGATAATTTTTATGTAGTTCCAGAGCATATTATGATTAATTTTACTTACCTGAAATTTCTCAAGAAAAGGTGGTAAAGCCTAAAACTTTGCAGCTAACTGCGGGCATTTTGCAGGGAAGTGAAATACTATTCATCCCTTAAAGTTTCGGCAGGATTCACAATTGCAGCTTTTATAATTCTACCTCCAACCGTAATAAAAGCGATACTGAATATGATAATTGCAGGCAAAGTGTAATGCCACCATTTCAGCTCTATTTTGTAAGCAAATTCATTGAGCCATTCGGAGATAAAATAATTGGCAACAGGAATGGCAACTACAAAAGCTAATAGAATAATTTTAGTGTAATCCTTAGAGAGTAATAAAAAGATATTTACTATAGATGCTCCAACAATTTTTCTAATACTAATTTCTTTAGCGCGTCTATTTACTGCAAAGGTTGCTAGTCCAAGTAAGCCTAAAGCTGCAATTACTATTGCAATTGTGGTAAACATATTAAATAGAAATGCGAGTCTAATTTCCTTTTTGTAGAGGTTGTTGTAAGCTTCATCTAAAAAGTAATAATCCAAAGGATAACCATCAAGCACACTTTCGTATTCATCTTCTATTTTACTTATGAGTTCTTTAATATTAGCTTTTGGATGAAATTTTATGAGCATTGAAGGTCTTGATCGAACTAATTCAGCACTGGTGTCTTGAAGTACATTTATTAATAAAGGTGCTATTGCATGTTCTAAAGATTGAAAGTTAAAGTTCTTTGTAATCCCAGCAACCCTTTTTTTACCAAATATATTTAGGCTTTGATTTAACAATGAGTCGGGAACTTCTAATTTATTTTTTGCAGACTCATTTAAGACAATATCATAATTTTGGTATGTTAAAGTAGGAGGTATTTGCCATTGTATATTCATTGTTTTAAAAAAATCTGTATCAACATTGATGTAATTTAGTAGCACATCAGATTTAGTGATGTACGATTTTGAATGCAACTCTCCACCTGTTGATCCTGTGTAAATTGGTGAGCTAGATGTACCAACCGAAACTACATTACCCAAACTTTGTATCTTAGCTTTAAATGTAGGATAATGTTGGCCAATTTCTCGTGGTAGGTAAAGCCCCAATAAGTGGTCTTTTTCTAAACCAGTATTTTTTTGTTGCATAAAATTAATCTGATAATGAATTACCAGACTAAAGCATATTAATATGATTGAAGCTGCAAACTGGAAGAAAGTCATAAATTGTCTTACAGATGCTCCCACTGTGTTTTTGCCTCTTCCGCTTTTAATGATATTAATTGCATTAAAGTTTGAAAGTAAAACTGCAGGATAGATACTTCCTAATAAAATACAAACAGTAAATAGCAGTCCAATAACCCAAATAAAATTACTATTGAATAAATAGGATGCATCAAAAGGTAATTGCAAAATGGATATTATCCCGCTAAGAGAAAGAGTTAAGAGGGTTAAACCTGTAACAAAGGAGATAGTATTAATCACTGCAGACTCAAACAAAAACTGAATAAGTATCGTGCTCCTTTTTGCACCAACTACCTTCCTAATACCCGTTTCTTTATCTCTAAGTGTTGATTGTGCAGTTACTAAATTGGTATAATTCATTATCGCCAGTAAGAGAATAACTATACCAGTACAAAGAAATGCAAATAGATATGCTTTTATGTTTTCTTGCTTATATAGGTGAGCAGTGGTAAGAGGAACAAGATTAAATGAAATATCTGAATATGGTTTAAACTCATGAATCGTATCAATAGCTGTAATTGAATTACAAAGAGCTTCCATATCTTTAATTTCTGGAATATGGAAAAAAGATGAAAATGCACCTCTTCTAGCAAACTCATCGCTTATTCTAATTTTTTCACCTTCACCCATGTGATAGAAGCTACTAAGAGGAGCTACAAAATCATAATGAAATCGTGAATTGGTTGGCGCTTCTTCTATTATGCCGATAATTTCAAAAGGATATTTTTCTCTATAATAAATTACTTGCCCAATTGGATTTTTTTCTCCAAAAATAGTTTGAGCAGTTTTTGGAGTGAGTAGTGCTGTATTTGGTCTTTGAAAAGCCGTTTCTTTATTTCCAATTTTTAACTTAAAATCAAAAAAATCGAAGAAATTAGTATCTGCAAATAGAAGGCTTTCAATCTCAAATACTTTATTATCTTCAGTGCTAAATGGCCGTGCACTAAATGTTTTAGTGCGCAATGATTCTCTTAGTTCTGGAATACTTTCGCTCATAACAGGAGCAAAACCAGAAGATGTTCCATAAAAGTTTTCTACATTTCCACCATAGGTCATCTCATAATTTACCTGATAAATGTTATTGGCTCTTGGATGAAAATTATCATAACTATACTCATGCGTAACATACATAAAAACCAGTAAACTCGTGGCAATGCCTGTTGCCAAGCCAAATACATTTACGAAAGAGATATAGCTGTATTTAAAGAAATTTCTTTTAAAAACTTTAATGTAGTTCCAGAGCATTCGACTTTGTTTTTTCTGAAATATCACTTAAAAAAGGAGTAGTAACTAAAACTTTGCAGCTAACTGCGGGCATTTTGCAGGGAAGTGCATTTCGTGTATTGTTATTGAATTCTAATCTATTTAGGCGATAAAGTTTAAATTATTTTTACTTAATATGGATGAATACTAATTTAAGACTCCAATAAATCCATTTGATCTAATATTCAGATAAATCTTTTTGAAAGCTCTGATATTGGGAGTAATTTACAAAGAAATACCGGCCAGTAGCAACAACGCACTTTACAGAATACACTAATAGCAAAAACAGCCGAAACATGCTGTTTTCTCACAAATTAGTAAAATCATACGCTAACATTATAATAGAAAAATACTCGACTATGAAAAAAAACAGACGTCTGTTTGTAAAAAAAATAGGCTTGGCCGGAGTGGGAGTAGCAGCAGGGAGTAGTTTATTTGCACAAGAGAAGCAAACAGTAAATATCCTCAAAAGACCTTATCATCAAGTATCATCAGAAGTAGTAAATTATGGCTGGATCGGTGCCGGTGGCATGGGTAATGCCAACATAAATACTTTGCTCCAACACGAAGGTGTAAAAGTTACCGCGGTTTGCGATTTGTATCAAGGTAGATTGGATGATGCAAAAAAGCTCCTTGGTGACGATATCTTCACCACGATGGATTACAAAGAATTACTGAAACGCAAAGACATTGATGCTGTAATAATTGCTCCTCCAGATC
>PBYL01000133.1 GCA_002729595.1 Thalassovita sp. | reverse complement strand
TTTACTTTTTCCCATTTTTTTTAATTAGGGCATTTATTCATCCTTCTTTTTCTCTGAAAACACACTTTCTCATAAATATTTAAAATTATTTACACTTAACTATTGCTTTTTTCTGAATAATCAAATTACTTTGAATTACAAAGTACTTTATTTATGAAATCACAGGAAGAATACTTAGCAGATATCAAACACATTAAAGACATGATGAACCGCTCATCAAGATTTATTTCTTTGAGTGGTATGTCGGGAGTTTCGGCAGGCGTCTTTGCTTTGATAGGTGCTATAATGGCTCATCAAACTATCTATACAAGTGTAGTAAATCTGGGATACAGACCAATCATTCTTGATCAGAATAAATTAGTACTATTATTAATCATTGCTGTATCTGTTCTGATTGCAGCAGTTGGTTCTGGAATATTTTTTACGACAAGAAAAGCTAAAAAGAACAACCAGAAACTATGGGATGTGCAAACCAAAAGATTAATTATTAACCTATTTATACCCTTAGTTACAGGAGGTATTCTTTCTTTAATCTTGTTATTTAAAGGTTATGTAGGCTTGGTAGCGCCACTTACTTTGATATTTTATGGGCTAGGTTTGGTAAATGGTTCGCACTTCACATTAAATGAAATTAGGAGTTTGGGATTGATTGAAATCGCATTAGGACTGGTTTCTATGAATTTTATTGGATATGGTTTGTATTTTTGGGCTGTTGGGTTTGGTGTACTGCACATAGTTTATGGAATTATTATGCAAGTAAAATACGGATCGTGAAGGATTTACTAAAAGATCTAAATAAAGCTTTTGAAAATAGGGTAAGGTTGGGGATCATGTCGGCACTTATGGTAAACGATTATGTAGATTTTAATACTTTAAAGAGTTTATTACCGGGTGTGTCTGATGGAAACCTAGCCAGCCATCTGAAATCGTTGGAAAAATCGGAATACATTTCTTATCAAAAAGAATTTGTAGATAGGAAACCTAATACCAAGTATTCAGCTACTCAGGCGGGTAGAGATGCATTTGTTAAACATGTAAAAGCTATTGAGCAATTGTTAAAATAAGAAAATTAAAAAAGTAAAATTTTTTTACCCATTCACTTTGTATTTCAAAGTACTCTATAAATAATACTACTATGGAAAATCAAAACGCCGAAAACACCGAAAGAAATACTCCGCAATTTGGTTCATTAAAAAATTCTGTGAGCTTAAAACTCGTCATTATTACTGTGCTAATATTGTTGTTATTAATTCCTGCAACCATGATTAAGTCTTTGATCGAAGAAAGAGAAAAGATGAATCAGCAGGCTTTGGAAGAAGTACATATGAAGTGGGCAGGGCAGCAGCTTATAAAAGGACCAGTGTTATCGATCCCTTATGAGTATGAAACTGTAGAGAATGGTGTAGTAAGCTTGGTACGCTCTGAATGGCATATTTTACCAGAAGACTTAAATGTAAATGGTAAAATAGAACCGAAACTTTTAGAGTTGGGCATTTTTGAAATAGTAGTATACGATTCAGATTTAAATGTTGATGGTAGTTTCTTGCTCAACAAAAAACTGGCGAATAACACAGTAAAGAATATATTTTGGGATCAGGCATTTTTAACCATCGGTGTTTCAGATTTAAGAGGGATTGAAGAAGAAATTGATTTAAGATGGAATAAAGAAAAAATGACTGTTACTCCGGGTACGCAGCTTCCATCATTTATAAACTCAGGTTTTACAGTAAATGTGTCTAATCTGGAAGAATTACAAGAACAAGAAATACCTTTTAACTTTAACCTAAACCTGCAAGGCAGCGAAAATCTTTCATTCTTACCAGTAGGAAATAAAACCAACATCAGCCTGCAATCTGGTTGGTCTGCGCCGAAATTTAATGGCAATTTCTTACCAGATACCAGAGAAGTTTCAGACCAAGGATTTAATGCAAATTGGCAGGTTTTACAACTCAACAGAAATTTTCCACAAAGCTGGGAAGGCTTTAGATACACCGACACTTTAAATGCATCTGCCTTTGGCGTAGATTTAATGTTGCCACTAGATGATTATCAGAAGTCGATGCGCTCGGTAAAGTATGCGATTATGACGATTGTGCTTACTTTTCTAGTTTTTTTTCTTACAGAAACATTCCAGAAAAGACGCATTCACCCAATACAATACACCATTGTCGGTTTGTCACTTTGCTTGTTCTATGTGTTATTGATTTCCCTCTCAGAACATATGGATTTTAACTTGGCATATTTCATCGCAACATTCGCCACAGTCATGATGATTTCACTTTACTCTGTGAGTGTATTTAAAGTCAAAAAATATTCATTGATACTGGTAGCCGTACTCACAGGCATATACAGCTTCTTATTTGTAACACTGCAACTATCTGATTATGCACTATTGATGGGAAGCATCGGCTTAAGCGCCATTATGGGAGCTACCATGTACTTTACAAGAAATATAGACTGGTATGGCATCAGTCTTTCCAATGAGAAACAAGAGCAGCTTACATGTTAAGCATCATATAATGATGAACCAATGGGCAGACGCAAGCCCCTGGCATGTGTTTGCTTTTTCTTTTCTCTTAAAAAATTTGAAAATAAACGAAGCGAATAAATTGAATCCATTGTAACTCTATTCGATTAGAATCCTTTCATTACTTATCCATTGCTAAACTAAACACAAACAAACCTTTTAACTATTCTCCAATCTTTCAACCAGCATTTTTAACTCGAAAACTGAAAACTATGAAAGTTAAAATGATATTACCAGCTTTAGCAGAAGCAGAAAGTCCATTTTGGCGACCGATTAAGTATTCACTCTTTCCGCCATTGGGTTTGGCTACTTTGGCAGCTTATCTTGATCCAGAAGATGAAATAGACTTGCAAGACCAACATGTAGAAACTTTAAATCTGGATGACAATCCCGATTTGGTAGTAATTCAGGTGTATATAACCAATGCTTATCGCGCTTACAAAATCGCCGACCATTATAGAGAAAAAGGGGCTTATGTAATTTTGGGAGGTTTGCATGTAACATCACTTCCAGAAGAAGCGGCACCACATGCCGACACAATTTTTCTAGGTCCGGGAGAAGAGACATTTCCAGCGTTTTTGAAGGACTTTAAAAACAACCAAGCTAAGAAAAGATACTTTTCAGCCAAGAGAACTTTAGCTGGTATTCCACCAATTAGGAGAGATTTAATCAAACGAAACAGATATTTGGTTCCTAATTCAATTGTGGTAACCAGAGGCTGCCCACACCATTGCGATTTTTGTTATAAAGATGCTTTTTTCGAAGGAGGCAAATCATTTTACACGCAACAAGTAGATGATGCTTTGGCTGAGATTGATCGCTTACCGGGCAAGCACTTATATTTTCTAGACGACCACCTTTTAGGAAACTATCGCTTTGCCAGTGGGCTGTTCGAAGGGATGAAGGGAATGAACCGAGTATTTCAAGGAGCAGCCACAGTCGATTCTATTTTAAGAGGAGATTTGATCGAAAAAGCTGCAGAAGCAGGGTTGAGGAGTGTTTTTGTGGGTTTCGAAACATTTTCGCCAGAAAACCTCAAACAAAGCAATAAAAAGCAAAACCTAAAGAAAGATTACGAAGCCGCAGTAAATCGCCTACATAGTTTGGGTATTATGATTAATGGCAGTTTTGTTTTTGGATTGGATGATGATGGGCAAGACGTTTTTAAAAGAACGGTTGACTGGGGAGTACAAAATGCCATTACTACATCTACTTACCATATTCTTACACCATATCCGGGCACAAAGCTTTTTAAAGATATGGATGCACAAAACAGAATTGTTACCCGCAATTGGGATATGTACGATACCAGAAGTGTAGTTTACAAAACTACCAAACTGACTGCTCAAGAATTAAAAGAAGGTTACGATTGGGCTTATAAAGAGTTTTACAGTTGGTCTAACATTTTTGAAGCGAGTTTAAAGCACGATTCTGCCAAGCATAAACTCAAGCACTTATTTTATACAGGAGGCTGGAAAAAATTTGAACCCGTTTGGAATTTCCTCATCAAAACCAAGAGCCTAAATAATATGCTACCAGTTTTAGAAAGTATATTATCTAAAGTGAGAAGTACTGGCAATACAAAAAATAAATATGCAGAAGATAGCATAAATGAGCCGGTTGAGCGTGAAAATTTATATAACAAAAAAAGGATAAAGTATAAACTTCATGATTTTCATGAAAAAATAAATGCTTAGCTGTAACAATTTTTGTTAGAAAAGCTTTAACTTAAACAAGACTATTGTAAACCCCACTAGCTGATACTATAGGAGCTTTTACTAAAAAAAATTAGCGTTAGGCAGTAATACTTACCCATTTTCTCTGTGTCTTACTAAATACAAGTTTAACCTTAAACAGGCTTAATTTTTTGAGCTCTGATAAATAATACTTTTATGCTAATTCAAATAATATTAATAGCAGCAATAATTTTAATAGTCGCTTTTTTAACAGTAAATTTTCTAAGATCTAACAGAAACCTTTCTGATAATTCGGAGATAGATATACAGGTTTTAATTGCCAAGTTTTATAATCAAAATAACTTTTTTAGAAGCATGGCAAAAGAGAATACCTTGTTAGAGTTTTTACTTCTAAAGCTTAATAGTGTTCATTCTAACACTGATTATAACAATATAAAGCCTTATGTTTTTGAACTGTCAACTCGATTGATGCCTTCATATCAAAATATGATTAATGACTATAGAAACCTGAACTACAGTCATGAGGGAATTCAAAACTATAAAGCAGTGTATCAACAAATAGTTGACGATAATAGACACAATCAAGAGGTGCTTCAATATATTGGTTCAATTAGCCAAGAGCTTTTCGATAAACTGGCTTTTGATGCCCATTCTTTAAATAAATTCACATTGTCTCAACAGATTATTAAAGACAGTGCATCGATTCATGTAGAGCAACATGAGTTGGAACTTGTATAATGCTATTTTGAAATGCAGAAGATTTGAATATTTCCCAAAAAGCTTCCAATTTCTACAAAATGAAAGCTATAATCACTAGTTTAAGTACTAATAATTGTTCAACATATTAGTAGTTTATCGTGATTATATATTTAATAGCTTCTGTTTTTTTTGTGGTAGTAATTGGTACAATTGTCTTTAAGAGCTTAAAAAAGGAAGCAATAAAACCTTGTGAAATTGATATTAAGTTTGAAAAGGAAATTAAGCAGTTAAAAGAATTTAATGCTGAGAATAATTTTCTTGCAAACGACTTTTCTGAAGAAAAAATTAATAAATATGTTGAGCTGCTTTTAGATAGAGTCAATTGTAAAGAAGTGGATTCGCGACATCAACAAATCAATTCAGCTCAACTTCTTATTCCTGCCTACATCGCGATTATTCATGATTTCAAAAAATCAATTACTGAAAGCAAATATCTAGACGAATACAAAAACTTATATCATCACATTTTAAAGGAAAATAAATCTGATATGGGATTTGTGTCAGTTTTTAGCTTAGTTGGTTTAGAGTTGTTAGTCAAAATAGAGATAGATGCTGAAGAGATTAATAATACACTCATAAGTAAAAAAGCTGATCAAGAAATTACAAAATTAAATACTTTACTTAATTCTATTTTTACTTGAATTTAAAGTATTTAATGTACTGTATTACAAATAGTTAAATGCATTAACTTAATACAGCTTCTTGTCTAAATTGAGCAGTAGATAAAGAAGACATTTTTCTAAAGAACTTAGAGAAGTTGGAGGGATCATCAAAGCCCAAGGCGTAACCGATTTCTTTGGCATTCATGTCAGAATAAGCCAATAATCTTTTAGCCTCTAAAATCAATCTTTCTTGTATATATTCCTTTGCAGATTTGCCCAAGTATTGTTTTACCACGCTATTTAAATGCCCAGCAGTAATGTTTAACTGGTCGGCGTAATCAGAGACTTTATGTGTCTCGTAAAAATTCTTATCTACCTGTTTTCTAAAATTTCTATAAATCGATTCTCCTGAAGAAAGCTGTCTGTTATCTGCTTTATCTAGCACACAAACATTGTTGCATTCGATTAAAAACAACTTCAGTAAAGCTCCTAATTGTTCTTCGTACATGCTATGTCTATTGCCAACTACGTCAATCATCAGATTGGTATATACACTAATCTTATCTCTTTTACTCTCGTCAAGAATTAAAGGTGGGTTTTCATCACAGTTTCTAAAAATCTTTAAATCGTTTATAAAATCTTCGCTAATGTGATGGATGGTTAAAAACTCGGGAGTGAATGTAATTACACAACCAGTAGGGTTTGGGTCTGCAATTACCTGATGTACCTGTCCTGGACTGATGAAAAATACAGAATTATTTTCAATAGCATATTCTTTAAAATCTATAAAATGTTTGCCTGATGCATCTTTTGCCCAGATTATAGTGTAATAATCATGTCTGTGGGGTGTGTCAACCTCTCCCTGAAGCGATTCCTCTATATCCTGCATTGTCTTGATAGTGAATTGTTTACCATCCATTTTTTCTGCAGAATAATAATATTTCAACGTGTCGCTAGTCATATTTACTTCGAAGATTATAGAATGAAGCCGAATGTAATCTTCTGAATGGTAAAAACAAAATGATTTCTATTTGGTTAAATATGTTTTAGTTGAAAAGTTTATAAATGGTATTAATTCAATTTTAATCTGGATTATAGTTATTTCAAAAATCAATGCCATTTTTGCAACTCAATTAATAACTCTGGCATTAATACCATTATGAGATGGTAAAAATTAAAGATTAACAAACAATTTCGGTAATAGTTTTCACCGATTTTAAGGAACAAATAGAGCGTTTTTTGTTAAACATTTGTGTGGACTAATAATAAAATATATCGATGGGCTACAAAAGCCTTTCTTTTTTTAACTGTAACTATCTTAATCCTTTTAAGTATTGTATTTATCATACTGAAAGTACCAGCAGTGCAGCAATCTATAGCCAATGTTGCTGTAAACAAATTAAAAAAAGACCTTAACGTAGACATTCAGCTAGAGGGAATTACCATAAATTTTCCAACTCAGGTAGCATTGCTTGGGTTGTATATTGAAGATCAGCAACAAGACAGTTTGCTGTATTGTGGTGAGTTGGGTGTCGATATAGCCTTTTACGATTTACTCAATAATTCAATCAATGTAGAGGAGGTAGAAATTGATGACTTGCTAGTGAATGTTTACAGGCAAGAAGCTGATCAAAAATTCAACTACGAATTCTTAATAGAAAACTTTACTAGTAGCGATACAACTGCACAAACCCCTGCCGATACTACTGCCGCACCATGGCAATATAATTTAGGTGAATTTGATCTAGAAAATATTAGATTGAGGTATGTTGACGACAGCACCAAGTCTAATTTCCATGTTGATTTAGGGAGATTGTTTGCCGGATTCGAAACCTTTGATTTAGAAAACAGCAAGATCGAACTCGATGAGGTTTCTTTAACGAATAGCTTTATTAAAGCAGAATTGTTTACTGATACAACCGCTGTTCCTGACACCACCAATAGTGAAATAACTTTGGATATCGGTTGGCAGATTGCTGTAAAAAGCTTACAACTAGAAAATGACAGAGTTATTTACAATGATCTGGCGTATGCTGACTCTACCCAAATGGCTGATACTTTACCAGCTTTTAATCCTGCCAGACTCGATTTTAAAAACATTGCATTACAGATAGACGACTTTGAGTTAACCAGCGAAAAAGCTCAGTGTAATTTGGTGAATTTGCATATTGAGGAGCAAAGTGGTTTGGCGATAAATAAAGCTTCAACAGAAATTTTAATACAAGATCAATCTAAAGCATCTTTAAAAGATTTCATTTTCGAAACTCCTAATAGCAGCTTAGCACTCGATTTAGATTTAAGTTATGAGTCATTAAATTCCCTTGCTACCCAATATGAGCAAACTCAAATTGATCTACAACTTAAAGAGTTTAAACCAGGCTTAGAAGATGCACTCTTTTTTGTTCCTCAATTAGATACAGCTATTTCAAAAAAAGGGGTAAATTCAATCAGTTTATCTGGTGATTTAAAAGGTAAACTGGCTCAAACACTTCAATTAGATAATCTAAATTTAAGATCGGGAGATAGCACTTTAATTCAGGTAAATGGCGAAGTTAAGTATCCGCTGTCTACAGATTCAATGGAATTTGCCATTAACCTTGATACACTCATTAGTACCAGACAAGATTTGCTAAGCTTTTTGCCAGATGTTTCTAAGCCGACTGGTATAAATCTTCCAACTCAAATTTTTGCTACTGCAAATGCTTCTGGTAGTTTATCTAAAGCAAAAGCAGAAGTCAACTTAAATACAAATATGGGTGGTATGCAAACTACCATCAATTATAGGAGCGATGATTCTACCCACCATTTTGCACAAGGAGAGATTGATGTAAAGCAGTTTCAAATTGGCTCATTTTTACAGAATCCATCATTAGATAAGCTTACTGCAAGTCTCGATTTTAAGGTAAATATTAATGATAATGCCATTACAGATATGCAATCTACCGCAGTAATGGACACATTTTATTTTAATGGTTACGACTATGCAAACATCGATTTAAAGGCAGATATGATCAACGACAGCCTGTCTTACAATGCCAACCTCGATGATAAAAACCTGAAATTTAAACTAGATGGTAGCTCTGTTTTAGCAGACTTACAAAAGCATCATATCCAACTTAATTTAGATAAGCTCGACCTTGTGGAGCTGAACATGTCTGATTCTGTAACGGATGTAAGTGGGGTATTAAAAGTAGATGCCAGCCTCACTGATGTAAATGATTTAAATGCAGAAATGATTATTAGTAATTTGAGGTTTAGAAGAGCAGGTTTAGAAAATAAAATAGGCGAATTAAAAGCGAGTCTTTTCCAATCTACAGATTCTCTAAAGTTTGTAACCCACACAGAATTGCTCGATGCCTTAATCGAAAGTAATTTAAACATCTCTGAGATTTATCCAGAAATGGAATCGTACCTCTCTCAGTATGTGTATATGGAAGATGTGGTGTTAGATAGCATCGACAATCATTATTTTAATATCGATATAAAGACCAAAGATTCTCCTTTGTGGTACGATTTGCTCATACCAAGCATGAATTACATGGGGGCAATTTCGCTCAAAGGTCATTATAATGATAGAAAAAGAAATCTGGATATCTTCTTAAAAACTGATAGTGTAAATTATGCAGGAATTGTAGTAGATACGCTCAATTTTAGAGTCAATGGCAATAAAAATAAGCTAAGTGCTGGCATAAGAGCAGATAAAATTGAAAGCAGTCTGGTATATCTATCTTCTCCAGTTATGGATTTTAACTTTGCCAATGATACTGCTGCAATTGAAATAGCATTTAGAGATAGCCTTAGAAATCCTTTCTTCTTAATTAAATCTGAAATTAGCCGACAAGATAGCAGTTTTTATGTGCATTTAGATTCAGATAGGCTGCTATTGTTGGGCAAAAAATGGAATATAGATAGAGATAATTATGTATCAATTGAAAAAAATAGCTTTTTAAGAACGCATAATTTTAGGCTTACCAATGGGCAGCAAATGCTTTCAGTTACGCAAGATAGCACAAGTAATCGCTACGATAATTTGCGAATCGCATTTCAAAATTTCCAGTTAGAAAACCTCATCAACCTAATTGATGCGAAGCAAACCTATGCCAAAGGAGAAATTGAGGGTGAAGTGTTGCTTGCCGATATTCTCACCGAATTAAAGTTTGATATCGGTCTGGATATAGAAAAACTAGAAATGTTTAAGGTGCCTTTTGGCAATCTTAAGCTCGATGTAAATAATAAAAACCCCGATTTCTATGATGTAGCAGTGAATTTGGAAGGAGACAAAAACGATATGTCTATAGATGGCAGGTATTACGTGGCTGGGCCAGATTCTTCTAAAATTGCACTAAATGCCGATATAGATTATTTGGATTTGAGAATAGCAGGAGATGCCAGTGGAGGAGAATTGAAAGATGTTAAAGGTTATTTGGATGGATCGCTAGACATTAACGGTACCACTGCTAAACCAGAAATTACTGGTAATCTCGATTTTAACGAATTTGAGTTTTTACTCACTTATCTCAATACCAAATTTACCATAGACGATGAGGAAATCGATTTTCGGAAAGATGGAATCTATCTGAATAATTTCACCTTGGTCGATGAGAATAACAATGAAGCCTCAATTGATGGCAGTATAAAAGATCTTGATTTTATGGATTATGTGCTTGATCTAAAAATTAAAGCCAATCAGTTTCAGGCGCTCAATACCAAGCAAGGGGAGAATGATATGTATTTCGGAAAGGTATTGCTCAATACAGATATTGATGTGGAAGGCAGTATCTTATCACCTGTTGTCGATATGAATCTCGAATTGCTTAAGGGAACAGATGTAACTTATATAGTTCCAGAAGATGAATTGGTGATTGAAGAACAAAAAGGTATTGTGGAGTTTGTTCAAGTGAACCGAACAGATACACTAGAATTGATTGATTTGGATGCAGATTCGCTTTCTAAACAAGCACAGCTAACTGGTATAGACATCAACATGAACATCCGTATCAATCCAGATACAAAGCTCAATGTGTTGATTGATGAAAAAGCAGGTGATAAGCTAGAAATTACCGGTTCTGGTGATTTGGTGCTAAACATCCAACGCAGTGGAAACATGACGCTAACCGGTCGCTACGATATAAATGGAGGTTCATATTCACTCTCATTTTATGGTTTAGTAAGCAAAAAATTCTCGCTTGCAGATGGGAGCTATGTGCTATGGAAAGGTGATCCATTTAATGCAGATATAGATATTCAAGCAGTTTACGAGACTCGAACATCACCTGAAAGTTTAATGTCGAGCATTGGTGAAGACGGAAGCCAATATCAAAAACCTCAGTTATTTCAGGTAAAGATGAATATCGACGGAAACCTTGAAAGACCATTGATCAGTTTTGAGATGGATATTCCTGAAAATGCTAGAAGCAATGGAACAGTTTACGATGCAGTGCAGCAGCTTAACCAATCCGAATCGGAGTTGAACAAGCAGGTTTTTGCTTTGCTGGTTCTAAACAGTTTTATCACCACCAATTCTAAAGGCAATGAGATTGGCGACAATCTGGTAAGCTCTACTGCCCGAAGTAGTGTGAGTAAATTGCTTACCAATCAGCTAAACAATTTAACAGATAAATATATTAAAGGTGTACAGCTAAACCTAAACCTAGAATCTTACGGAAGTGGAAATTCTGCAGGTACAGATTTACAGGTGGGTTTATCTAAGAGTTTGCTCGATGAAAGGGTAACAGTGGAAGTTGGAGGAAGTTATCAGTTAGAAGGAGAGCAGCAACAACAGACTGATGGAGTGAATAACTTGGTGGGTAATGTGGCCATCGAATATAAAATTACCAAAGATGGAAGATATAGGTTGAGATTCTATCAAATGAATGAGTACGAAGGTATTCTTGACGGACAAATTACCTCAACTGGATTCTCAATCATTTTTACCAGAGATTACGACAAACTGAAAAACCTTTTCAAGAAAGAGAAGAATGAATAAAAAGAAGGTAGACATATTGAATTTTATAAGGGAGATTTTTACCAAAAAGTCTTTAGCGGGAATTACTTTCACTAAGAGGTTTTTCATTCTAAATAGTATTGTTTGTCTCGTAATTGCAACGATTTGTTGGAGTTGCTCAGGTTTAAAATCACTAGAAGAAGGAGAACAACTTTTAACCGGATACACTATTAAAGTGGAGAGCGATACCAATGTACGAACCTCATACATCACCGAAAAAGCACTTGAAGTAGTAGAGCCAATTCCGAACGAAACCATTCTGGGCATGTTCAGGCCGGGGCCATCTATATACCATATGGCTGGTACTCCAAAAAAAGATAAGGGTTTTAAATATTGGCTCAAAAACAAGATTGGTAGTCCTCCTGTAAAGTTAAGCGATGTGGCTATTAGCAATACGAAATTGCTCATCCAAAACCGTTTACAAAATCTGGGTTATTTTGATGTAGTGGTTGATCATGAGACGGCTATCAAAAATAAAAAAGCAGAAATTACTTATCAGATCAATCTGAATAAACCTTACCGAATTAGAAATATTTATTTTCCCGAAGATGAAGGAGAACTAGAGAGAAACATCAGAGAAAGTAAATTAAGTACTTCACTAGATAGTGGGCAGACATACAATTTGGATAAGCTAAAAGCCGAAAGACAACGAATCGAGAGCTATCTAAAAAACAGAGGATATTTCTATTATAATTCTGATTATTTGGTGTTTAAAGCAGATTCGTCTGTAGGTAACCGAAATGTAGATTTATATCTCCGATTGAAATCAACCACGCCGAAAGAAGCTCGAATTGGTTATACAATTAAATCGGTAGATGTTTCTATAAAAAGAGGTAAAGCATTAGGCAACAACTTCGCTGCTGAAGATACACTCACAGTTTCTTCAACAGATACGGTAGAATACGAAGATGTAAACTTTGTTTCGAAAGAAGAACTTTTTAAACCCAAAGTACTATCCAGATACATTTATATCGATAAAGGAGAGACTTTTAACTATGCAGATTATCTGGAAACACTCAATAAGTTGATTGACTTAGAGGTGTTTCGCTTTGTAAATGTGCGATTCGATCCGCAAGATACGATGTCGCAAACACTCGATACAGATATTTCTTTAGTGAGTTTACCAAAGAAAAACTTGCGCGTAGCATTCGGACCAGTTTCACGATCTAATAACTTTGTTGGTTCTGAGCTAACAGCGAGTTTTAGAAACAGAAATGTATTTAGAGGTGCAGAAGAATTTACTTTAAATTTAAATTCTGGTTTTGAAACACAGCTCAATACAGAGCAAGCAGTAAATTCTATTACTTTTGGATTGGAGTTGGCTTTAAACATTCCAAGGTTCATGACGCCTTTTCCAATCAATAAATACTCAGACCGATACATTCCGCGAACATCTTTTAGTATCGGTTACGACTACCAGAAAAGAACCAATTATTTCGAGCTCAACAGTTTCAATTTGGGTTATGGTTATAACTGGAAAGAAACATCCACACGAAGGCACGAGTTTAATCTGGTTGCTATAGAATATAACCGACTGGGTTACACATCAGAAGAGTTCAATCAGATATTAGAAGATAATGAGCTTTTAAAAACCAGTTTCGAAGATCAATTTATTCTGGGAACAAACTACAATTTCTATTACGATAATGCTGGCGAAGAAAACAAAACCAGATTCTATTGGAATCCTAGTATAGATATTTCTGGAAATTTGATGAGCGCCGTGCAGGGTTTGATTGATGGCGGAGGTAACTCAGAAGAAGACAACCAAAGATATGTTTTAGGTTTACCTTATGCCCAGTATTTTAAGTTAAACTCAGATTTGCGCTTTTTCTATAAGCTAAATAGAAGGCTAACTGTGGCAACTCGCTTACTCACTGGTATGGGAAAACCTTATGGTAATTCTGAGGTGTTGCCTTACAAAAAGCAATTTTTTATTGGTGGTACAAACAGTATAAGAGCGTTTCCGGCAAGGTCGCTTGGTCCGGGAACATATGCACCAGAAGACGACAATGCCAACTATTTGTATTTCGATCAAACTGGTGATATTAAACTAGAAGCCAATGCCGAATTGCGATTTGATATTTATGGATATTTAAAAGGAGCTGTGTTTGTTGATGCCGGTAATATCTGGACATTTAATGCAGATGCAGACAGACCCGGTTCTGAATTCGAAGTGAATGAATTTTATAAACAACTGGCCATTGGAACTGGTTTAGGTATAAGAGTGGATGCTTCATTTTTTGTATTAAGAGCAGATTGGGGACTTCCATTAAGAAACCCAGCAGAAACTGATAGTCCGTGGGTAATTAAAAACTTTGGAAGTAGTGAGTGGAGAAAAGATAAAATTATATTGAACATCGCTATAGGTTATCCTTTCTAACAGAATACATACTGCTTTTGGCAAACGTGTTAAATGTGCGTTTGGGTTTTTTCTATGATTTTGAATATTGTGAGTACTTTGCATTAAAAAACTAATTTTACCAATGTGAAAAAAAAGAAAAGGCTATATATTGTATTAGGTATTTTGGTACTACTTACATTGGTGTATCAAGGAGTGCTATTTTATATTGAGCCGATTTTAGAAAACCGCCTACATGCCTTTTTAGATGATAACCCAGACTTAGACCATGTTTACGATTTTGAGCGCATTAAACTAAATATGGTTACCACTACGCTCGAAGTGGTTGAGCTCACAGTAAAACCTAAAGAAACTACGCTAGACAGCCTTAAAGATTACCAAAGGAGCAATGTAATTAATATAGAAAATGCCAACATCATTATCTCAGGTGTTCCCGTTTGGAAATACTTTTTTTCCAAAGAGTTAATCATCAACGAGATAATTATAGAAAACCCCAAAGTAAAAGTCTATTTTACCAACAAAAGCGAATCTCCGGGGAATACGGTGCTTATGCAGGAGATTTTTTCTAATCTGTTGAATAAAGGTGAGATTAAAAGATTTAGGTTAAACCAAGCAACTTTTGAGGTGTTTGATATTGATAAAAAGAAGCCGCTTTTCTTTACAGATTCTGTGTTTGTGTTGTTCGAAAATGCCTTGGTTGATAAAAACACCTTACAATACATGATGGGGATGGATTTTGAGAAAATGGCATTAAATAGTGCCGGTTTCAAAATTGCCATTGATAGTAATTACACCATCGCTTCCGAAAGTATTTTCATACAAGCATTTTCATCTAAAAACAAACCTAAAGATGCCGAAGCCGGAATGTTTATTAAGAAGTTTAGCTTGAACCCTGATGAAGATGTGTTGAAAAATTTGAACCGTTCTAAAGTTCGTTCGCTTACTAAATTAACCGTTGAAAATGTAAAACTAGAAGAGCTTGAATTTGAAAAGTTTTTCCAAGAAAGAGATTTAAGGTTTAAGAGCTTTGTACTTGAAAAACCAGTAGTAAATGAGTTTGTAAACACCAAATCAAGAGAAAAAGCCAATCCTGACCCAATCGGTAAAAAATTCGAGAACTTTTTGGCAAGGCTCAATTTTGAGCGGTTAGTAATGTCTGATGCAAAAGTAACTGTGCGAGATATTAATAAAAAAGAGCCACTATTATACATGCTAGATACAGATTTAGAAGTACAAGGGCTTCAACTTAGTGCCGATGATTTAGATGAAAAATCCATAAATCCGGCATTTGAAAAGGCTGTTTTCGATGCGGATAGTATAAGCTCAATGGTTTCAGAATTGTACATTTTGAGTGGTAAAAATTTGGTGGTAAATGCCAAAAACAGATCGCTAGATTTAAAGAAATTATACATCAAACCTGTTCATTCCAAAACTGAATATCAGAAGCATATTCCAACAGAGAAAGATTGGTTTTCGGGTGATATTTCAGACGTGAAATTGAAAGGTTTTAATCTGGATGCGCTCTATAATTCATTGTCGGTTTATGCAAATTCATTATCGCTAAACAATCTGGATTTACATATCTATAGAGATAAAAGCTTACCAGATAACACTGATTATAAAGCATTACCACAGCAGCTTTTAAAAGACTTGCCCTTTAATTTGGGAATAGATACTTTGCATTCAACCAACATGGAAATTACCTATGAGCAGGTGGGACATGCAAAAAATGA
>PBYL01000132.1 GCA_002729595.1 Thalassovita sp. | reverse complement strand
ACATCTACCTCAGCGATTTTCTCATAGCCAGTGTAAGCAGGCAAGCCTGTTTCACAATTGTCTGGTTCAAAGTCAAAAGCACCTCTTCTTCTCCAAACAGTCATTTTAGCCCCCGGAATGTTACAGATATAATCATCCCAGTTAAGCTCTACTGAGTTAGAAATTAAATCCACATCTGCAACCAGATTTTCAGGAGCAGGACCAACAACAGTAATTCTCCAAGTTTGAATATCCACCAAGCTATAACCATCTTCCGGTTCATCTCTTACCTTAAAAGTAGCTTGGTAAGGTTCTGTTCTAATATCATCACAAGTGGTTTCCCAAGTAAATACACCTTCTTCTCTTCCATTAGGAGGTTGCAGGCCAGTTACCTCAAAAGTAGCCTGATTGGTATGTCCTCCGCTTTCTGAGTCTGTAAATAAACCACCTTCTGCGGTAAGTGTTATAAAGTCTAAATTTGGATCATAACCTTTAATTATAGCTTCTAGAGTAGTACCTGCAACAATACATGTATCATTAGGAATTTCTAGTTCTGGTCTATCATTAGGATTATCAGTTACAATAATCTGCATATCTCGGTTTACAGCACCAATTTGTTGTCCATTCCTCCACTCATCTACATAAAAGGCCACATTGTATTCACCAACTTCACCTGGAGCATCCCAGATAAGGTCACCATTAATCGGATCTATTGAAAAAGTAGCAGGACCTGTTCCATCTTCAGTTTGCCCTCCAAGTTCATCTGGATAGCGATATTGATAAACTTCTATTGAATTATTTTCATCATCTTTACCTTGTTTACAAACAGTAAGACGATAAGAAAGGCTATCACCATCAGCATCGTAAGCACCCGGGTTATGAATAAATTTCTGACCAACTGCTGCTAAATCTACAGGTGGAATAGTTAGTACTGGAGATGAATTCAATCCATAAGCAGGGTTAATGCTGAAAACAGATTCGATATAAAAAGCAGTATTACCAGAGTTGAACATATTTACTACTCCATAATTTCTATTTGTTTGAAAAAAACTCACTTTGTATCCCCCTGGACTTGGAAAAGTATGTTCTACCTGATACATCAATATCTCAGTATCATGCCCTTCATTATCTTTGATACCAACCTTACCTAATGATACATATTGAACTGATACTGGTTCTGCGGAGGAATATCCGAACTCAAAAGTACCGGGTTGCGGTGGAACTCCCCCTTCATCTCTATATAAAAATACAGTAAAGCGATAAGTAAGACTTGTGTTAGAAATTCTAACTGCAGTTAAATCGCCTGCACGAATATGTGAAGCATGAACTAAATTAGGAATATTAGCTAGTAAAATTCCTAGAATGAAAGTTAAGCTTTTTATTGTCCGTGTGTTTTGTGAAGTAAACTGGTTGGAAAGTAGATGTATCAATGTATAAAAGGTTAGTCTAAGTAATTTTTATACAAGACATTTAGTATCGAATTAAAGTTGGAATTTACATGGACATTTTTAAGTATACATATTTGTACAAATCACTGCTTTCACTAATTATCGAAGTTTTAAAAATTATACCCAAAATGTAAGCCTGGCTGCCCGAAAAAGAACCTAGACCATCTATCGTCTACCTGTTTAAACGATTCGGGCATGGTTGATTGATAGGGACGATGCGTGATGGCTATGGATGGATCAAAAAAGAACCTATCATTAAAAAGTTTAATGTGATAACCAATGGAATAAGTGTTAAAGATTTGAAAGCCATCGTCAATCTTATTACCGTTTTCATGGGCAAATTTCTGAAAAGCAGGCATTACGTCAACCTGTGCAAAAAGGCCTTTCCATATATACCTTTGATAATTAAGTGAAACTCCATATTCACGAATATAACCTGGAAACCCCTCTCCCTCTGCTTCAAATGATTTTCCATAAGGAATGCCTATTGGCCAACCATACTTCCAGGTTTTAAACTCAAGTGAAATTACATCTTTACCTGTAATGCGATAACCTAAGTTCAAATAAAACATTCCGGGAGGATTATTATCTGGTATTACATTAGCCAGCATAAACAAAGTACTACCAATAAAATGCTTTTTATAAGAACTGTCTTGTTTTGAATATTGACCTAAAACTTGTAGCGAACTTGCTATCATTAAAATCAAGGCGAAGCATAAAATTTTCTTTTGCATGTCTTTTTTTATTGTTAGATGACATAGCAAAATTAGATGGACAGCCAGTTTTACAACGTTCACTTAAGTTAAGAAACGATGCTTAACTTTTATTTTTCTCCATAATTCTTGCCCGCAACCTACTTAACGATTGTGGTTTTATACCAAGATAACTTGCTAACTGGTGTTGCGGAACACGTTGAAGTAGATCTGGTCGTGATTGCAATAAATTCAAGTATCGCTGTTCAGGTGAAGAAGTCTTAAACTTGTCAAAATTAATTTGCTCCTTTGCTAAAAGTTCTTCTGATAAAACCCTACAAAGCGATTCAAATTTTGGAAATTTTTCAAAACTTTCAGCTTCTATTTCAGGGTTGGAAACTAACAGAATACTGTCTTCCAAACAAGATATATAATATTCAGAAGGGGTTTTATTGATCACGCAATGAGGTGTTAAGCCTTCCATTTCTGTATAGAAAGCGGTTGTTTTTTCTTCTCCATCTAGAATGTAATAGGTGCGAATACAACCTTTAAGCACAAAATAACCATCATTAGACTTCTGTCCTTCTCTGAGTAATGTGGCTCCTTTTTTAAAAGAACGGAATATGTCTACAGAAACGATAGCGTTCTTTTCATCTTCAGTCAGCGAAACATATTTTGATATAAAGTCAAAAAGTAAATCTTGCATTGTTTTACATTATTACTGTCATCGGTTACACTTGCACAACACTCAAAGTATAGTTAACGAAGATAGCAAAAGTAAGGGTCATGTACATGAGCTTTACTCATTGTTTTGTTTTGGCTAGATGTTAGCGCTTGAGGTAATTGTGTTTCAGTTATTTACCTACTGGTTTTTCAAATTGAATGCCTCCTATTCCTAAATCGGAATACCGATTCTTAAAACTCTCAGAGGTAAAATGAGAATTACTTATTGACATTCCTTTTATTTTAAAGATGGGTGGATAATCTATATCATCTCTGTATTGTGCTATCTGAAAATCAAAAACTTCTTTACCATTTATCTCTCGCAATGGAGTTTTTTTCCAATCAACGCAATCAAAACTTTCCGTCAAATAAAAGGCAACAAAATTATTATTCATCAAATCCTGATTTTTATTGTCTCGAATAATTACCTCATAAGTCTTATGTTCAGCCATATTAAGGTCAAGAAATTTTCTTAATAAATCTTTTGAAAATACAGGCAACATGAAATCTGTTTTAAGCCAAGTATGATTATCTAAATCTTTAAACTTACATTTCGATGTTACAAATTCTAGCGGAGTTTTAATCGATAATTCAGGGTTATAATTACATATCTCATCTAAAACCTTTCTCCATACATATTCAGGAGTTCCGTCTAGCGTATAATGTATGTGTTCATCATAATACTTTAATTTTCCTCTTTCTGCTCTAAGTCCATATATTTTCATATTCTATTATCCTTTTTACTTATTTCTAGATTACCTTGTCTTTAAATTGAGAACAAAGCAGTAATATACTGCTAAAACAGCTAATTCAGTTTGCCGTAAAAAGCACTTAAAACTGCAATAGAAATTTCATTAATCTCGTAGTTCGTTGCATTAGATGTGAGGGCATAGGAAATATCACCGTCTTTAAAGTAGAAAAATACTGATCTAAAACCATCAATACCTCCAGTATGCCCAAATCCAATTTTATCGTAGAATGGGACTTGTATCAAGCCAATTCCATATCCATCTCTAATTTTCTTCATCAGATCAAGGCTTTTGTCATTCAATAGTTTTCCACCAAAAAGACTGTCGCTGAATTTCGTTAAATCACTTGGTGTGGAAACAATTCCTCCGGCACCCAAGGGGATGGACATATCTGTTTCAGGCTCAACTTCCCAATTACCATTAAAATGATATGATTTACATTCATTTTTATTAGAGTCAATTTTTCCACCGAAAAATGTATTTTGCAACCCGATAGGTTGAATAATATGCGCTTGTAATAATTCAGAATATGATTTTTGGAATGCTTTCTCAAGAATGTAAGTCAAAAGCACAAAGTTTGAATTACTATATTTTGTTTTACTGTCTGGCTCAAATTCACTTTCAGACTTAGAGATAATCTCAACCATTTCTTTTTCTGTCTTAGATTGAGTGTTCCAAGTGAAATAATCACTATTGCTAGTAAAATTGAAGATTCCACTTCTATGATTTAGTAAATGCTTTACTGTTATTTTATTGGCATTTTTAACCGATGGGAAATATTTATCTATAGATTGATTTAAGGTCAACCTTTTTTCTTCAACAGCCTTCAGAATTAATACAGCAGTAAAAGTTTTAGAGATTGAGCCAATTCTGTATTTAGAATTTTTGTTTGCTATAATGTTATTTTCAATATCAGAAAAACCAATAGACTTTAAATAAACGATTTCTCCTTGTTTCGAAACAGCTACACTCCCCATAAACTTGTTATTGTCGTCAAGTGCCTGAAAGTATTTATCTAATTTACTATGCAGGAAATCAGAGTGATTTAAATGGCTGCCTTTCTTCATTTTTATATTTAACTTAGTTTGTGACAAAGAACATGAGTTCATTTATTATAAAATAACATTGCTTAAAACAGAAATTATGATGTTTAAGGATAAAAAGCAGTTTGCGATTATTAAACTTATAATTTCAGCATTGATGATTTTCCTGCTAAATATTTACTCAGGAATTACAATAGAAAGAGCACCAGAATATATCAAACTTACTATGGGTATTTTCCTAGTAATGAATGTCTTCACCTTAATCATTCATCTTTTAACAAAAAGTATAATTACTTATAGATTAAGTTTTATCACTCTTTTTATTTTTTTGGTTTTGAATTTAACAATCTTAGGTGAAATAATTGGGTTTGGTATTGACAAGTATGAAATGTCCAAAATTGATAAGATGAATACTTGTGAAAAAGCTACAACTCAGTTTTACGAAGATTTAAGGAATGGGGAATTAAAATATTTTTTGTTTGGAATTGGGCCTAATGAAAACTTCATGAACAAGTTAAGAGACAAATACAATCTTAAAACATATTACATGGGCTGTATTTTTACTCCATCATATATATGTTACAATAAACTTGTCGCAAAGCATTTGAATATATCAAATTGAACATGATTACTATTTAAGAGCTTTTAAAATGCAAAAAAGAAGCTAAGAAGCCCAAAGTATACGGATTATCTCTAAGACCCTATATTTTTCCACCTTTATTGTCGTCTGTTTTTGTTCATCATTTTAAAATTCAGGCCAACAATCCAAACAAGCACCAAAACAAAGGTGATCTTTTGAATAAGTGGCAAATGCTCTATGTAATTCTCGCTGTAGTAAATGAGATTGTTAATTCCCAATAGTAAGACACAAGCTACACCGCTTATTTTGAAAACTGTTAAGTAACTATTATAAATAGTTCTAATTATTCCGATAACTACAAAGACTCCAAAAATACTTGAAATTGTAGTCATGATGTCATGGTATTTGGTGAAAATCAAAACTGCCGAGATCATTGATATAGTCCCTAAGGTTTGAATAATCCATTTCCAATTCCTGTTTTCTTCGAGTTGTTTAGAGAATTGAATGAAAAACAAGGTCAAACTCGAACAAAGTATAAGCATTGCCGATATTGCAAATGGTCTTGCAGGATTTTGTATTCCATTCATCCCTTGCTCATTCATAAGATTACACCAATAATTGTTGATCCAATCAAACCCAACTGAGTTTAAATCTGCTTGTGAGCCGCCGGGGTATAAACTGGCAGAATAAAAATATAGACAGCAAAAAATTAAAATTCCGATAGTTGGTAGAGCAGATACTATGTGTTTAGAACTTTTGATTATTTGTTTTTTTGAAAGTGCTACAAGGTAGAAATAATCTTACGAAAGGTAAATTTACTTATATTATACATAACCAAATCTAACCAATGACCATAAGTTTAGAAACAAGAGTTAGGCTAAACGTCATCAAATAATACATTGATGTCGAGAAAATACCGGTAAACGTAGATGATTGGAATCCGGAGTGTTTATAAGCTCGTTTTTATAGTTAGTTAATCATTTAAAACAATTACAGTTATGAAAGCGATAAAGATATTTTTAATTGGGGTTATAATGATTTCAACATCATCATTATTTGCTCAGAATAAAGGTAATTCTCATAATAAAAGTGCTAATTCAAGCAAACATAATACGACACAATCATCAAAACAAAATACGAATAATGGTGGAAAAACAATCACAATTGATTCAAAATCAAAAAATAACTCCCCTGCAATAAAAGCCAACAAAACGCAGGTAAACTATAGAAAATCTAACCCTCAGGTAATTGCAAAAAGAGATGATGGTTCTTTGAAATCAGTTTCTCACAACAATAGGTCTTATTACTATGATCGAGGAGTATTTTATAATAAAAACAATAATAATATGGTGAAAACAGCCCCGCCTGTGGGTTTAAGATTGAATGTTTTACCATCTGGATTTTTAACAATCAATTTTGGCAATTCGGCTTACTTTTATTTTGAAGGGGTGTATTATGAAAGATATGGCAATGAGTATGTAGTTGCTGAACCACCAGTGGGTGCAATTGTGTATGCTTTGCCAGCAGACTATGAAAAGGTAGAGATTGATGGAATAGTTTATTATGAATACAATAGTGTATTGTACTCTAGAATTCGAATAAATGGTGAGTTGGCATATGAAGTAGTGGGTTATCTGAATTAATATAATAGACTCTCCACAGAGTATGTAAAAGCAAAATTCTTTACCCTATTCTGCTTAGGTAACAATTTTTAAAATGTTTTCTTAGGTTAGTTTCCCTTGTTATGTAATTACGATTTGAGGGAAATTAACCTTTTTTGAAAAGTCTGCTAAGTCAATATATAAATTGGGGAAGCTCAAAGAATAATGTTTTCTATTTGTCCAATAAGCCAATAGTATCAGCTTTGTAAAGATCAAAATCTACATCAGTTCCAGTTCGGTTCAAGAAATTAATCGTCCTGCTATTGAGCCCAAAATAAGGAGTCGATGATTCGGGATTAATATCGATATCTATAACAAATTGCAACCTAGTGGTAAGCCCAAGTTTTTCTTTTATATCATTGATTTTGTCAATTTTTGGTTCAAACAGATCAATCAATTTTTCGATATGAGATTCTAAGTCGATGTCATTTCCTGCATTGATACGATATTCCCACATTGTCGATTTTGGAACTGGATCTTTTTTGATCATGATAGAAGTTGCCTCTATTCCAATACTTTCAGAAATAGCCTTTACGTCAAATTCCAATGCATTAAATGCAAAGCATAGATAATTGTTGCATTCAGTTCCACTATAAGTCAATTTCTCAAACATAACATTAATCAATTGTACATAAGACTTCGGATAGATTTCACGAACGTTATGCAGTCAACCGAAATTTAGTTCATATTTTACATCCCATCTTCTCGGTCAGAAATCCAAGCTTTGTATTTAATTTTAAAATTATCTCTTTTTTCAGTTGTATCAACAATCACGTCAACTCCTCCATCATATGGTGCAATTACACACTTCTTTGAAGGACTAATAAACATTGCCCTTATTTTATCATCAGCAATTGCCTTGAGTATCTCATCTCTGTTTCCGTTTCTCCAATTTTCAATTTTGATGTAAATGTCAAAGTACATTTCATCGTCATATTCTTCTGGTTTTTCCTTGTGTAGGTCAATGGTCAAAACTTTTAGAAATTCTCCAAAGTCAGTCAGTTCTTTATAATTATCACTGGTTATCTCGTTTGTGTATAGCCCAAAAGAAATTACTACTTCTGATTCTTCTCCAATCAGGTCATTAATCAATTGGTTTTGTCGGTCAAGTATTATTTTGTACTCGTCTGCAGATTCAGTATATCGTTTTGATTCTGGCAAACTATGAATTCTAAACCATCTGTGGGGATATACCCATTTCAAGTCGTAATTAATTGGAAACGTTTCTGGATATTCTTGATTCCAATAGTCTAAAAATTCACTTTCTGTCATTTCTTGAATAGTTATAGGGCAGGCAACATGGCGGCTTTTAAGTATATTATTAAGCTTTGGATTTTAGCGCCTCTTACCAACTTTTTTCAATAATTCGTTTAACCGCTGCTCCTCTGTTGTCCACTCAAGAATAACTCTCGGGTATCTCGTTTCTATCATATATTTTTCCGGCTCCCAATCCCAGTAATCAAATGGTTGACCATAGAGTTCAAGAGATAGTTCGTTTCTCAAGCGATCGACTTGTGTATAAAGGATGTCCAAAAATTCAATGTACCTCTTGTAGGTAATTTCATCACTTGAATTAAAAATGATTACATAATTCGGTGAATACTTTTTTATAAATCCGTAGACCTTTTTTTCCAAGTCGAGTGAATCAATGTTGTGATTGTTCAGAGTAACAGAATCTGGAGTCACTGTGATTTCAATTTGTTTATCGTTGTTCAGTGAACCGTTTCGATACATAAGAGATTCGGAAAGTTTAATGGTCTTACCCCTCAAATCAATCTGTTCTGCTGAGTCTAAGAATATATCAAATTCAGGGTAATATTCTGGATATAGATACCTTTCAATTCCTGAATTCTTAAAAGCTGGAAAGTCCGATGGATATCGAGAATACTTTCTACCTGTTGAGTATTGCACCTTGTACAAATTTGCCTTTCTAAGTTCATCTAGAATAGGTTTAATTTGTTTCATAGCGATACGTTCATCAATATGCATGTTAGCAATTAATTTACCTTCTTCTATGACAGAAACTTTGTCTCTCTCTATGGCCACTGCTCTCCTTATATTTTGTAAATTAACTCTATTATCAATACTTCCGAAAAATATCGCTGGTTCTTCCGTCTTAAGTGTATCTTTAACTATGTAAATATCAATAATAACTGCGTCCCAATTTATTTCCTGTTGGCTTTGGCTATTTGGTTTCTGTAAGTCAAAAACATGTGGAATTGAACGGTTCAATATCTTTTCATTAATTCTTTTGTAATCAGTAAAATTCTTAAAAGCAAAGGTGAAACTCATCAAGATAAAAACTGTAGATAAGCTTACAAACCACTTGGTTTTGTTGTCTCGAATCAAACGACTAAAAGTCGGCCAAGAAGAATAGAAAAGTACCAAAGGTAGTAATATCAGCAGTATTGCAAATTCAGTAATGAAATCAATAACATACTGCATAGCAAAACTCAGGTATAAAGTACTAAATAAACTTCCAAGTTTGCCAAACCAAAGTAAGAATGACCATGTCCAAAAACCTTCGCTATTAAGAGTTCTCCTAGTCAATAAAAGTGTTCTTCTGTTAAGTCGGTTAACGGAGTTTTGAAGAAAGAACCTTAATACTACTGAATACCCTAATACTGAAGCAATTGCAGCATAGAATAGGTTATATAAATAGTTTTCTGTTGGGGTAAGCACGAGTAAAACTTTGTCTCCAACATGGCTTGTAAATAATCGAAATGCTTCTCTATAAAGTTGAAAAAAGGCGTAAAAAATATAGGCAAATAAAATCCAAAGTAAAAGACCACCAAACAAGTTGCTTGGTTTGAGTTTATGCTTACTTTTTAAAAATCCTTTATTGAATGTCATTCGTCATACAATAGTTGCTGGTTACCGTTTGGCTAAACTGCGTTTTAATACAACTTAAAGCCTTTTATTCATTGCTTGTTATATCATATGTTTCATAAACTCCACAATTATTACGGTTTAAGTATAATATTCTTAAAGTTTTACTGAAAGGTTGGCTCTTGCAAAAATTCTCCAGTACTAAGATCATACTCAAAAATCACCATTTCGATGGTATCTAAATAGATAGCCAAATTGGAAGGTTTGCCATTGATAAGATCAATAGGTTTTAAGGTGAAATTCATGTCTTTATATGTTACGATTGTATCTTTTTTGTAAGAAATTTTGGAGGCTCGTTTTTGAATTGAGTATTTGGTTAGTAGGCCATTAAGCTCATTAACAGGGATATTCTCCATGATTTTCCAATCTTCGGCAGTCAGCTCTGTATTTTTCTCGGACTTAAAACATTGGGATAAAAAGAGTATGCAAAAAAATAATATTATATAGTTTAATCTTAACATAGCAGTAGGTTTAATTGCAAATAACGAGCTGATAGGGTGCGTAGGTATGAAGCTAGTTTAGAGTAGTGAAGATTGTAGAGTTTAGTTATATGCTTGTCTTGCTCTTCTAATGTCGGATTTTTAATAGGATTTGTCGGAATAGTTGTGCTTGATATCATCAAATCAAACTACCTTTATAAAGAAATTTTGACCTTTGTTTATGAATAAAGTTATTGCTGATTTCAAGTCTGGTATGTTACTGCGAGTAATGCTCAATCTGCTGGTCATTACAGTTTGGGTTAGCGCATTGCTTTTTGGTCTTTATATTTTGGCATTTTATTTCGTTTCCTTGGTTCAAGGCAATACTTCACAATGGAACGAAGTATTGCCAGGTTTACATGATACACAAACCAAGAGTGCTACTACAGGAATAGGGCTGCACTTTGCTGCGGGAGGCATTATTCTTATTCTAGGGTGTATTCAATTACTTGATTCTATCAGACTAAAGTCCCCTGCTTTCCACAGGTGGATTGGCCGAGTTTATGTCATAGCCTCTCTTTTTACAGCTATTGGCGGACTGGTATTCATTTTTGTTAAAGGAACCATCGGTGGATTATGGATGAATATTGCCTTTACAGGTTATGGTGTACTCACTTTTGTGGCTGCCATCAACACCATCAGATTTGCTAGATCAGGAAATTTTGAAAATCACCGAGCCTGGGCTATTCGATTGTTTGCACTGGCAATAGGGTCTTGGCTCTACCGAATGGAGTATGGGTTTTGGTTTTTAATCACGGATAAATTAGGTCATACAAGTGACTTTACTGGGCCATTTGATTACTTTATGGATTTCTTTTTTTACTTACCAAACCTTTTGGTAGCAGAGCTTTTCATCAACAGAAAACAGCTAATCAATAGTAGATTTACTGAAGCAATTGTGGTTACCATTTTGTTTTTAGCTACTGCTTTTCTGATTCTAGCAACTTATTTTTTTACTAAAGAATATTGGGGACCAGCAATAATCAAAGTCGTTTTGGGTGCTTAACGCAAAAACCTCATCAGATTGGGTATAAATCAAGATCAGGCATATGCTTTGAGTGGTCCACCACTGCGGTCGCACTAGAATGGGAGTATGGGCAGTTGCCCAAAGTCCAATTTTGGATACGACTATCACACTAGCCCACCTGAAAAGAAAAGGTT
>PBYL01000131.1 GCA_002729595.1 Thalassovita sp. | reverse complement strand
GGTGACGATGCTCCTGCAGTTGCTGCTAAGCCTAATGCGAAACCAGAAGCTAAAGCTAAGCAAGACAAAACTGTAAATACCAAAGAGAATAATAGTAATAAGAAAGATGGTACTTACAGCATTTGGGGAACTGAGAAAAAAGTTAAAGGATATGGTATTCAGTTAAACTCATTTACCTCTAGCAAGCAAATGTTATCGAGTGCTAAAAAAGCCAAAGCACAAGGTTTAGAAGAATTATATGTACAACTAGTAACAATGAACGGAAAACAATACTATCGTTTGTTATATAAAGCAGAATCGAGCAATAAGCAACTGCAAAAAGAACTGAGACAGGTTAAAAAAGCAGGGTATAAAAATGCTTTTATAAGAGCACACAATTCTTAATGTTTTTTTAAGTGTAATAGCTTTTAGGAGAAAGACCAATGGTTTTTCTCCTTTTTTTTTATGGTAATTAAATAAGTTTTGTAAATGTCTGTTAAAAGAAGTGGATGACAATTAAATCATATTCCCAAAAATGTTAACGATGATGAAACACCCAATCATGAAAAAAACACTGAGTTTGTTAATACCAGTTTTACTTTTTGTTACAACATTATTTGCCGGTTCTAATCCAGAGGAGGAGGCAGCCCTTAATAGTTTGATTTTGAGTTCTACCAAAGAGCTTTCAGACTACCACAAAACAAAAAATAAAAGTGCAGTTCTTCGTCATTTCCACGAAAAAATGGTAATCGATTTTACATATATAAGTATAAGCGGCAAGGTGAGAACTGAGCGAATAGATTTTAATGAAATGGCTGCTCATCTCGAAGAGATTGCTCATAATAAAATGGGTAGTACGCATGATGTGGAAATTATGAGAACATTCGTAACTGGCGATATCGGTGTAGTTAGCTTTACAGAGGATTATGAAATGAAATATGGAAACGAGGTGCTTAACAAAGGTTCTCAACTTGTAACAGCAACAGCTAAAAAGTTTGGCCATGAGTGGAAAATCATCAGAATGACAGTAGTAGAAGTTGAAAATGAGAAAATTAAAGGAACTTGTCTTTGCGAATTATATTCAGGTGAAGGAACAACTGGTAACTACATAGCAAAAACAACTGCTCCAGGTGGTAAGAGCTATAATTCAGAAATGATGCACTTCTCTTTTAGAAAAGAAGACAGAGTGAAAACTATTGTAAAAATGGAAGACACTACATACTTATGGGAAAATAGCTTTGCAATTTGGACGACCAACCACAATGGAGATAAAGAAAAACAAGTTGGACAAGCTGCTTCAGAAGCAGAAGTTATTAAGCACTTGATAGGTATCGAGTTTAAAGATCACTGTACAGAGCTTGTATTAAGAAAATAGTCTTACAATTCATAGATATACAAAAAGAGCTTGTCTGCATGCAGACAAGCTCTTTTTTTAATTACATTTTTCTATAAAGTTCTGTAGAATTTTTGAGCCTACAGTACTACTTTTTTCTGGGTGGAATTGAGCCGCATAAAAATTATCTCTATGTAGAGCAGCGCTAAATGGAACACCATAGTCGGCAGTGGCTATAGTTTGCTGGCTTAATTCGGTATAATAACTATGTACAAAATAGACAAAAGCATCTTCTGGCAAATCTTCAAAAAGAGGACTTTTTACTGAGTGTATATTATTCCAACCTATTTGAGGAACTTTCAAATTTTCTGTCGGAAACTTCTTAACATCTAAATCAAACACACCTAGACAATCTGTGTCATTTTCCTCTGAGTGTTTGCATAAAAGCTGTTGACCAACGCAAATGCCAAATACAGGTTGTTTCAGATTTGGAATTACCTCATCTAGCTTTTTGGTTTTAAGGCTTCTCATAGCAGCATTTGCTTCGCCTACACCAGGAAAAATAACTTTATCAGCCGATTGTAAAATTTCATGGTCATCAGTAAGAATAGGATCTATCCCCAAGCGATTTAAGGCATAAATAACCGATTGAATATTTCCCGCATTATATTTTACCAGAGCTATTTTCATTGTTTCTAAATTCTTGTTGCCTTACAAAGTTTAAAACTTTTTTTGTCAATTCTTACACTTCATATAAAGTAATACACAGATAAATAGTAAAGTCATAAATTTTAGTCCGTAAATCCTTTACGGTGTGCGTTTTTTACTTTGTTATAAAAATATTATCTTGTTTCACATCCTAAATTTTTTCAATTATGCAAGCGCTCAAAAAAATCGGTATAGGCATTGGAATTCTAGCTCTATTACTTTTATTAGTTGGTCTGTTCTTACCAGAAGATTCTTATATGGAACGCCAAATTGTGATTAATGCTCCTGTAGAAACTGTGTTTGAAGAAGTAAACGATTTTAAAAATTGGGAAAAATGGTCTCCTTTTGTGGCTATGGATCCTACAATAAAAATAACCTATGGAACCGTAACTGTGGGTAAAGGTGCGAGCTATAGTTGGGTAGGAGAAGAGACAGGTTCTGGAGAGCAGTTTATTCTAGATGCTACACCAAATCAAACAATTGAAACTAAAGTAGTTTTTATCGAAGGTGATTCTGAGTCGATGGGTTTTGGGCATTGGAAGTTTGAAAGTATAGAAGATGGTGTAGAAGTAACTTGGGGCTTTAGCACAACTGCTACCTCTTATTTTGAAAAATATTTTGGAGTATTAATGGAGCCATTTCTTGGTGGTGTATTTCAAGATGGACTCGAAAGTCTTAAAGAAGTAAGTGAAGCGAAAGCATCAGGAGTTTCGCTAAATTAAAATTCAATTGGAGTTTAACGCTAATTTTTCGATTTACCAGAAGCCATTAATTTTATACTATTCGGTTTAATTATCAAATTTGCGAAAAATTCACTTCAATATATTCACAATGAAAATATTCTACTTTTTAATATTTATAGGCTTTATCTCTGCATGCAATACTCCCAAAAATGAAAAAATCTATAATCAGGATCTTACACTAATAAAAGATGTAAATGTATTAGATGTGAGAACTGGTGATATTCTTAAGAATAAATTTATACTAATTGGCAGTGGCGAAGTAATAGATATTCTGGACGAACAGCCAGAATCTAAAGAGATAGTAACAGTAATTGAGGCTTCTGGTAACTATTTAATGCCCGGCTTAGCGGAGATGCATGCACATATCCCTTCTCCTGATTGGGGTAGAGAAAACTACGAAGAAACCTTGTTTTTATATCTTTCTAATGGAGTAACTACCATAAGAGGTATGTTAGGGCATCCATTGCATTTAGAGCTAATAGAAAAAGCTTTAAAAAATGAGATATTAAGTCCAAGAATTATCACTTCGAGCCCTTCTTTTAATGGTAATACAGTACCAACACCTGAAGATGCTGTAGAAAAGGTAGTTGCTTATAAAGAAGCTGGATATGACTTTTTAAAGCTACATCCGGGTATTAAAAGAGAGGTTTTCGATACGTTGGTAAAAACTGCCAAACTGGTTGATATTCCATATGCAGGTCATGTTTCAATTGAGGTGGGAATTAGACATGCTTTAGAAAGTGGCTATGCGACTGTAGACCATGTTGATGGTTTTATTGAAGGTTTGGTGCCAGAAGAAAAAGGTCTTGATCCAGCTTCAAACGGTTTTTTTGGATATAATTTCACTAATGAGGCAGATACTAATTTGATTAGCGAATTAGTAGAAATGACTAATACCTATGGTGTTTGGGTGGTACCAACACAAAGTTTGTTTATGAGATGGTTTTCTCCAACCGATCCTGAGCAACTTGCTTTAGAAGAAGAAATGAAATACATGCCTAAAAGAACTTTGGAGAGTTGGGTAAATAGTAAGAAAAACCTCATCTCTGATCCTGAGTTTAGTGCAGAAAAATGGGAGGCTTATAATGCCATTCGCAAATCACTCATCTACCAATTAAATAAAAAAGGTCATGGACTTTTATTAGGTTCTGATGCGCCACAAGTTTTTAATGTCCCGGGCTTTTCTATCCAACATGAATTAAAAGGAATGTTAGATGCAGGTTTAACTCCTTTAGAAGCTATACAAATCGGTACTTTAAACCCAGCAAAGTATCTCAATATGGAAGGTAAGTTGGGTGAAGTAGCTATAGGAGCAAGCGCCGACTTTATTATGTTAGAAGCAAATCCGATTGAGAATATGGATGTGTTGAAAACACCAGCAGGTGTAATGGTAAGAGGGCAATGGTTATCTAGAGAAACACTGGATAAAAAACTTGCTGAAATTGCTAGAAGTTCTGAGCAGTAAGCTGATAAAAAGATGAAAACTGACTTAACAGAAATTCAAAATACATTAAAAGGTTTAATGCGGGCACATGTGCCTCCATTGCAAATAAGAAAAGATAATGAAAATGTATTTGAATTAGCTGGAACGATTGAAGCGATGCAAGGTAAGCAAAAGGTAGATGGCTATTATTTCGGCAGTGTAGTTCCTAAGCCGAAAGATATCAGGTTATACTTTTTCCCTATTTACACACATGTTACTCATTTTAGTTCTATGTCTGATGCTCTTAAAAAGTTTTTAAAAGGTAAAAGTTGTTTTCATATAAAAAAGCTAAGTCCAGAATTGGAAGAAGAAATAGCTCAAATGATCAGTTTAGGAGTAGAACTGTATAAGAATGATGGATTAATTTAATCTAGCTTTCAGAACTTGTTTTGCCCATTTAAAGTTATAGAGTTGCATTTTTTGCGATTTTTCTAATTTTTTATTTTAACTGAAACAAATCTTACCGATTTATGAAAATTTTATCGCTATTTTTTTTATTGACACTATCATTTTGCATTTCTAATGCACAGGCACAATCTTTTAGAGGTTTAGATAAAAGCCCATTAGATGTTGCCTATTTCCCAGATAATTTTGCGCATGACAGAAAAGAAGGAGACGAAGCCGTAATGAAAGTTACCTACAGCAGACCTCAAAAAAACAACCGTGAAGTAGCAGGTAATTTAATTCCTTATGGCAAAGTATGGAGAACTGGTGCAAACGAAGCTACAGAAATTAAACTTTTTAAAGATGTTACTTTTGCTGGTAAAAAATTAGCTAAAGGTACTTACTCAGTATTTTCTATACCTGGAGAGTCTGAGTGGACAATTATTTTTAGCTCAGATCTAGACTACTGGGGTTCTTACAAATACAAAGAATCAAACGATGTATTAAGAGTAACTGCAAAGGTATCTAAAGGCTCAAAATCTATAGAAGCATTTACTATTCAGTTTGAAGAAGATGGTTCAAGCAAAGGTGTGATGAAAATGGCTTGGGACGAAGTTTTAGTAGAATTACCATTTACTTACTAAGAAATTTGTAATAATTCATAAATAAAAAATGCCTCTAAGCTGCTTAGAGGCATTTTTTATTACATAACTTTTATATTAGTAGGTTCAAAATTATAAGTTATGAAGGGCGAAAATATTAAATTTCTTATCCAGACAGACGACAAAAAGGGATTGATCAGTCATATTACTTCTTTTTTCTATAATCTCGATCTTAATATTCTAAGTTGCCAGCAATTTACTAATACCATTCATCAGCAATATTTTATGCGTATTTGTTTGGATGCAGCAGACTTAACATTTTCTAGAGAAGAGCTGGAAACTAAATTTGATGCACTGGCAAAAGAGCTAAACCTAAATTGGTCTGTACACTACAGCGAAGATATTACGAATGTAGCTGTGATGGTTTCTAAACCTACTCATTGTTTGTACGATTTATTAGAGAGACATCGTGAAGGATATTTAAAATGTAATATTCCTTTAGTAATTAGTAATCACCTCGATTTAAAATACATAGCAGATCAGTATAATATTCCCTATGTGCATTTACCAATTACCAAAGAAACAAAACCTCAACAAGAGGCACAGGTAATAGAATTACTCGAAAAGCATAATATAGATTTAATTGTACTTGCCCGATATATGCAGGTGCTTTCTGCTGATTTTATAGATAAATATCCTCAGCAAATAATAAATATCCACCATGCGTTTTTACCTGCTTTCCAAGGAGCAAATCCTTATTTAAAGGCTTATGAGAGAGGTGTAAAGATGATTGGTGCAACGGCACATTATGCCACAAAAGATTTAGATGAAGGCCCAATTATCGAACAAGATGTAGAGAGAGTATCCCACGAAAGTACTCCCCAAAATTTGAAAAGAATTGGTGCTGATATTGAAGCGATTGTTTTGGCAAGAGCAGTTAATAGCCATTTGGAAAATCGTGTAATTGTAACAGGAAATAGAACTATCGTTTTTCCAGAAACTTCCGCATAAAAGAGTAAAGCTTAGCAATGTACATCCTGCATTATTACAAAGGTTAATTGGGAATGCTTCTGCCTTTGTAATAATGTATTTATAGTTGTTAATTTTTCTGTTATTTCAAGAAATAGTCATAATAAAACAGCTGTAAATGCTTTTTTAAACAAAGCTTCCTGTAAGTCTCAAAAAGTACTTGGATTACAAATAACAACAATATGCTCACTAAGCTTAAGAACCACTTTACAACAAAGTTATACTCTGTATTTCTAGGCATTATTCTTATACTTGTTGCACTAAATGTGTTTTTTATAATTTCATTAAAAATCCATCAAGCATCAACAGATGCACAGTTAAAGCAGATGGATCAGGCAATGATTTATAAAAATAACTTCCTTTCGTATCTGAATAGCCTTGATATGGGTGTAAGAGGTTATCTTTTAACCGATAATCCAGCTTTTATAGAAACTTATAAAAGTACCAAAAGAAGTCAGCACCATGAGTATGAGTTACTCGATTCTGTATTGAACGAGTTAGATTATAGGCCTGCTAAGCTTAATATGGTTAAGCAGGAGCTGAATGATTACTACGACTTAATGTGGAAAGTGATAGAAATGAGGCAAGATGGAAATATGGAAGCTGCTGTCGAAATTATTAAGCAAGACAAAGGCACTCCTTTATGGGAAAAATATGTGACACTTTCAGATCCATTCAACGAGCATATGGCTACAGAAAATGCACGCATAGTAAAAGATAGAGAGGTGCTTATTTCTATTAATATAACATTGCAGATTTTATTAGGCTTATTAGGTATTCCTATTCTTTTACTAGTAATATACCTGATACGTTCGCAAAATAAAAAGAATGTTGACTTGATAGTTTCCTTACAGGAAAAAAATAACGATTATATTTTTAAAGAATATATAGATCAAAGTAAGACACCAGATGCAGGTATTGTAGTAAAAAAATTAATTGAAAATATTGAAAACTCATCTCATTTTGTAGAAGAAATTACAAAAGGAAATTTTAAAGTAGAATGGGAAGGAATGGATGAAGATAAAAAGTCTATAAATGATGGAACACTTGCTGGGAAGTTAATTGAGATGAAAGATACCATGTTGAAAGTTCAAAAAGAAACGGAATATAGAACATGGTTTAATAATGGTGTAACTCAACTAACGGAGGTACTTAGAAATTATCAGGAAAACCACGAAGAGTTATTCGACCAAGTATTAATGTTTATAGTAAAATACCTAAATGCAAATCAAGGTTCATTGTTCATTCATGATGGTGAATCTAATAAGTTAGGTTTGAAAGCTTGTTATGCATTTAACAGGAAGAAATATTTAGAAAAAGAAATTGCTCCGGGTGAAGGTTTAGTTGGTCAGATATTTTTAGAAAAAGAGCTATTGCATCTAAGAAACCTACCAAAAGATTATACTACAATTTCTTCTGGTTTAGGTGATTCAGAACCTGTTACTTTAATTATAGTTCCTCTGATAAATAATGATGAAGTTTTGGGAGTGATGGAATTGGCATCTTTCAAAGCTATGGATAAAAATACAGAAGACTTCTTAAACAAAGTGGCAGAAGTAATAGCTTCTAGTTTGTATGTCTATCAGAATAATGAGAAAACAAGAAAGCTTTTAGAAGTTTCTCAGTTACAGGCTGAAGAGTTACGCTCTCAAGAAGAAGAAATGAGACAAAACTCAGAAGAGTTACAAGCTACACAAGAAGAAATGACAAGACAAAAACAAGAGCTGGAGAATGAGTTAGAAGAATTGCGACAAAAATTGTCTTATGCAGAAAGTAATTAATTTTAATATAAGTTTATGATTAGGAAGGGTATCAGTATTTTACTGATACCCTTTTGCTTGTAAAGCGAATAACTCGGCATACTTTCCATCTTGTTCTAATAATTCCTGATGGGTGCCAAGTTCTTTTAATGTGCCTTGTTCCAGAAATAGAATGCGGTCTGCCATTCTCACAGTAGAAAATCTATGAGAAATTAAAACTGCCGATTTACCTTCAATCAGTTCAGAAAACCTCACAAATACTTCATGTTCTGCACGAGCATCTAAAGCAGAAGTTGGCTCATCTAAAATAAATAGTTGTGCATCTCGCATATAGGCTCTTGCCAATGCAATTTTTTGCCATTCACCTCCAGAAAGTTCTACACCTTTATTAAATCTTTTACCCAATAATTGATTGTAACTTTCCGGAAGTTTATTGATAACTGTATCAGCCAAGCTTTTATGGGCAGAGTTTTTTATTCGAGCTTCATTCGCTCGCTGATCAATTTGCCCAACAGCTATATTGTCTCTTACATCCATTTGGAAGCGAACATAATCTTGAAAGATCACTCCAACAGCTCTTCTCAAATCTTGTAAATCATATTCTTTTAGATCGATGCCATCTAGCAAAATTCTGCCTTCTGTGGGATCGTATAAGCGAGATAGTAATTTTACCAGTGTGGTTTTTCCTGCACCATTTTCGCCTACCAAAGCCAGTTTTTCGCCTGCTTTAAAATGAAAGTTTAGGTTTCTTAGTGACCATTTTTCGCTGTTGTTATATTTAAAACCAACATTCTCAAAAGTGAATCCCTCTCTAATTGGGTTGGGTACTTTTAGTGCATTACTCTTATTTTGGATATGAGGTTGTATTTCAAAGAAACTGAATAAATCTTGTAGGTAAAGTGCTTCTTGCGCAATGGATGAAAACCGACTCATAATGCCCTGTAGCAAACCTCGCATGCGATTAAAAGAACCAGATAAAAAGGTAAGATCACCAACAGAAATTAGCTTTTCAATAGTCTGGAAGATAATTGAAATATAAGCTCCATAGTAAGCAACAGTACTAATTAAAGAAAGTAAGCTACCCCAGAAAGCTCTTTTGAGAGAGAGTTTTTTATTCGCATCATAATATTTATCAGACACTTCTTTAAATCTTGCCGAGAGAAAGTCTGACAGATTGAAAGTTTTAATCTCTTTGGCGGTTTCATCACTTGCGCCGATATATCTTAGATAATCGAGTTCTCTTCTTTGAGGCGTCCAGTTTTTACTGAGTGAAAAACCTTGTTGGTTAAAATAGTTTTCAGCAATAAATGAAGGAATAACAGCCACAATTAATAAAAGAATGAGCCAAGGCGCATATACAGCCAATCCAACTCCTAAAAATATAAGTGTAATAATGTCTTGGATTTGAGTGAGCACTTGCGACATTAGAAAGACTCTACTGGTTGTTTGCCTTCTTGCTCTTTCTAGTTTATCGTAAAAACTGGCATCTTCAAACTGGTATAAATCCATTTTTGCAGCATGGTTTATCAGTTTTACAGAGATTTTATTCGCAAACAAATCACCAAGCAAACTATCTAAAAGTGTGACTCCTCTTGATATAAAGTCTGAAACGATGGCCAATAGAAATTCTAAGCCAACTAATAACCATATCTGATTGAGGTCACCTTCAGCAGAATTTTCGCCGGCAAGCAAGATTACCTCATCAATAATTAGCTTGCCAATATAAAGCTGAATTGGCGGTAAAGATGATTTAATAATTCTGAGAAATATATTCCCAGTAGTCATAGCCGGGCTGGTTTCCCAAATCATTTTGAAAAACTCAGGAAGATTTTTAAATGCTAGTAATTGATCTTTTACAGATATTTTTTCACTATTTCTCTTCCTGTATGAACCAAAAATTTTACTCATATAGACATCTGTTCAATATTTTGCTTAAATTAAACATGTGTATCGGGTTATAAAAGATAATGAACCAAATGCCTGTTTGGTTTCAACATTCAAAACTTCATCTAAAACCTAAAAACTCAGTGTCAATGGAATTTACTGCCCCAGAATTATGGAAAGAAAAAGGAATGTATTTTAATTACATTTCACATCAGATTTTTTACCGCATATCAGAACCTGCCAAGTCAGACGGTAAACCGCCACTCTTACTACTGCATGGCTTTCCTACCTCATCGTGGGATTGGCATAAGCTATGGACACTCCTTAGCGAAAAGTTTAGAGTAATCGCTCCAGATATGATGGGTTTTGGATTTTCTGATAAACCTAAGGAGTATCAGTATTCTATTCTAGATCAGGCAGATATGATAGAATTACTGCTCCAGAAAAGTAAAATTAACAAAGTACATATTCTTGCACATGACTATGGAGATACAGTGGCACAAGAGTTATTAGCCAGACATCAAGATAGAATTCAATTTAGAGAAGATGGTGTATTAATTAACTCTGTTACTTTGCTGAATGGTGGTTTATTTCCAGAAGTGCATCACGCAAAAGGTTTACATAAAATACTTTCTGGACCTATGGGTAAATATGTGGCTAAGTTCTTATCTGAGAAAAAATTTAAAGATAACATGTTTGCCATGTTTGGTGATAATTATGGCGTTTCTGAAAAGGAGTTAGATGCATTTTGGCAGATCGTTAATTTTAATCATGGGCATCGGGTAATTCATAAATTGCTTCAGTATTTGAGTGAGAAGAAAAGTTATAGAAGTAGATGGGTAGAAACTTTAAGAAAAACGGAGGTTCCAGTACGGTTTATAGATGGTTTACAAGATTCTATGTTTGGTAAAGAAATGGCAACCAGATACCGTGAGTTAATTACCGATCCTGATATTGTAGAGTTGTCTGAGTCTGGCCATTATCCACAAATTGAACAACCCGAAGAAGTATTGAAACACTTTTTAGTTTTTCATGAAAAAATGGAAACTGTATAGATATAAAAAAGGGAGTTAGTTTTTACTAACTCCCTTTTTTTTCAATTCTTTACCCAGTAGTCGAAAACTAAAACTTTTTCGATATGAGGGCCAGCAACTTGCCCAAATGCTTTATGGTCTGGATGAGGTAAGTAAACTTCTCGGCCGGCTTCATCAGCGAATGTTACAAAAAAGCAGTGAGTGAAACCTTCAGATTTGTTTTCTACACTTACATCAGTTCCCCATTCAAAATCTTTAATTACATCAATTTTTTCTTTTAAGCCTTTAAATGCTTCTTCAATTTCTTTTACTTCAGCGTCAGTAGTTCCTTCTTTAAACTTGAACAACACTACATGTCTAAGCATCTTTTTCATAGGTTCATCATTATTTTCAGTTGAAGTTACCGATGCTTTCTCAATCGTATCAACAGTTTCGCTTGTTTGTTTTCCATTTTCATTACAAGCAGCCAAAAACAGTAAGCCAATTACTATTTTTAACAGAGAGTTTAGTTTTAGCATTTAAAATTCTGTTTTAGTAAATCAGAGATAATTTTTCAATTTTCATTTAAATCGACTTTTACCGGCTCACTTGGTGCATAACCGATTCTGTCTGTGATTAAATATATATTTTTATTTTCAGGAATTGATACAGCCTTTGTATAAACCTGCCATTTATCAGTAGGTTCTGTTCCCGGCTCAACAAACTGATAGCCAATAGAAGCGCCTTCGGTAGCTACGGAGAGATTTAATTCATTATTAGCTATTTGGTAAGATGCCTGAGCTGTAACAGGTTGCATCATGTTTGGCCAGAAGCTTTCTATTAATTCCTTTTCAGGCATAAATCCTTTGTCATCTGTTGCTTTCATCCATCTTTCACACTCTGTCCTTAGTTCGGCGAGCTTATCGGCATATTTTGGATCGTTTGCCAAGTTATGTAATTCGTATGGATCGTTATCGCAATCAAAAAGCTCTTCTTCATCTTTGGTTTGCCTAAACCATTGGCTTTGTATTTCATTTAATTTTCCTTCTTTATTTAGCCTCAACAACTCCTGCATAATCGGCATTTGCTCTCTGTAAGTGACTGGCAAATAATAAGGTTGATCTGGTTTAAAGTTTTTGAGGTATTTAAATCTTTTATCTCTTACAGCTCTAATCATGTCATATTTGCCATCGAAACGATCTGCTGCACCATGAACATACTTTCTCGGTTTGGCTGTGTATTCTCCTAAAAATGCTTGTCCTTGTAGATAATCTGGTGGTTTAATACCAGCTAAAGAGAATGTAGTAGGAGCAAAGTCTATAAAACTAATAAGCCTGTCGTCAAGTGTATTTGCCTGTGTTCCATCTGGAAATCTGATAATGAGCGGCAATTGCATGCCTGAATCGTAGAGTAATCTTTTTTGTCGTGGCAGTGGCCCTCCGTGGTCTCCATACCAAAAGATGATGGTGTTGTCTAATAATCCAGCTTCTTCCAACTCTTTAATTTTTTCACCGATTTGCACATCCATCTCAACAATATTGGAGTACATTCTGCGAATATCTTTTACAGCAACTTCTGTATCTGGCAGATAGGGTGGTATAGGTACTTCTAAATCTTCTGGAATGTATAAACTATCTTCTGCTTTTACCCAGATGCGAGACTCATGAGTTACTTCAAAATTGAATATGGCAAAAAATGGTTGTCCTTCGGCTCTATGCTTATAATGGGCATCTCTTCCATTTTCATCCCAAGCAGTTTTTGTAGCATGAAACTGATAATCGTTTTTTGCATTATTGCTGGTGTAGTAACCATGTTCACGTAAAATCTCGCTCATCATTTTTACTCCCGGTGGAGTTACCACATCGTATGGTATTATGCCTAATTCGTCAAAATAAGAGTTACCGGTAGTGCGCATATGGTTGCCGCCCATGCTGCTAGGGTACATACCTGTAGCAATGGCAAATCGGCTTGGAGCACAAACACCAGAAGGAGAGTAGGTATTTGTAAAAGTGATTCCCTCTTCGGTAAGTCTGTTTAAGTTGGGAGTGTATTTATAAACAGTAGAGTCTCCGAAAGAAGCCAGGTATGGACTCAAATCTTCGGTTACTAGCCAGAGAATGTTTGGTGGCTGTTCGAAACTAACTTTGGGGTAAGTGCTTTGTTCTGCTATATTTTCTTCAGTAGATGTCTTTTGGGTTGAACAGTTTGTGAGAAAGATTAATAGAACAGGAGTGAGAAGAATGCTGAGATATTTATTCATTTTCAATGTTTCAGTTATGGTAGTTGCTATAAATATAGCTATTCTATTTGCTAAAAGATATAGCAGGGAAAGTTAAGATTTACACTGAAAACATTATCCTGTACTGTACCGCAATTATTTTGGAAGTAGGTGATATCTCACTGTAAAATTGAGCGTACGGTTGTAATAAGACTCGTTTTTACCTGAGTTTATTAGCGAAGTGGTTAAACGAATATTGGCAGAAATTAACTCTGAAAAATGATATTCAACGCCAATATTTCCGGCAAAATCGATCTTGTTAAATGCTTCTGTTCGGTTTACAAATCCATAGCCGGAATCAAACCTAGCAGATAGCAAATAGTTAAAGCCCAAACCCGCCTGAAAGTCGAGGTTTTCATTAAAGATGTAATCCACCATAAGCGGCATATCTATGTAATTGAGTTGCCAGTTAAAGTAGGGCTCATTTTTTCTGGCCTTACTACCTTTTTGG
>PBYL01000130.1 GCA_002729595.1 Thalassovita sp. | reverse complement strand
TAACAGTAATAATACCTGCGAGAAACGAAAGTGAAAATATAGGCAACCTGCTTCAAGATTTATTACAACAAACCTATAGCAACTTTCAAATTATAGTTGTAGATGACAATTCAGAAGACAATACTTATTCTAAAGTAGAGAAGCTTTCAAAGCAATTTCACAATGATTTTAAGCTGTTAAGATTAGAAAGAAATACTAGTCAGAGTACAGGAAAAAAAGCGGCAATCAATTATGGAATAGAAAAGGCAACTGGCAAATATATAATTACCACCGATGCAGATTGCCGTGTTGAAAAAGATTGGCTAAAAGCTTTAGCGCAATATATTTCTCAAACTAATGCCAAGTTGATTAGTGCACCAGTTACTTTTTACAAAGAAGAAACTTTATTTGAAAAAATACAGACGGTCGAGTTTATGAGTCTGATTGGGGCTGGGGCTGCCTTTATGCATATTAAGAAACCCAATATGTGTAACGGTGCCAATATTTGTTACGAAAAACAGGCATTTTATGAAGTAGGAGGTTTTAAAGGTAATGAGCATTTAGCTTCAGGTGATGATGAATTTCTAATGCATAAAATATCATCTAAATATCCAGATAAAGTAAAGTTTCTAAAAGCCAAAGAGGCAATTGTTAGAACCAAAGCATTACCCGATTTTAAAGCGTTTTTTAATCAAAGAAAAAGATGGGGGAGTAAATGGAGTCATTATAAAAAAATCTCTCCTAAGTTGGTAGCAGTTACTGTATTTGGATTTCATTTAGTTTTTTGTGCAGTTTTTATCAGTTGGATAATTGGTCTAATTTCAATAGAAACATTATTAGCTGTTTTTTTAACTAAGCTATTTTCCGAATTCTTATTTATAGGACCTTTATTAAGCTTTGCAGGGCATAGAAATAAGATTTTGTTAATCCCATTGGTAGCGGCATTACATCCTTTTTATATAGTTTTGTTTGGTTTAGCAGGAAACTTTGGTAGCTACACCTGGAAAGACAGAAGGATGAATTAAACCTTTCTGTAAATTTTAAATAATCTGTTAAATGAATTGATATGAGTGATATTGAATTCGATGTTTTGGATGAATTATATTTTGTGACTTGGTTCTCAGATTTGATGGAAACGACTGAGTTAAGTGATCAAGAATTAAAAATTTGCCTAAAATCACTGATTGAAAAAGGCTGGGTGAAATGCTATAGAAACATCAATGAAGAAGAGTTAATTGACGATATGGATTTCGATAATAAATACTCTGATTATGCCTATCTAGCTACCAAAGCCGGTTTACTTGCCCATAACAGTAAGTGAAATATTATCAATAAAAGGTTATTCATCAGTAAAATAGTATTCCAAAAAATACGATATAGATAAAAGAAAAACACTTATAAATAGCTGTGTTTTAAACTTTTTCAGGTAAGTCCTGACTTTTTAAGATAAGACCATTGATGGATGACCATTAGGCAGGAACATAAAACACCCTTTTTTTATGCAAGGAAGCGCTTATTTAGTAATAAGCCTGCAGTGTTTGGGTTAATCGTAATTGTTTTTGCCCACCTTGTAGCGGGTGGTGGTTATTTACTTATGCCTGATAAAACCCCCTATGCCAACGATGGAGCTGTTCAAATCCAAAAACAGCCACCGGGTTTTCAAGTAAAAATTCTCAAGATTCGCAAAAACATGGAAGTGCCAAAGGTTGGTTTTTTTTCATGGTTGTTAAATGGAGAAGATAGCAAATACACCATCGTGCCAGTTAAGGGAACCCCAAGAATTGTAGATGATAGTGTAGAGTTTCAACCTTTTGGGAGGGAGAGAGCCGAACTTAAGCATATGCTGCTCAACTGTGTAAAGCCGCTTTTTGTAGGTCCATCAGACAAACTAGAAAAAGATGCTAAGCAAAATTATAAGGTTGAAGGAAATATTATAACCTATTTAGATTCAGACGAACATATTCAAACAATAACCAAAGAAGATCTCAAAAAAGAGTTCTTTGATGATAATATCGAGACAAGAACTTATTATTTAGGTACCGATAAATCTGGTAGGGATATGCTGAGTCGCTTAATTTATGGCACTCGAATTTCTCTTTCTATAGGTTTTATTTCAGTAATGATCTCTTTGGTGGTTGGTATTTCACTTGGTGCATTAGCTGGCTTTTTCGGAGGAAAGATCGACAACCTTATTTTGTGGTTCATGTCTGTAATATGGTCTGTGCCTTCTATTATGTTAGTAATTGCGGTTACTTTGGCATTGCAACAGCGAGGTATTTGGGTAGCTTTTGTAGCTGTAGGTTTAACAATGTGGGTTGAGATTGCTCGAGTAGTTCGTGGACAAATAATGTCTATTAAGCAGAAAGTGTATGTAGAAGCTGCCCGTGCATTGGGTTATTCAAATAAAAGAATTATTTTTCAACATATCTTGCCCAACATTTTTGGTGCTCTGGTTGTAATTAGCACTTCTAATTTTGCTTCTGCAATTGTAACAGAAGCAGGTTTAAGTTTTTTAGGTTTAGGTGTGCAACCTCCAATGCCTTCTTGGGGAATGATGATTAATGAAGGTTTCGCCGCTATAGGTACTAGTAATAGCTGGCATTTAATCTTTCTCCCAAGTTTCTGTATATGTGTCACTGTATTAGCATTTAATCTACTGGGTAATGGGTTGAGAGATGCCTTAGATCCGAAAACAGTGAGAGGATAGTTATTCTAAACTTTTTAAAAGTTAATAGGTTTACCTCAAATCTATTATAATTTTTATTTAAACTATTTTATCTGTTTTTTTTCTTTGTAGATTTACCTCAATCTGAATTACACAGATTTTTTATTTTAAATCTTTATCTGAAACAATATGCCGGTTTCTGTAAATACTAAACTGGAAATAAAAGAACTTGAACTCAAGTCACTTTTTGAAACTATTCGCGCTATTAATGCGAATGCTTCAGAAAATGATTTGTATAAGATATACAAATTTATCATCCACTCAAATCCTAATATAGTAAAGATGGCTTTGTATGTATTGGATGATAAATGGAGTTGTAAAACTTATTTTGGTACCAAGCACAATTACGAAAAAATAATTCTTGATAAACGCATTATGGAGGTTTCCGAATTAGGTGACCATACCAGAGGTATTAAGTATTTTGAGGAATTTAGCAGGGTAGTGCCAATTAAACACAAAACAGACGTACTTGCTTATGTTTTTGCAAGCGGAAACGAACGTGTTGATGAAGAAGACATTCTAGAGCTTGATTTTATAGATGCGCTTACCAATATTATTATTGTTGCTATAGAAAATAAAAAACTGGTAAGAAAAGAGCAGAGGCAACAAGAGTATAACAAGCAACTAGATATCGCCAAAGATGTACAAGGCTTACTATTTCCGAGAGAATTACCATATAGCAAAAAGCTGAAAATAGAAGCTAGTTACCTGCCTCACCACACCATTGGTGGCGATTACTACGATTTTATCCAGATTGACGAAGACGAGTTTTTAATTTGTATTGCTGATGTTTCTGGTAAAGGTATTCCCGCAGCTATCTTAATGTCTAACTTTCAGGCAGGTTTAAGAATACTTACACGCCAAGTAAGAGATTTAGAAGCAATTGTAACTGAGCTGAATACGCTTGTAATTCAAAATTCTCACGGAGAAAACTTTATCACTGCATTCTTTGCACTTTACAATAGAAAAGAGGAACACTTGCAATACATTAATGCAGGCCATAATCCTCCATTTTTGTTTTTTGAGAAAAATGTAAAGAAGATGGATACAGGAACAACTATCTTAGGTGGTTTTCCTGAGTTACCTTTCTTAGAAAAGGCATCTTTAGACAACATGCGTAACTTTTTAATTTTCTGTTTTACAGATGGTTTTATAGAAACATACAATGAAGATGGAGAAGAGTTTGGGGAGGAGTATCTATTAAACTTTATCAAAAAGCATATACATCTCGATCAAAAAGAATTGCATACAAAGTTGATTGCCGAGCTCAATAAATTTAAGGGTAAAAACCTGTATATTGATGATATTACGCTGCTTTCTTGCAAAGTATTAAGCTAAAGAAAGTATATTTTTATACCGTAAATGAAAAAGGAAATGCTTAAAGCATTTCCTTTTTTTATCAATCAGATATTAAATTCTTCTTTTAGTAGTATCTGTATTTTGGAGGGTCAATTCCATTCATCCTGATATACAAATTAGCTTTCGCTTTGTGATTTGTTAAATGATCGTGGATAAAAATTACAGCTTGTTGTTTGGGCATCATGTTTCCTCCAAAAGATTTAATCTCAGTTTTAAGTTCTTTTTCAGAGAGTGATTCAATGATGTCTGCTGTTGCAGAAAGTTCTTTTTCAGTAAATTCTATTATTTCTTCTTTAGACATTGTGCTGGCATCAGGCTCTTTGTATTCAACTTTTTCTCCTTTGAGAATCATTTGAGCCATTATGTGACTAGATGCAGCAATGTGAACGATTTGCTCTGCAAAAGTTTTACTTTCTTCTGCAGGTTTGAAGCTAAATTTGTCTTCAGGCATAGCTTCAGCTAATTCAATAACCTGAGCTTTTCCCTGATTCCAGATTGGCACATACATTTCAGTAAATGCCGCGTTTTTTACATGTTCGTCATTCTTTTTATTTGCCAAATATGCGGCAGAAAAGAAGATTGCGATTACCAGAATAATGTAAAGTCTTAGTTTATTCATAAGCCTTAAATTAGTGAAAAAAGGAATATGATGTACTACTGTACATCATATTCGTGAGGCAAAGGTATATTAATTTTTTCATTCCATGGTAATCCATACTGGTTTAAAGCGTCCATAAACGGATCTGGATCGAACTCTTCCACGTTATAAACTCCCGCTTTTTGCCATTTTCCAGTTACCATAAGCATAGCACCAATCATGGCTGGTACACCAGTAGTATAAGATACTGCTTGAGCCTTAACTTCTTGATATACAGCTGCATGGTCGCAGTTGTTATATACATAGTAAGTTTTTTCTTCTCCGTCTTTAATACCTTTTATTTGGCATCCGATGGAGGTTTTTCCGCTGTAACCTTCACCTAAAGAAGATGGTTCTGGTAAAACAGCTTTTAAGAACTGCAAAGGCACAATTTCTTTACCTTCGTACATAACTGGGTCGATTCTGGTCATCCCAACATTTTCTAATACTCTTAAATGAGTAATGTATTCTTGAGAGAATGTCATCCAGAAACGCGCTCTTTTTAAGTGAGGAATATTCTTGGTAAGAGACTCAAGTTCTTCGTGATATAACAAGTAAGATTCTTTTGGGCCAATTTCAGGATAATCGATTGGCTTGTGAATAGAAAGTGGATCAGTTTCTACCCATTCTCCTTTTTGCCAGTATCTTCCTTTTTGAGTAATCTCTCTAATGTTGATTTCTGGGTTAAAATTGGTAGCAAATGCTTTTCCGTGATTTCCAGCATTACAGTCTACGATATCCAGATAGTGAATTTGCTCGAAATGATGTTTCTGTGCATAAGCAGTAAATACACCAGTTACTCCTGGATCAAAACCACAACCCAACAAGGCCATTAATCCTGCTTCTTTAAACTTATCTTGATAAGCCCATTGCCATTTGTATTCAAATTTAGCTTCGTCTATTGGCTCGTAGTTGGCTGTATCGAGGTAGTGAACACCAGTTTCTAAACAAGCATCCATTATGGTTAAATCCTGATAAGGTAATGCTACATTTATTACCATTACAGGATTGAATTCTTTAATTAGGGCTACCAGTTCTGGTACTTGGTCAGCATCAACCTTAGCAGTTGATATTGAAACACCATGCATTTCTTTAATATCAGCAGCAATTGCATCGCACTTAGCTTTAGTACGACTGGCTAGCATAATTTCAGTAAAAACTTCAGACAACATAGCACATTTGTGAGTTACTACGCTTCCAACTCCTCCTGCGCCTATAATAAGAACTTTACTCATGTTGAATATGTGTTTAATGAGATTTCAAATAAATCGCGAAAGTAAAAAAAATTATAAATAAGACAGATTAATTATTTCTAGTAAGCAAAGCAGCTCCGAAAACGCCTGCACTGTCTCCTAAACTAGGTTTTAGTATAGCAGTTTGTAAGTCTGGATTAAAAATATTGGCTTTTAAAGCTTCTTTCCCTTTGGTATAAAGCTCAGGAATATTTCCAACTCCACCACCTAAAACTATAGCATCTGGGTCTAGCACATTAATAATCGATGCTAAACCTTTACCAAAAAAGTGAATAAGTCGCTCAATTGTTTGAACTGCTACCGGATCAGCATTATCTAAATAGAGTTGGTAAATCTCTTTTAGTGGTTTTTTAGTGCCAGTTTGTTCAAAGTAGTATTTCTGTAATCCAGTACCAGAAATAACAGTTTCTACACAGCCAATTTTACCGCAATAGCATTCACCGCCAGTTTCGTCTAAGAAATTATGTCCCCATTCGCCACCAATACCATGTTTACCATGAATTATTTTTCCGTCTACTATCACACCTCCGCCAACTCCAGTGCCCATAATTACACCGAAAACTACAGATGCATCTGGCAATGTTTCTTTTACAACACCCAGTTTACTTTCTGCCAAAGCAAAACAGTTAGCATCATTCGCCATAATTACTTCGATGCCAAGTGTTTCTTGTAAGTCTTTTTGGAAAGGCATGCCATTGAGGCAGGTAGTGTTGCTGTTTTTCATTAATTGGCTGGTTGGGTCTATCGTACCCGGAGTTCCAATGCCAATTTTATCTACTTTGTGGCCGCTGTCTGCTTCCAGCTTTTCGATAAGTATTTTTATTTGATTGGTAATGTGTTCGTAGCCTTTTTCTTTTTCAGTAGGTATTCTGATGCGGCTAATTGTTTCCATCGGATTGGGTAAGTCTGCATTGTAGCTAATTACAGTGCCTTCGATTTTTGTTCCCCCCAGATCAATTCCAAATAATATTTCCGTTGCCAAGGTATTTTATGATTTTAATAAATTTATAAATTAAGGTTTTGAATAGTTGTAATTGTAAATAATTGATTACTAATAGCTTAACTTATATTTGAGATTAAATAAATTAAACCGGAAAGAATAATGAGTAAGATCAATGCTAATATTTCACCTTTCAAAATGGCACCTAATCTTTGAATAATTCTTTCCATCGTTTTAGATATTTACTATAATATTTCAACTAAATAACTGAGCAAGTTTTTCAATGTTTAAATTAGTAAAATCATCGATAACTAAATCAGTATGAGCCAATTCTTTATGCGAGTGTGTGGTAGCAACTCCAACTACTTTAGCTCCAGCCGCTAAACCAGCTTCTACACCTGGTAGTGCATCTTCAAAAACAATACACTGAGTAGGAGGTACTTGCAATCTTTCCGCAGCTTTTAAATAAATATCTGGATGTGGCTTTCCAATACTCACATCTCTTGAGTCTAAAACTGCCTGAAAATATTTTCTTAAGTTGGTTTTATCTAAAATGAAATCTGCATTTTCGCGTGGGGCAGAGGTTCCAACAGCGCAAGGAATTCCAGCTTCTTTAAACTTAACTAGTAGTTCTTCTAAACCAGCTACTGCTACTACATCATCTTTATATATTTCTCTAAAAAGTTCTTCTTTTTCGAAACCGTAGGCAGCAACTTCTTCTTTTGTTAACTCTTTGTTAAAAAAATGGGGGATCCACTCTTCGTTTCTTCTGCCATATAATTTAGAATGAAGTTCTTCTTCAGTCATAGTTATGCCATATTTAGCGGTAAACTGATCTAAGGCTATTTTATGAAATGGATTGCTATCTACAATAACTCCATCCATATCGAAAATAGCAGCAAAATTTGTAGTCATAGGTATACTTTGTTTTTGATGCTGCTAAAATACATGTTATCAACAGATGGCATAATAAATCATAAAATATTGCATCAGAATGTGAACTGTTAATTATTTTTTTTAACAAATGATGATAATCATTTAAATAAATAAAAAAACTTGGCTTAATTTGTACTCGAATAGAAATTCGAATTTTTTAAAAATTTCATATCAAAAATTTTAAAAATATGTCAAAGATTAAGGTAGCAATCAACGGATTTGGCCGTATCGGGAGAATCACTTTCAAGGTATTATATAATAATCCTGAGGTTGAAGTTGTAGCGATTAACGACCTGACAGATACTAAAACACTTGCTCACCTGTTGAAGTGGGATTCTGCGCACGGTAAATTTAATGCTGAAATCTCTTCTGATGAAAGCAGCATAACAGTAGATGGTAACAAAATCGATATTTATTCAGAGCGTGACCCAGCAAACTTGCCTTGGGCTTCTCTAGGTATAGATGTAGTATTAGAATCTACAGGTATTTTCGTAGATCCAGTAGGTGCAGGAAAACACATTACTGCTGGTGCGAAAAAAGTTGTAATTTCTGCTCCTGCTAAAGGTGATGTAAAAACTTTCGTATTAGGTGTTAATGACGAAGATCTTACTTCTGATATCAAAATTTTATCTAACGCTTCATGTACTACTAACTGCCTTGCTCCAATGGCAAAAGTACTTGACGAAAAATTCGGTATCGAAAGCGGTTTTATCACTACTACTCACGCTTACACTGCTGACCAAAAATTACAAGATGCTCCTCACAGAGATTTAAGAAGAGCTAGAGCTGCTGCTCAATCTATCATCCCTACTTCAACTGGTGCTGCTAAAGCTGTTGGATTAGTTTTACCTCACTTAAAAGGTAAATTAGATGGTATTGCAATGAGAGTTCCAACCATTACTGGTTCAGCTACTGACTTAGTTGCAATTCTTAAAACAGAAGCTACTGCAGAAGAAATTAACGCTGCAATGAAAGAAGCTGCTGAAGGTAAACTTAAAGGTGTGCTTGAGTACTCTGATGAGCCTTTAGTATCTGTAGATATCATCGGTAATCCTCACTCTTGTATCTTCGATTCTCAACTTACTTCTTCAATGGGTAAAATGGTGAAAGTAATCGGATGGTATGACAATGAGTCTGGTTACTCTAACAGAGCTGCAGATGTTATCGTGAAAGTTGGAAAAATGTTATAATTTTCCATTTCATAATGATATTGAAGGGGGCTATATGCCCCTTTTTTTATTCCTCATTTTCTTGAAGGGTATCTATCATTTTCTTAATTGCCCTTATTTTTTTTCCATATAGCAAATCGAAAATAAAGTAAATAATTACAATACTGATTGCGAAAGTTATCAGGTTAGTAATAATAAAGTTTACAGGGCTTTCTGAAGTAATTATTGGAGTGTTATCTGATATTGTATCGTTCTGTACGATCGGAGATGAAGTTGGGTCTTGAGTAATGAAAAAGCCAATTTCGTAACCCAAATAATAAGAGAAAGGCACAACGATGCATAAACCAATTATGTAGCGCTTTTTAAAGTCTTTTAATGTAGAATAACACATTTTTAAATGCTCCAATACATTGTCTGCATAAGAGATATTAAGCACCTTATTATAAAGATTTTTATAGTAAAAAATCACCAATAACATAATGGGAGTCGCAATTGCTGCATACAACCAAATTTGTTGGTAAAGCAAATAAGCAATTAAAACTACTGCAGCAACTATGTTAGAATAATGCTCAATTTTTACAATTTTCTGTATTTTTTCGAGTATGCCAGCAGACTTATTTTCAAGCATTCGTTCCAGTTCATTGTCATTTACCTGTTTGGTGCTTGTTTCGTCAGATTGCCAAAGTGCTTTTAATTCATTATCATCCATAAGGGATAAGTTTTTTTAACTGAGTTTTAATTCTGTTAATTTTAGCTCCTACATTGCTTACGGTTAAACCCATAATTTCAGCAATCTCTTTGTAGCTTTTATCTTCGAGATATAATAAGATTAATGCCCTGTCTGTCTCTTTAATCTTTTTAATAGCAACATATAAATTAGCAATTTGTACTTCTCTTTCGTTATTATTTCCTTCATCTTTAATTTGAGTGTGCTCAAGTACAGTGGTTTTAATCCTTTTTTTACGTTTTCGTATTTGCGATAAGCAAACATTCAATGCAATTCTATACACCCATGTAGATGCTTTAGATTCGCCTCTAAACGTGTTAAAAGACTTCCAGAGTTGTAGTGTAACTTCCTGAAAATAATCTTCAAATTCTTGATCGTCGTTAGAGTACGCACGACAAATTTTTGAAATAATGGAAGTATGTTGATCAATAAATAGTTTGAAAATTTTCTGTTGGGGCATAAATGTCAGCCGAATTCAAATTGTTAGTTGTCGCAATTTAATTTTTCTTACAAAAAAAATTAAACTGTAATAAACTTTCCTTTTCTGTTACTTATTTATTCGTAAAGATTAAAAGTTACAATTTTCATTTAAATTATTATGATAAAGCGAAATAAATTAAAAGTGTTTTACGGAATTGTGCTAAGTGCATTTTGCAATTTATTATTTACAAATGGCCAGCTTTATGCGCAAAAAACCGAACATTCGCTATTGTGGGAGATTTCTGGGAAGGATTTAAAAGAGCCTTCTTACCTGTTTGGAACCATACATATTATTTGCGAAGATGATATGGTGATGAATGATAAAATTAAAGACGCATTAAAAAGCACTGAGCAATTAGTTTTAGAGCTAGATATGGACGATCCATCTATGATGGTTGAAATGCAAAAGTTATCGCTCAATCCCGGTATGGAAAATATTTCTTCTAGTATAAGCGAAGAAGACTTAAAACTGCTCGATGAATTTTATAAAAGCAAATATGGTGTAGGAATGCAGCAATTAGGTATTATGAAACCTTTTGTGCTGATGTCTATGCTGTATCCATTTTATTTGAGCTGTGAGAAACAGGCTTCTTACGAAACCAGTTTTATGGAAATGGCAAAATCTCAGAGTAAAGAAACTATTGGTTTAGAAACTCTAGAGTTTCAAATGGGCATTTTCGATAAAATGGATAAAGAAGATCAGATTGATATGTTGGTGAAATCTGTAAAAGAATTTGATTCTATGAAAGGTGAGTTTGGTGAGATGATAGACATCTACAGATCGCAAGATTTAGATGGTTTGTATCAGATGTTTAAGAAATATCCTGAATACGAAAAGTATGAAGCTGAACTTTTATCAAACAGAAATAAAGACTGGATTGGAAAGATTGGTAAAATTATTTCTGAAAAGCCATCATTTATAGCTGTAGGAGCTGGGCATCTTGGCTCTGAAAATGGTGTGGTAAATCTTTTAAAAGAAGCTGGCTACAAAGTAAAGCCAGTAAAGTTTTAAACTAATACAACTCGAAGATCAAACGATACAAAGGTCCTGCATAGCAGGACTTTGTAAATGTGTTTGATAATCAAATGTATAATATTATTGTTTCCTGTAACGCTTTAGTTTTAGTGATTTTTTGTTTAGGTGTGAGAATTCAAGTACGTTTTCGTTGTTAACGTTCGCTATTACGTAGCTTTTTTCAGATTCTATTGTAAACCCTCCGTTTGGATCAGGAAGAATTAAATATTCAGTTTTTCTATTTAAAATAAATGCTGGAGATTCTTTGTACATAAAGAATATTTCATTTCCGATAATCTCAGTTGTTATCCCCATCTCATCAAAGAAATTTTTAGAAGAACTAGCATCCATGTTAGCAAATACTGAATAAGCATCGAAGCTTGGTGCTGTTGTGATTTTATCATTGTTCGCAAATACTGAAAATGATAAGAATAATGTGAAGATGGCTGGAAGTAAAGTTTTGAAGTTCATTTGATTACACATGATAGATTAATAATAAAATTTTAAAGTTATTAGTCTATAGTCAATACTGATACCAGTTTAAAATTAATTGGTAACTTATTGATAATCAATAGTATAATATTTTGAGGGCTTGAAATTCTATCCCAATTTGAAAATTAGTGTACAATATTGGGAATTTTTACAAATATCTTGCTTGTTAGCTTTCGGGCAATAATGAACAAAAAAGCTTCAAAATCTTCTTTTTCTAGGAAAACATTACATCAAAATGCGAGTTACCTACATGAAAGTTGAATTACTTGAAGGGCTGAAAACAGAACTTGTCCCAAATTCAAAAATCTAAACCCTTTATATCTTGATACTGCTTACCACAAAACTCTCCGAAAAATTTCAACTGGTTCGTAACAGAACTACCAATTTGTGCAAACCTTTAAAAGAAGAAGATACCGTAGTTCAGCCAATTGTAGATGTAAGTCCACCAAAATGGCATTTGGGGCATACTACCTGGTTTTTTGAAAACTTTCTTTTAGTAAAGCATTTAGAAGGGTATAAGCTGTATAATAAAAAGCTCAACTACATTTTCAATAGCTATTACGAAAGTCAAGGAGAGCGTATATTAAGGTCAAACAGAGGGAATTTAAGCCGACCTTCTCTAAGTGAGGTATTGGCATACAGGCAACATGTAGATAAATACATGTTAGAGCTTATCGAACAAAAGAGTGAAGATCAAACGCTGGCAGATTGGATAGAGTTGGGTTTGCAACACGAAATGCAGCACCAAGAGCTTTTGGTTACAGACATCAAATATATATTAGGTAATAACCCATTGTTTCCAGTATATAATGAAGGCAATTCTGGCTCAAATGGAGTGCAACTTGCAGAAAATGACTTTTTAGTAATTGCAGGAGGTTTATATGCTATTGGTTTTCATGGTAAAGGTTTCCATTTCGATAATGAAGAGGGCATACACCAAGTGTATTTACACGATTATGAAATAAGTAATAAACTGGTTACAAACAGAGAGTACCTTGAGTTTATCGAAGATGGTGGTTACCGAGATTTTAGGTTTTGGCTATCAGAAGGTTGGGAATGGGTGAAGCAAGATAACAGAGAAGCGCCATTGTATTGGTTTAAGGTAGAAGGCAAATGGTTGTACTATACTTTACAAGGTTTAAAAGAGATTGATTTAGAAGAGCCTGTGAGCCATGTGAGCTATTACGAAGCAGAGGCTTATGCGAGGTGGAAAGGTATGAGATTGCCTACAGAGTTTGAATGGGAAACAGCATGTAAAAGCTATGCAACAGAACCATTTGAAACAAAAAATCTGTTAGAGAAAGAACAGTACCACCCAGAAAGGCAACATATAAACAATACAGATTTTATTGGAAACCTTTGGGAATGGACATCAAGCGCATATTTGCCATATCCATATTACAAACAAGCAGAAGGGGCATTAGGTGAGTATAATGGTAAGTTTATGGTAAATCAAATGGTGTTAAGAGGTGGTTCTTGTGCAACGCCAATAGAACAGATCAGACCGACCTATCGCAATTTCTTTCAAACAGATAAACAATGGCAGTTTACTGGAATAAGACTTGCCAGATACATATAATTATCAATACCACACAATTTAAATAAGAGTGCTAACTAAATGCAATAACATTAAAGAAAATGAACAACACATTTGCCACAGACATTTTAAAAGGTCTATCTGAATACCCAAAAGCTTTGTCTTCGAAATATTTTTATGATGCTAAAGGCGATTTAATATTTCAGGAGATTATGAACATGCCTTCTTATTATCTTACCAACTGTGAATACGATATTTTTCAGCAGCAAAAAGATGATATACTTAATAGTATTCACACACAAGGTCAAAAATTTCAATTGATAGAGTTAGGCGCGGGTGATGGATATAAAACCAAAGTTTTACTACAGCATTTTGTAGATAAGCAAGCTGACTTTGAATATATACCAGTAGATATTTCTTCTCATGTGCTTTCTCAACTTAGCAAAGACCTTCGAAAAAACTTTGATTCGCTAGAGGTATCGCCAATGCAGGGAGATTACTTTCATATGCTCGAGCAGTTGGGAGTAGACGGAAACACTAAGAAAGTAATTATGTTTCTCGGTTCCAATATCGGGAATTTTAGTTTCGAAAAAGCAACCGACTTCCTTAAGCAAATAGCGCATCAGCTAAATAAAGACGATTATTTTTTTATTGGCATCGATCTAAAAAAAGACCCGGAGGTGATACTTAATGCTTATAATGACCCTGAGGGAATTACTGCTCGATTTAATTTAAATCTGCTCAGAAGAATTAATAATGATTTGGGTGCAGACTTCGATTTGTTAGGTTTTAAGCATTATCCTGTATATGATCCGCAAACGGGCGAGTGTAGAAGCTATTTATTGAGTTTAAAAGAGCAAACAGTAAGTATTGCCGATTTAGAAACCGCTTTTAAATTCGAAAAATACGAAAGTATACATACAGAAATTTCTAGAAAATATTCACTAAAAGAAATAGAGTTATTAGCTGATGCTGCTGGCTTTAAAGTTGTAAAAAACTTTACAGATGAGAGGGGCTATTTTGTAGATTCTTTGTGGAAGCTAAAATAGTAAATTGAAGAACTACTGTTATTTTTAAATCGTTTTATTGGAGAGTTTAAATAAATTGCAAAAGAACAATTGATATTAATATATGACGGAGATTTACTTAAATAAATAAACAAGCGACTACACAACAAAATTTCTGAGTTATGAAAGCAATTTGGAATGACAAAGTTATTGCAGAGAGCAATGAAACAGTGAAAATGGAGGGAAATTACTATTTCCCAGAATCATCATTAAAAAAAGAGTTTCTCAAAGAAAGCGATAGTAACACGGTTTGCCCATGGAAGGGAACCGCATCTTATAGCACTATAGTGGTGAATGGGAAAGAAAACAAAGATGCTGTTTGGTATTACCCAAATCCATCAGAAGCAGCCTCAGTAATTAAAAACCATTACGCGTTTTGGAAAGGTGTTGAGGTGGTAGAATAATATTTAAAGTAGCCCCAAAATATTTAAGAGCCTTTATGGCTCTTTTTTTATTCTAAAATTTGCAGTTTTTATTTTAATACAAGGCGTAACTTATTATTATTAAAGTTAAATTAACTTTGATAGATTTTAGAATTCTCTTAGGCCAGTTTTAAGGTTTTATTAATAAACCTTCAATATTGGTGTAAGGTATTTTTTTTGTCTATCAACGCTTTATATTAAACCACTAACTTAAACTTCCAAATGTTACGCATCCTTCTTATAGATGATAAGGAAAACGATATAGCTGATTTTATTGAAACTATCGAAAGCATAAAGTACCTTAAAGCTGAGGTTCAAAAGGCAAACTCTGTAAAATCTGGCAATATAATTCTAAAGAGTTTTCCGGCTGATATTGTGATTTCTGAACTGGAATTACAAGAAGAATCTCCTAAAAAGATTATCAATTTTTTAAGTAAAATAAGTACAGAGCTCCCAGTAATATTAATCACTAATTATAAAGATGATAAGCTAATCAAACAGTTCAAAAATGTGGGTATTAGCGATTATATTCCTAGAAAAAGTTTATCTCCAGATTTGTTAGAAAAAACCCTCCATTTTACTAAGGAGAGATTGGCTTTTCAAAAGGAAAGAAAAAGGATGCAATTTGAAATTACTGAGAAGAATAAGCACATCCATCGAACTTCTCGACAAATAGAAGAACTGGCATATACATTATCTCACGACCTTCGTGGACCAGTAGGCAGCATACTTGGATTAGCAGATTTAATAAACAGTACAAGTAATAATCTGGAAGAAATTAAACAGTTCAGTCAGCTTATACATTCATCTGCAAACGATTTAAACGAGTTGCTCAAACAGCTACTAGATGTATTATTGGCAAACAAAAACATCTATGATAAAGCAGAGCTTTTAGATATTAAAGAAGAGATTAATAAAGTGATGGAAAAGTTGTCAGACATTTATCCTTCTTTGGTGTTTAATCTTAAAGTGAATTGTAAGAAGATTAGCAAAATCTATTATTCTCAAAATGCCTTAGAGTTTATTCTGTACAACCTGCTTTCTAATGCCTTAAAGTTTAGGTCTAATCGTAGAACTTTAGAAGTGAATATTGAAACTGATATTGTCAATAAAAACCTTGTGTGTATTGCAGTTAAAGATAATGGTGTGGGAATGGATATGGATATGGTAAAGCCGAGGATATTTAAAATATTCAAACGCTTTCATAAAAATGTGGAGGGTAGGGGAATTGGTCTTTATGCAGTAAAAGGAATGTTAGATGAGCTTGAGGGTTATATTGAGGTAGATAGCGAGTTAAATATAGGCTCAGAATTCCGTGTTTTTTTAAAACCATTGGCTAACAATGTGTTTCCTGTTTCTTAAGATTACAACCCTATATAAATAAAAAGTCAGTACCAACAAGGTCGGTACCGACTCCAATAGAATCCAATCATATAAGATTAAGAGTAGATACTCTCTCACTTATTTAACCTAACACTAAAACTTTAATGCTCTTTAATCACAATGATATTTGTGAAGCCAGGCTTTTAATTTCAAATTTTAGATGTTAGTCATTTTACAAGTAGTGAGCCTGTTTTTAAAAAAGTGTTTTGAGGAGGGGCTAAAAAAGAAAAAGCCAAAAGTAGATGGTACTTTTGGCAATTAAATATCTTAACAAAATGTTGGCTGTAGCCTGCTGTAGACGTTAGAATCGTGTAATAAATTGTTGTTTTTTGATATAAAAAGTGAAAAATGTTAAATCTCTAACAGAAGTTAATGCCTAATTTCACTATTTATTACCCCTTCAAAATGTTCCAATATGGGATGTTTTGTATTAATATGGGAATGGCTATTAACCCAAAATGTCTAAGATAACTCCACAGGCTTTTCTTATGTGCTTTTCTTTAATAATAAGTGGAGGTGCAATTCGCATAGAATTATCGCAGAATAAAAACCAATCTGTTAAAATTCCATTTTGAAGCGCTTTATCTATTATAGGCTTTAAGGTCTCAAATGAGTCAAATTCTGCGGCGAGCATTAATCCTTTCCCTCTTACTTCTTTAATTTTATCGTGTTTTAAAAGCTGTTTAAAGAGTTTGCCTTTCTCTTTAGCTTCTTTATACATTTTTTCTTTAGAGACAGTTTTGAGACTAGCATATGCTGCTGCAGCACTTACTGGATGGCCACCAAAGGTAGTTATATGTCCCAATATAGGATTGTTCTTAAAAACCTTCATAATTTCAACATCGCTAATAAAGGCGCCGATTGGCATACCACCGCCAAGACCTTTGGCTAGTAACAGAATATCTGGCACTACATCAAAATGCTCGAAGCCCCACAGCTTTCCTGTTCTGCCAATTCCAGCTTGTATTTCATCAAAGATGAGTAAACAGCCTTTATCTGTACATTACTGTCTTAACTGCTTCATGTAGGCTTTATCAGGAACTCTAATACCAGCTTCTCCCTGAATAGTTTCTACAACTACAGCTGCTGTCTTTTCAGTAATTAATTCTAAGTCTTCTGCTTTATTAAATTGAATATGCTTTACATCTGGCAATAAAGGTCTGAAAGCATTTTTGAAAGGTTCGTTGCCACAAATAGATAAAGAGCCTTGAGTAGCACCATGATATGCATCAAAAGCAGAAATAATTTCTGTTCTTCCAGTAAATCTTTTAGCTAATTTAAGTGCGCCTTCTACGGCTTCGGTACCTGAGTTTACCAGATATACACTATTAAGATTTTTGGGTAATAAATCTGAAAGGAGTTTGGCAAGTTTTACCTGTGGTGTTTCTACGAATTCGCCGTAAACCATCAGGTACATATATTTATCTACTTGCTTTTTAACTGCTTTTACTACTGCTGGATGCAAATGCCCGAGGTTGCTTACGCCAATGCCGGATATAAGATCCATGTATTTTTTTCCAAATTTGTCGTACATGTAAATTCCCTTGGCCTTTTCAATCTCTACCATCAAAGGGAAGTCGCTGGTTTGTGCAATATGATTTAGGAATAGTTGTCTTTCTGTGAACATTCTTATTTTTTTATTGAACCACTAGTATCTTCTTTTCACGGTTCAATATTACTGCGAAATAGGTAGATAAAAAAAAGAGCAGAAATTTCTTTCTGCTCAACAAAGTTTTTTAAGTTCTTAATTACATTTTTTCCCATATTTCGTCTATCCATACAGAATCTACCACTACATAATCGAGTGTTTCTGGATCTAACTCGTATTC